>NZ_CABFVA020000074.1 GCF_902143375.2 Methylacidimicrobium tartarophylax | reverse complement strand
GCGCGGCCACGGTCGACGGCGACTTTTTCCAGAGTTTGATCGCCCGACGGCAGGCGGAGCCGACCCCCTCTCCCGTCGGCTCGAAGAAGAGCAGCCCCGTCCCCTTGCGTGCCGGATCCTTCAGATCGATCACCGTGTCCTTGATCCCTCCCGTCGCTCGTGCGACAGGGATCGAGCCGTAGCGCATCGCGTAGAGCTGGCTCAAGCCGCAGGGCTCGTAGAGGGAGGGCATCAGAAAGAAGTCGCTTCCCGCAAAGATCCAATGGCTCAGCTCCTCGGAGAATCCAATCGAAGCGGCGACCTTGTCGGGGAACTCGCGCGCCAGCCAGCGGAGGAACTCCTCGAACTCCCGTTCTCCCGTTCCTAGGAAAATGCATTGGATCGACTCCTCGCGGAGAAGCGAAGGCAACGCGTCACGGACCAGATGGATGCCTTTCTGGAGGTGGAGCCTGCTCACCATCGCGAAGAGCGGCAGGTCGGGCCTTCCCGGTAGGCCCAGCCTCCGTTGAAGCGCTTCCTTGCAGCGGGCTTTCCCCGCCAAGTCTTGCGCGGAAAAGTTCGCAGGAAGAAGGGGATCGGTGGTCGGTTCCCAGCGCGCCTCGTCAACGCCGTTCAGGATTCCGTGAAGATCGGCCTTCCGCCGCGCGAAAAACGGTGCGAGCCCGCAGCCGCCGACCGTCTCCTGGATCTCTTCGGCGTAGGCCGGAGAGACGGTGGTGAGAAGGTCGGCGTCATGCACGCCTGCCTTGAGCAGGTTGACCTCACCGTGGTCTTCGATGAAATCCGGCCGGAATCTCTCCCAATCTAAGCCGAGATAGGGCAGGACGACCGATCCATACTTTCCTTGGTGTCCGACATTATGCAGCGTCAGAACGCTTGCGCTCCTGCCAAAGGGCGAGAGGAGATGCGGCCAGGCTTTCAAGAAGACCGGCACGAGGGCGGCAGGCCAGTCGTGGACATGAAAGATATCGGGAATGAATGCCAAGGATTTGCAGATTTCGAGGGCCGCCTTGGACAAGAGGGCAAATCGGAAGGCATTGTCGTCATACTCTCCGCTCGGCTCGTCGTAGACGCCGGATCGGCCAAAATAGCTCTGATATTCCACGAGCCAGACGGGAACCCGCTCGGCCCCGAGAAAAGTTTCCCAGACGGCGATCCACTGCTCCTGCCCGGCCCCCATATGAACGCAGCACGAGCCGAGGAGGCGGGCGGCTGCCTTCGCCCGGTCGATTCCGGCATAAAAGGGAAGGATCACGCGCACGTCGTGACCTCGTCGGGCGAGAGCCAGCGCCAGTCCCTCTACCGCATCGCCTACCCCTCCGACTTTGGCCAAGGGGGCGCACTCCGCCGCGACAAAGACGATCTTGCGCCGGATCTCTGCCGAAGCGGGAGGCGGAGTCTTCCGACGGGGGACGGCGGGTCGAGCGGAAACCTTCCGGGTACGCCCAGGTTTTTCCTCTGAGGCTTGGAGTGCCTCGTTGGCCATCTCTTGCAGCTCGGGCTTGCTGGGAAGGGCTGCCGATTCTTTTCCCGGCGCGGCGGTCCACTTTCCGCGCCTTTGGCTGGGATGACTCTGCTTTTTACGGGAGCGCTCGGAGGGTTTCATCGTTCAAGCCATATTCTCTTCCCCGGTGGCGACCGGCGGCAAGCTTTTGTAGCATGCTTCTCGGATGGATAGGACAATAGGCTTGCTTGGCCCGGGGGCAGACGGAAAATAAGGTAGTGCGCCGGGCGTTTCTGTGGGTTGCCCTTCTGCTTTCCCTTTCTCTGCTCCTCTTTTGGGCCTGGCGAAGTTCGCTCGAGCGGACCGATAGCCGCTATGACGCGCAGATCCGGGTGGCCAGCCAGCGCTACGGCGTCGATCCGCTGCTGATCCGTGCGGTCATCTGGCAGGAGACCGGCTTTCGCCTTAATAAGGTCGGACGTGTCGGAGAGCTCGGCCTCATGCAGGTGCGGCCGACGACCGCGCTCGATTGGGCGCGGAGCGAGAAGCGCGCGGACTTCCGGCCCGAGCAGCTCGCCGATCCTCAGATCAACATCCTGGCCGGAGGCTGGTATCTCGCGCGAGCACTTCGCCACTGGCAGGATACCGACAATCCGTACGCCTTTGCTCTTGCCGAATATAATGCGGGGCGACGCAACGCCGTTCGCTGGGTTGACCCGGCGCGGCCGAGGAGCGCTCGCGCTTTCCTCTCGCGGATCGACTTTCCGAAGACGCGGAAATACGTGCGCGAAACCCTGGACCGTATCGCCTTATACCGCACAGGGGTGCCGTGGAGGTCTTGTGCCGATTTTTTTTTGCGCCCCGGAGGAGTGGGGGGAAAGAAGGAAGCCGTGCATGTCGCAGACCGGCCGTAGCGCGCTCTTCTTTTCCGCTTTCAAAGAGTGAGAAGAAGAAAAACGGGTTGCCAAGCCCGCTGCCTGGTGCATGATGGAGTTTCAGTCGTCGGGCCCTTAGCTCAGCGGATTAGAGCGTCTGACTACGGATCAGAAGGTCGTAGGTTCAAATCCTACAGGGCCCAGGCGGAGGGCGTTGCGCGGGTGTAGTTCAATGGCAGAACGGCAGCCTTCCAAGCTGCATGCGAGGGTTCGATTCCCTTCACCCGCTCGCCGTCAGTGAAAAAACCGAGTAGCCCGTCTTCCGGGACGGACGGTCGATGTTCCCTCCCGTGAGCCGAGAGCCCGCTCGAGGTCGGCCAGGAAAAGGTTGGCCATGTCTCGGGAGAATCCCTCTCGAACCACGATGCGAAGAACCGCAACCGCTTCCGCATTGGGAGGCATCGTGTAGGCGGGCACTTGCCATCCACGCTCGCGCAGCTTCTCGGAGAGGTCGAATGCCGCCTCGGAAGGCTGGTTTTTGAACTGGAAAGCGAAGGCGGGGATTTGAGAGCCGTCGCTGACGAGATCGAAGGGCCCCATTTTCGCAATCCGGTCGGAAAGAAAGAGGGCGGTTTCCCGCATCGATTGCAGAATGCGAGTGTAACCCGCGCGACCAAGTCGGAGAAAATTGTAGTACTGGCCGACGACGGGTGCGCCGGAGCGAGAGAAGTTCAAGCCGAAAGTCGGCATCTCACTCCCGAGATAGTTGACGCGAAAGATCAGCTCTTCGGGCACGGCTTCCTGCGAACGCCAGAGAACCCAGCCCACGCCGGGATAGACGAAACCGTACTTGTGACCCGAAACGTTGATCGACTGGACCAGAGGCAAGCGGAAGTCCCACCGCAGGTGCGGCTCAAGGAACGGAGCGATAAATCCCCCGCTTGCGGCATCGACATGCAGAGGAACCTCCCATCCCTTGGCTTGGCCCCAGCGGACCAGTTCGTCATGAATCGCCTCGATCGGCTCGTACTCCCCGGTCATCGTGGTGCCCAGAATGCCGATCACCCCGATTGAGTTTTCGTCGACATAGGTGGAGACGCCGGTCGGCGTCGTGACGTAGCAGCCGGGGGTCATGGGGATCAGCCTCGGCTCGACCTCGAAGTAGCGACAGAACTTTTCCCAGACGACCTGAACGTTCGTCCCCATGACGAGATTGGGCCGGTCTGCGGGCAAGCCCGCGGCCATCCGCCGCTTCCGCCATCGCCATTTGAGTGCGAGGCCTGCCAGCATCGCTGCTTCCGAGGAGCCGATCGTCGAGGTCCCCATCGGGTTCTCAGCTGCGGGGGCGTGAAAGAGATGGGCCAGAATGCTCACGCAGCGCTGCTCGATTTCGGCGGTCTGGGGATACTCGTCCTTGTCGATCAGGTTCTTGGGGAAGCTTTCCGCCAGGAGATCGCGGGCCTCCTTTTCCATCCAGGTCGTCACGAAGGTCGCAAGGTTGAGCCGCTCCTGCCCGTCGAGCAGAAGCTCGTCATGAATGAGTTGATAGGCAACCTCCGGAGTCATTTCGCCGTCCGGCAGCCGATGGCTCGGTGCGGGCTTGCTCATCGCCCTCCGCGCGTAAGCGGGAGAAAGAAAGGATTCCGGGGCATCGTGCGGGTGAAAAATGACTTTGTGCATGGTGAGGTTCCCTTGGTAAAGGATGAGTGGTTAGGCTTTTCGCAGTCGCTCGATCAATCCGTGGCGAAGACCGCGCACGCTGACGGTCAATCGATCGATGTCCAAGGCGGCAAGCGTCGAAAAGAGGACGGCGACTCCGGGAAGAAAGATATCCGCCCGCTTTGCGGGAACCCCGGGAAGGGCTTGTAATCGAGCCAGTTCTGATCGAGAGAGTTTTTCCAAGATGCGCTGGATCGTGTCCGCAGAGACGGAGAAAAGATGGATCTTTTCCCCGTCGAATTGCCGCAGCTCCTGCACCAGCGCAGCCAGGGCGGTGGCCGTGCCCCCGACGGCAACCAGGGTGCGATTACGCGCGGAAAAGTCGCGGAGGGCCTCCTTAAGCTGCTTTTCCAGGGTGAGGAGCATCGAGGCCAGGCACTTGCCCCCGATCGGGTATCCGGAGACGAATCGATCGCGAACGCGAATACAGCCCAGAGGTGCGCTCAAGCGGGCTTCAATCGCTCCTTCCCCGCCTTGCGTCCATTGCGAGCTTCCGCCGCCGACCTCCGTAACAAGGAGCTCTCGGTGTTGCAGGAATGGGTCGGCGGCTACGCCGTGAAAGGTGATCTCCGCCTCTTCCTCCCCGGAAAGCAGGAGAACCGGACAATCCAGTAACCCGCTGATCCGCTTGAGGAACTGCTTCCGGTTTCGACTATCGCGAACGGCGCTGGTGGCCGCCGCGATGCGGCGATCAGCTTGCCACTGATCGGCTGCCTTCCGTAGATCCCGAAGCACCGTCTCGGTCCGCTCCACGGCGTCTTCCGCCAGCTCTCCGGTGGTGAGGACCCCTTCGACGAGGCGGGTGGTGGAACTGCGATGATCGAGCGTCTGAAGATCGGCTCCGTCCCATTCGGCCACGAGGAACTTGATCGAGTTGCTTCCGATGTCGAAGGCGGCGTAGCGCGGCAAAGCCGGAGTCGTCTCCCGGCATCTTTGCGCCGGGGGAAGCTCCTGATGACGTCCAACAGGAGAGAGAAGCGGTCCGGTCGTCATGGAGAAGGTGCTCCGTCGACTCGCGCGGCTTCCTCCAGAAGCTCTTCGAGTTCTCCAATCAACCGGTCGATCTTTCGCAAGTCCTTCCGTCGGCCCTTTTCCGGAGCGATCGGCAAGGATTCGAGCTTGGCGGCTGCCTTGGCCAGGAGCCTCTGTCCTCTCTTCCCCGCATGGTCTTCCAGATGCTCCAACTCTCGGGCGGTCAACGTGAGCTGCCGGATCTCTCTCTGCAGGCGCGCCACATAGTGTGCCGCGGTCTCCTCGAGCAGGAAGGAGAGGGAGGACAAGCCCTGCTGCACTTCCCCTAGGTCGCTTGGCCGTGCCAAGAGTCGAGGAAATCGCTTCACGCCGCAGCCTCCGGTATCCCGCCGAAGACGATCTGCCCATCGGAAAAATCGACGGAGAGCGCGGTGCCCTCCGCAATTTCTCCCGCGACGATCTTGCGCGAGAGCGGGGTCTCCAGTTCTTTTTGGATGACTCGTTTGAGCGGACGGGCTCCGTAGATGGGGCTATAGCCCATCTCGGCCAGATGTTGCTTCGCGGCGGCGGTCAACTCCAGCGTGATCGATCGCTCGGCGAGGCGTTTGCGCAACTCCTCGAGCTGCAGGTCAACGATTTTCTGGAGTTGGGGCAGTTGCAACGGCTTGAAGAGCACGATCTCATCGAGGCGGTTGAGAAACTCCGGCCGGAAATGAGCCTGGAGCTCGTCCATGACGCGGCTGCGCACCGCTTCCGGAATCTCACCCGAGGGTCCGATTCCTTCGGTCAGGTAGATGCTTCCAATGTTGGAAGTCATGATGATGATCGTGTTGCGAAAATCTACCGTGCGACCTTGGCTGTCGGTAAGCCGACCGTCATCCAGAATCTGGAGAAAGACGTTGAAGACATCGGCATGGGCCTTCTCCACCTCGTCGACGAGAATCACACTGTACGGCTTGCGCCGCGCTGCCTCGGTCAACTGTCCTCCCTCTTCGAATCCAATGTATCCCGGAGGGGCGCCGATCAGGCGGGCGACCTGGTGCTTTTCCATGTATTCGCTCATATCGAGCCGAATCATGTTCTCCTCGCTGTCGAAGAGCGCTTCCGCCAATGCCCGGGCGAGCTCGGTCTTCCCCACGCCCGTCGGTCCCAGGAAGAAGAACGAGCCGATCGGCCGCTTGGGATCCTTGAGGCCGGAGCGCGCGCGGATCACGGCGTCGGCCACCGCCGACACGGCCTCGTCCTGGCCGACGACGCGCTGATGGAGGAGGGAATCGAGCCGGAGCAGCTTATCCTTTTCTCCCTCCAGGAGCCGGGAGACGGGAACCCCGGTCCATCGCGCCACGACCTCCGCGATCTCCTCCGGAGTCACCTCTTCTCGAAGGAGCCCTCCGTCGGCCTGTCCCTTGGCGAGGTTTTCCTCCAGCTCCTGGAGCCGCCGCTTCAGTTCGGGAATTTTTCCGTACTGGAGCTCAGCGACTCGGTTGAGGTCGTAGGCGCGCTGGGCCATCTCCATCTCGTGTTCCGCGGTTTGGAGCTCCTCGCGCACTTTTTGCAGGCCGCCGATCGATCCCTTCTCCTCTTGCCATCGGGCTCGAATCTGGTCCCGCTCACTGCGCAGGTTGGCGAGCTCTCCCTCCAGGATTTCCAAGCGTTTTCTCGAAGCGTCATCCCGTTCTTTGCGAAGAGCTTCCTTTTCGATTTCGAGCTGAAGAACGCGCCGCTCCAGCCCTTCGAGCTCCTCGGGCATGCTCTCCATTTCGGCCTTCAGCTTGGCCGCCGCTTCATCCATCAAATCGATCGCCTTGTCCGGGAGGAACCGATCGGTGATGTAGCGGTGGGAAAGCACCGCCGCCGCCACGAGAGCGCTGTCCTGAATCCGCACCCCATGGTGGAGTTCGTAACGCTGACGCAGACCGCGGAGAATCGAAATGGTATCCTCCACGGTCGGCTCGGAGACGAGGACGGGCTGGAAGCGCCGTTCGAGGGCCGCATCCTTCTCGATATATTTTCGGTATTCGTCGAGAGTCGTGGCTCCGATACAATGGAGCTCGCCCCGCGCAAGGAGCGGCTTGAGCATGTTGCCCGCATCCATCGCCCCTTCCGCGCGGCCTGCCCCGACCATGGTGTGAATCTCGTCGATGAAAAGGAGGATCTGTCCTTCCGACGCGGTTACTTCTTTGAGGACGGCCTTGAGCCTCTCCTCGAACTCTCCTCGGTACTTGGCTCCCGCGATCAAGGCGCCCATGTCGAGTTGCACGAGGCGCTTGCTTTTTAGGCTGTCCGGGACGTCTGCCGCCACGATGCGCTGCGCCAAGCCTTCGACGATAGCGGTCTTCCCGACCCCTGGCTCTCCAATCAGGACGGGGTTGTTTTTCGTCCGTCGGGAAAGCACTTGAATCGTGCGCCGAACCTCCGCATCCCTTCCGATCACCGGGTCAAGCTTTCCTTTTTGTGCAAGCTCGGTGAGGTCGCGTCCATATTTCTGGAGCGCTTCGTAGGTCTCTTCGGGGTTGGGGCTCGTCACCCGCTGATGGCCTCGCACCTCCGTCAAGGCCCGGAGAAAGGCTTCCCGGCTGATTTGGGCTTCGCGGAGCAGGCGCCCGGTCACCGTGGACGATGGTTCGTCCAGGAGTGCCAGCATGAGGTGCTCGACGCTGACGAATTCGTCCTTTAACCGCTTCGCCTCCTCCTGCGCTTTGACCAAAGCTTCGCGGAAGCGCTGAGTGACATAAGCCCCGCTGTTGGATCCCGAGACGCGGGGCATCTGCTGGAGCTCCTGGCCCAAGCGCTCCCGGAGCTTGCCGACATCGATGCCCGCACGGTCCAGCAAGCGGGGCACGAGCCCTTGCTCTTCGGCCAAGAGGGCTTCGAAGACATGCTCAACGTCCACCGACTGGTGGGAGTGGCGAACGGCTAGATTTTGCGCCTCGGCGATCGCCGCCTGCGCTTTTTCTGTGAATCGATTCATAGGAAAGACCTACCTCGGAAACTTACTGGAGGCCGACGGGAAAGCGCAAAACTTTTACTGCCCCGCATGGGGTGGCGGCGGTTAAGGCTCCGGAGCCCGTCTGCGAAAAAGAGCTTCGCCAGCAATCCCAAGCCAGCCGATGCCCAAGAGACTGCCTCCGAACGGCGTAAGCCGGGTCCAGCCGGCGTTTCCGCTGAGGACCCACGCGTACAGGCTTCCGGAAAAGAGGAGGATGCCGAAGAGGAAGCAGAGAGAGGGGACGGCAAAGCCCTTCGAATACCGGCCCAAGGAGAGAAGCGCCAACACGTGGATGAACTGGTACAAGACAGCCGTTTTCCAAGTTTCCAGGGAGTAGGGCAGGAGGGGAGAGGTGGAGAGCCGATGCGCGCCGTAGGTGGCTGCGGCGATGCCGAGAAAGCCAAGCAGGCCGGCCGAGAAGGTTCGAAAACGATTCACGTTGCCAGATTTGTCCGCTAGGACGACCTCTCCTGTCGAGCCGATTTCGAAAACCCGAATCCGAGCACGGAAAAGGTACGTACTGCCTCAATCTTAGGTTAAGATTGTAAAGAGGTTAGCAAAGGCGTATAGGGAAAGCGCCATGGCCGAGCGGCACGTCGCCCGACACACCGGGGAACGGCTCTTTGGCTCTCGAGCGCAGCTCCTCAAGCGCGTCTGCCTGGTGGGCTTCGACGGCTTGGTCGAAGAGTCGTTCCGGGTGGTCGACCACCGACGCTCGGGCGACCAGTATACCGTTCTCGCTACGATCGAGCAGTTTTTGACCCGCGTCCGGAAAGAGGAGGATGAGGGGGAAAGCCCTCGCTTGGAACTCGTCGAGGGTCATCCCCGCATGAGCGGGAGCGCTCCTTGGTTTACCTCCGCCCTGGGCGCCTTGGGCGCCCAAGTTCACTTCCTCGGCGCGTGCGGAAAGCCGGGATGCGTGCATCGAGCCTTTGCCGAAGCGGAACGGCGCGCCACCGTTTATCCCTTGGCTCCTCCCGCCTACGAGCGCGTTTTGGAATTTAACGACAGCCGCGTTTCGTTAGGAGATTATCGTCCCTTGGGGGAGATCACCTGGGAGCTCCTGGAAGAGCGGGTCGGGGGAGAGGCTTTGCGCGATCTGTGGGCAAAGGCGCATTTCGCCGCGTTCCTGAATTGGTCGCGGCTCCCGCATCTCTCCCTTCTTTGGAAGCGGCTTCTCTCCGAGCTTTGCCATGCTTCCGGCTCCCCGCGAAAGCTTCTTCTTTTCGACCTGGGGGACCTTCGCCATGCGACGGATGCCGACCTCCTGTGCGCACTCAAGATCCTGGCGGAGTTCCAGGCGAGCC
Source organism: Methylacidimicrobium tartarophylax (assembly GCF_902143375.2). Lineage (GTDB taxonomy): Bacteria > Verrucomicrobiota > Verrucomicrobiia > Methylacidiphilales > Methylacidiphilaceae > Methylacidimicrobium > Methylacidimicrobium tartarophylax. Next base: position 12,136 of record NZ_CABFVA020000074.1, on the reverse strand, counting down.
ACGACGTGATGCTGAGTTTGAACGACCGGGAAAGCGAAGTCGTCGCCCGCGCCCTCCACCTGCCGGGAACCGACCTGGATTTCACCAGCGCTCCCTCCTTGGCGGCAGCCATTCGAGAAAAAGTCGGGGTTTCCACGGTCATGATCCACTGCCCAAGATTTGCCGCGGCCGCCGAGGGAGCCTCCGAGGAGGGGCTGCAAACCCCCCATACGACAAAGCCGAAAATCGTTCTTCAAGCCGGAGATCATTTTAATGCCGGATTTTGCGCCGGACGGCTTCTTGGTTGGAAGATCGTGCACTGCCTCCAACTCGGAATCGCCTGTGCCGGCTTCTACGTCCGGCACGCCGCGAGTCCCACCCGGGAGCAGCTCGTCCGTTTCCTGCAGACGCTCTGAGCGCCATAGGAAAGCGCGTCGTGAACGGGGACTCTTTGGCATGGAACCGGAGCCCACGCACAAATAGGATGTTGATCCCGCAAGAAGCATTTCGTGGCGGCGAGATTCCGGGATCGCGATCCGCGCGCCAGCCCAAAAGGGAGTAGAAAAAAGATGAACATCACAAGACCAGTTACCCGGATGGCAGCCGCGCTTCTCTTGGCATTCGTGCCGTTGTCCCTTCACGCCGAGCCCCCATCCCCCAAGCCCGCGTCCACGGGCCCGGCGCAGAAGAAGAACTGGACGCCGCCTTCGCACAAGATCCTCGCTCAAGTTCTTTCCGATCGGACGATGGAGGCACATCCCGAGTTGCTGAGCGTCACCTTCCATGGTGTTCCGCCAGGAATGGACAAAGTCTACACGATGTTCGCCGGGTCGTTTCCGGAGCGGATCGGCAACCCGGATGATCCGGATGACATCGATGTGATCACCAAAGGGATCACGATCGTCGATCCGCGTTGGCACCGCACGAAGGACAACCCGAAAAAATTCGTGGTGATGATGCCGCTGCGCGACAAGAACAAGGAAAACATCGGGCTCGTCGTCTACGCGTTCCGGCTGGATAAAAATCCCGGCAAGGGCGAGCGGGAGTTCTTTGCCGAGGCGCTCGATTTGCGCGACGCACTCAGCGAGCAGATCCCGAGTTACGCAGCACTCTTCGCCGCTCCCTAATGCGCCGCCCCGCGCTCAAAAAGGGAGAGGCGGAAATGGGAGCACTGGTTCGTGCAGGAACAATGAGAAGGAGAGCGCACCGGCTCGTGTCTCTGGGAAGGAGATTGTCCTTAATCGCTTCGTCGGCGCTCGCCTGGATGATCGCTGGGATCGCGTCGCCGAGCGCGCATGCGCTGAAGTTCGTCGCGATCCAGCATCACCGGCATGCCGACGCCTCCATGCCGCCCTGGAAGCCAGGAAAGTTGGATCTACAACCGGAAGAAGAACTCCATATCGTCGGCGCCGACGTGATGGATCGGATGACGCTCGGTTGGGTGGAGCGGATGCGAGAGGCCTACCCGCGTCTGAGCGTCACGATGGAGGCTCGCGCCTCGGGCACCGGTATTCCTGCTCTGATCGATGGGCGGGGGGACGTGGCGACGATCGGACGCGAGATGCTGCCGGCCGAGGAAAAGGCGTTCATCGACAAGTTCGGCTGCAAGCCGTTTGCCATTCGGGTGGCCACCGGCAGCGTCGGTTCCCTTGGCAAGACGGCCGCGATCGTCATCCTCGTGGATAAGGGTAATCCGATCCCGGGTCTGACCTTAGCCCAGCTCGATGCGATCTACGGCACGGACCGGAAACGGGGCGAGAAAACGGAGATTCGAACCTGGGGCGCCCTGGGCCTCAAGGGAGAGTGGGAGAAGCGCCCGATCCACCTTTACGGCTTGGCGGCTCCGAATGGCATCGAAGCCTACTTCCAGGCACGCGTCCTGGAAGGCGGTGCCTACAGGCCCGACATTCAGTTCGTCAAGGGCAGCGGGTTCACGCACGCCTTCAACGTGGCGGTCCACGACATGGCTGCGAAACCCGGCGGGCTGACCTATGCGACGTTGGCGAATCTCGAGCCAAACGTGAGGCCCGTGCCCCTGTCCGAAAATCCCCGGGGTCCTTTCCTGTTGCCCACGACCGAGACGGTCTATGAACACGCTTATCCGTTAAGTCGCTCGATCTACCTCTATGTGAACCGCCCTCCGGGTAAGCCGCTCGAGCCTAAAGTAGAGGAGTTTTTAAAGCTCGTGCTGAGCAGGCAGGGACAGGAAGAAGTTGCGAAGGACGGCGTCTATCTTCCTCTGACGCCAAGTCTCGTTCGCGAAGAGCTGGCGAAGCTTCGGAATTGAGCGTTCTGCGCAAGGGCAGGGAGAGCTTGCGGATCAAAGACCTTCGCGGGCCGAGCCGCTTGTTCTCGCCGCCGGTTCTCCCAAAGTTCGTAGCCGACGCGGCCTTTCCCAGACCCCCCTCGGCTCTGCCAGGAAAGTCGGCTAGACCGCGACCGGGGCGCGAATGGCAGGTTCCGGATGATAGTCGATCAGCGAAATATCTTCGTAGCGGATCTCCTCCAGCGATCGGACGCTCGGATGAATCTCCACGCGGGGAAGGGGTTTGGGGGCTCGGCCGAGCTGGATTCTGGCCTGTTCCAGGTGGTTCACGTAGAGGTGGAGATCGCCGAAGGTGTGGATGAACTCCTTCGGCCGCAGGTCGCAGACATGCGCGACGAGCAGGGTGAGCAGAGAGTAGGAGGCAATATTGAAGGGAACGCCGAGGAAGAGGTCGGCACTCCGTTGATAAAGCTGGCAGGAGAGGGAGCCGTCCTGCACATAGAATTGAAAGAGGACATGACACGGGGGAAGCGCCATCTGGCCGAGCTCGGCGGGATTCCAGGCGGTAATCAGGAGACGACGGCTGGATGGGTTGCGGCGGATCTGATCGAGAAGCTCCTCGATCTGATCGACCGAGGTTCCGTCCGAGCCTCGCCAGTTCCGCCACTGCGCCCCGTAAATTCGCCCCAAATTTCCCTGGGCATCCGCCCACTCATCCCAGATCGTGACTCCGTTGGCCCGGAGGGTCGCGACATTGGTTTCTCCTCGCAGGAACCAGAGAAGCTCGTGGACGACCGACTTCCAATGGATTCTCTTGGTGGTCAGGAGAGGGAAGGCGGTGGTTAGATCGAATCGAAGCTGGGCGCCGAAGAGGGAGTAGGTGCCGGTTCCCGTGCGATCGGAACGGCGAGCTCCCTCGCGGAGCACGGTCTGCAGCAGATCAAGGTAATTGCGCATGCGAGGTCGACACCGACTGTAGGAGAAGAATGAAATCGTCACAATCCCAAGAGGTCAAGGTTTCGTCCGAAACGCCGATGATGGCGCAATATCGGGAGCGGAAGGCCGAATTGCCCGGGGATGTGCTGCTCCTCTTCCGGCTGGGAGACTTCTACGAGCTTTTTGAAGAAGACGCCAAAGCGGGCGCGAATCTCCTCGGGCTTGCGCTCACCCACCGGCACGGGATGCCGATGTGCGGGATGCCGGTTGACTCGGCCGACGGTTATATCGCCCGGCTGGTGCAGGCGGGAAGGCGGGTCGCGGTCTGCGAACAGGTGGAGACTCCACAGCCGGGGAAGCTGGTACGACGGGAAATCACGCGGATCATCACTCCGGGCAGCCTGCTCGACCCCGGATCGCTCCGCTCGAAGGAAAACAACTTCTGTCTGGCTCTGGTCGCCAGCCGCCATCGGATCGGAGTCGCCGCTGCCGACCTGGGAACCGGTGAGTTTCGCGCGGGAGAGTTGGGAGGAGAGGAGGAGCTGGTCAACCTGCTCTGCCGCCTTCGGCCCAGCGAGATCCTTCTGCCGGAGGAGGCTTCGGACGCGCGTCCGGCCTCCATTCGGATCGGAAGGCTGGAAGAACTTCTTGGAAGATGGGGCAAGCCCGTGCTGACCCGGCACAAGAAGTGGGCCTTCACCCCGGAACATGCTTCGGCTCTTTTGCTCGCCCATTTCCGGACGAAATCCCTGGCGGGATTTGGACTCGCCGGAGCCCCTCTGGCCCTTTCCGCGGCGGGAGCTCTCTTCCACTACCTGCGCGAGGAGCTGCATCAGGATCTCTCCCATGTGCGGGAGATCGCCGCGATCTGCCGGGAAGAGTTGCTCATTCTGGACGCCGTGGCCCAGCGCACCTTGGAGCTTCTCTCCGCGTCGAGTCGCGGAAAGAGCTTTCTCGAGGCGATCGACCGAACGCTGACTCCGGGAGGGGGAAGACTGCTGCGCCAGTGGGTCGCCGAACCTCTCCGCGACCCGGAGAAGATTCGCGCGCGTCAGGATGCCGTTGCCGACTGGGCGGAACGAGATCGGAGCCGGCGATCGCTTCGGGAGATCCTTCCGGGTATCCGAGATTTGGAACGACTGCTCGCCAGAGTGGCCCAGGGTTCGGCCAGCCCTCGAGAGATCGGGGCGATCAAGGATTCCCTCAAACCGCTGGCCAAGATCCGGGAGCTTCTCTCCCCGTCGGGCCAATGGGCGGAGTGCCGGAGCGGTCTCGAGCCGCAGGACGACCTCGTTGCCGAGATCGAGCGAGCTCTGGTCGCCGACCTGCCGCTTTCCTGCCGGGAGGGGGGGCTTTTTCAAGCAGGCTTCGATCCCGGCTTGGATGCCTTGCGGGAAGCGGCCGAGAGCGGCAAAAGATGGCTCTTGGAATTCGAGCGGAGCGAGCGGGAGCGAACCGGCCTGCGGTCGCTCAAGCTCCGCTACCATCCGGTTTTCGGATACCTCCTGGAAGTTCCCCGCGGCCAGCTTGCGCAGGTTCCTCCGGAGTACGTTCGTCGACAGACCTTGGCGAACGCGGAGCGGTTCACCCGGCCGGAGCTGCAGGAGATGGAGCGGAAGATCCTGGGTGCGGAGGGGCGCGCGCGCGAGTTGGAGCTGGAGCTCTTCCGCGCCCTCCGGCAGAAGCTTTGCGATCGGCTTCCGACTCTCCAGAAGGCCGCGAGGGCGATCAACGAGATTGACGTCGCGGCGGCTCTCGCCGAGCTTGCCCGGGAAAGGGGCTATACCCGACCGCAAATCGTCGAGGAGCCGAGGATCGAAATTGTCGACGGCCGCCACCCGGTCGTCGAGCAGGCCCTGGATGGGGAGCGCTTCGTCCCCAACGACACCTACCTCGACGGCCGGCAGGCGCGCTTGATCATTCTGACGGGACCGAACATGGCCGGCAAGAGCACCTATCTCCGTCAGATCGCGCTCATTGCTCTCCTTGCCCACATCGGCTCCTTCGTTCCCGCCTCGCGCGCGAGAATCGGGATTCTCGACCGGATCTTCACGAGAATCGGGGCCAGCGACGACCTCGCCGGCGGCCAGAGCACCTTCCTGGTCGAGATGCAGGAGACAGCCAATCTTCTCCGCCACTCCACGGAAAGGAGCCTCGTCATCCTCGACGAAGTCGGCCGGGGGACGAGCACCTTCGACGGCCTGTCGATCGCTTGGGCGGTGGCCGAGGAGCTTTGCGACCGCAATCGCTGTCTCACCCTGTTCGCGACCCACTATCACGAGCTGGCGGCACTGGCGGAGAGCCGACCGGAGGCGCGCAATCTCTCCCTGGCGGTCCGGGAGATCAACGGGGAGGCGGTCTACTTGCGGAAGGTGGTCGAAGGGGCGATCGACAAGAGTTACGGATTGCAGGTGGCGCGGCTGGCAGGTCTGCCCGAGCGGACGATTCAGCGAGCCGCGGAGGTGCTTTCGGGCATGGAAGCCGAAGAGGAGGATCCGCAGAGCAAGGCCGTGCAGGCTCGCCGCCGCCTCCGCCGCGCGGAGACAGGAGAGCTGCCTCTCTTTCCCGAATGGGAGCGGGAGGAGACGGGTGACGCCGCTCCCTGAAGCGGGAGACCAAATGGTTCGCCGACGAGCGCGGAAGCGTCCCTCCGGCTTTGTGCTTGTGCCCGCCTGGGGCGAATGCCAGCATAGCTTTTCCTATGAGCGTCAGGCCGGAAATTGAGGAAGGGACTCGACTCGAGCCCCGCTTTGATGCCGCGGGAACCCTCCCCTGCATTACTGTGGATGCGGAAACGGGCGAGGTGCTCATGTTTGCTTACATGAATCAGGAGGCTCTCGATCGGACGATCCAGACAGGCCGGGCGACCTACTATAGCCGCTCTCGGAAGAAGCTCTGGGTGAAGGGGGAGGAGTCCGGATTCGTCCAGCACGTCCGAGAGCTGCGCATCGACTGTGACCAGGACTGCGTTCTGATCAAAGTATCCGTCGAAGGCGGAGCCTCCTGTCATGTCGGCTATCGGAGCTGCTTCTTTCGCCGGCTGAAGCCGGGAAGCTCAGGCGAACTCGAGTTCACGGAGTCGAAGAAGGTTTTCGACCCGGAGAAGGTCTACCGGCGGAGCTCCTGATTTAGGAGAGAAGACGGGTCGTTTCCCGGCTTTTCGGGGGATGGGGTCCTTCCCAGTCCACCCAGCGGATCAAATCCACCAGAGGCGTCCTGCCGTCGTGATGCCAGAGGGGAGGGGGAGATTGCATCGTTCCCACCCCGCAGCAGCGAGAGGCGCCGAGAGACCAGAAGAGCTTCTGGACGGAGAGGGGAACCCGCCCGGCGACTCCAATTGCGGAGAGGTGGCCGCGGAGCGGGGCCAGCCAGCTGCCTAGTCTCTCTCTCGGGACCTTGTCCAGATAGAGAACCCGATGGCCGCAGGTGGGCTGAAATTGCGGGAGATCGCGAACGATGAGGGTCCATTGGAGGCCATCTCCATCTTCCCAAAGAGGCCAGCCGAGGGCGCGGGCCACCGTGCGCGCTTCGCGGATCTTCGCCGCTTCCTCCGGCCGGCGAGGAATCGGGTGGAGACGGGCCGTTTCGGAAAGCACGCGGGCCAAGAGTGCCGGCAAACGGAGAATGGTGGCTTCCGATTCGAGGATGAGGCACTGCGGGGAGAGGCAGCCAGCCTGATCATATTCGGTCAGGTCCCGGACAATGCCTTTCACGAGATGGATCGTTGGACGGCGGAGCGCTCCGAGCCAGAGAAGGCTCACTCGATGTCCATAGGCGAGGAAGAGCTGGTCTTTCCGGCAGCGGGTCCGGAAGAGCCGGACAGTCTCGTCTCGGCCAAAGACGACGATGGCGTCAGCCGAGGTGAAGTCATCCTCAGAATACGAAGGAAGGATGCGGACCAACTTTCTCAAGGCGGGCGGTAGCGCTTGGCAAAACCGAACCATCGCCCCCTTCTGTTCCTCTGGGCACTGGAGAAGATTCTCCGAACCCAGCAGTAATCCTTCCAGGAGGGAGCGCCATCCCGAGACCGGAAGGGTGCCCGCCAGGACATGATAGAGGCGTTGCGGAGCGATCGCGCGGCTCCACCCTCGGCCGTACGGCACAAAACCGTCGAGCGCATCCAAGCGCCCTAATGCCGCCGTGAGCAGCCGCCGGAGATCTTCGCGGCCCGAGATCCCAAGCTCAGGAAAGAGCGAACAGAGGGGAGCCAGTCGCTCGATGCGCTCGGAGGCCGTCATGGCGAACGGAGATCTTCGGCCGTGAGGGAACAGCCGCGCAAGGGGAGAGTCGGGGAGCGGCCCAGGAGGCGGAAGCCATCCGGTGCCGCGATCGCCTCATCCTGGGTCTGGATCGCCAGGACCGAGTCGATGTTGGCGAGGTCGACCCAGGCCACCAGTCCCTTTTCCCCGGTCAGGCAGTCTTGGCCGGTGAGCGGATCGAGGATCCGGACGCGAGCCCAGGGCGGAGTCCGATGGACTCCTTCCGGGCCTTGGGCATAGGCCTGGCTGGAGAGTTCGGTCATGCCGTATTCGCTCCAGATCTCCTCCGCTGATATTCCAAACCGGGCCTCCAGGGCGCGATAGAAGTCGGGCTTGGACATCTCGCGGGCGCGGCCTTTGAATCCGCCGGTCTCCAAAAGAAAGCTTCCCCGGGGCAGGCAAAGAGGAGATCCCTCTCCCGGCTCAAGGAGAGGAACGAAGGCAAAGGCCGTCCCGCAAAGCCCGACCGGGCGGCCCGAACGCACCGCTTCGAAGAGAGCGGTGAGGAGGCCCTTCTGGTCGAGGCGGCCGTCCTGAATCCAGAAATGAGAGAAGTGGACGCTCTTTTCCGACCAGAAGTCGAACATGGCCGATAGCGAAGAGTGGGGAGCTTCTTGAGGAGAAGGGGCCAGAAAGTGGAGATCGACCGTCTCCCACGGCACGCCCGCTCGTCTGGCTCCTTCGGTGCTCACGGCCCGGTAGAGATCGACGTCGAGCAGAAAATGACGGCCCGGATTTTGACGGGTCGTCCCACTGGTTTCAAAGATTGTTCGAGGCGTCTGGTCCGCAGGGACGAAAAGACGCGACTGCTTGAAAAGTTCCTGGGGAACGGGAGGAATCCTGCGCCAATCGGCGGGAAATCCCCCATCGGCTTGCAGCAGCCGAGCGAGCGGAGCCACCCGGCGGGCTTGGCTCCGACAGAGCGCGAGCGCGAGCCGCTCGAAGCCGCGTTCATCCTCCACGGAGAGGCTCAGCAATGACTTGCCCCACTGCATCCGGCCTTCCGGCCTGTCCAGTTCTTTGCAGAAATAAGGGGATCCGCTTTTCTCTTTTGCCATTCGCCACTCCTTCAGCAAGGATAACAAGTCATCTACCCGGTGGACCGGAAAATGTTGTGGTGAGCAAAGCAGAGAGACGACATATGGGTATCGACGGCGCGGAGAAAATGAGTCTGATGCCCGGATGCGAGTTGCGCGGAGAGATCTTTACCCAACGGGATGGCTGGGTCGGGTGCCGGTTTTTCGGCACGATGGTGGTCAAGGGCCGGTTGGTCCTTTCCCCGTCCGCCGAGGTCCAGGGAGTTCTCGTTGCGGGCAGTATCGACGTCGAGCAAGGCGCTCGCGTGGAGGGCATCTGTTTCGTGGGACCTCACGGGATTGAGGAATGGAAGAGGTATCTGGAAACACGGAGCGCAGGATGAGCCGCCAGAAGAATGGGATCAGCCAAAAGGAAGTCCACTGCCCCCATTGTGGCCACGCGCAGTGGGAGTCGCGCACAGCGCTTTCCACGTTTTGCCGACAATGCCAGCAATACTTTTCGCTCGTTCCGAAGCGGAAAAGCGAACTGCTCTCCAGAACCCGGCCGGTGCGGGATCGGTTCGTCCGCTGCCCCTTTTGCGGAGCGGGTCAATACGTCTATTCGGCGGCGCTCTCTTCCGGATGCATTGCCTGCGGCAGGGGCCTCAACCTGCTGAGCTATCAGGTGCGGGGCAGGGCCGGGGAGCGGTTAAAAACGCTGGGGGACGTCGAATTCCATCCCCACTGTGAGTACCGCGGACCAAGGGTAGAGGCGCGCCAAGTGCGGATTAGCGGTTGGGTCGATGCAGAGGTGCGCGGAAGCGAAACGGTGCAGTTCCGGAAGGAGGGGGATGTCAAGGGAGGAGTGGTTGCGCCGGATGTGGAAGTCTGCTCCCAGGCCACTGCTTCCTCGGCAGCCATTGTGACTTGCGCCTTGCGGATTGCGGGCCACCTCGAAAGCGATCGGATCGTGGCGCTGCATAGCCTGGAGATGGTGGACGGCGGGAGCCTCCGTGCGGGGCGCATTCTCACGGGGTGCATTCGGATGGTGGGCCGCGCTTCCCTACGAGGGAAAGTCGAAATCCGTCCTCTTCCTCAGCCGCCGGTGGTCTCGCTACCCGCCTTGGAAGAAGTCGCCAGACGGATTGTTCCGGAGGAGCCGCTTTTCGGCTGGTGACTGTTCCTCGAGGTTGCCGGCGGAAGCGCGATCTCGTATGGTGGTGAGCCTCTTATGCTGCAGTCTTGGTTCTGTTTCCTCTGGACATCGACGATCTGGCTCTGGTCTTTTCTGATCGGTACGCCCGTGGTGCAAGCCGGCTCTCTGCTCGAGCAGCCGCCTCCCAGGATTCCCGGGGCGCAGCTACCGGAATCGGGCGCGGAAGACGGAGATCGGCCCGGCCGGGACATCGGCGCACGAATCTACCAGGAGACGATCTATAGTGCGGGCATGGATACCGGGAGCTTGCCCGGGGGGGGGAACTTCTCGTCGGCGTCGGCCGTCTGTTTCGTGCTCAACCGGGTACTCGGCTCGCCGCCGGTCAGCCCCTACTTTTCAGAGCTGGAGCGTTGGCTGGAAGCCAACGGCCGGAGGATTGCGGAGCAGGGTCAACTGCGTCCGGGCGACCTCATCCTCTCGCCTCATTCTCTTACCGTAGCGGGACAGGTGGGGATCATCGGAAGAAAAATCAGCGACCATCCCGACTTCGAAATCTATTCCAACTCGGCTCGGAATCATCTCTTCGTCCCGAACTGGTCTCTCCGGAAGTGGAAGGAGTACTTCGAGTCCCAGTTGGGGCTCGAAGTGGTCTTTTTTCGCGTAATTCGCAGCCCGGAGAAGGAGAAGGAACAAGGAGAAACCCGTGAGAGTCTTGATTGCCGCCGCCCTCCTCTTTTCGGTTGTTTGCCGACAAGCCCTAGCCGGTGAGTCCCCGGATCTTCTGCCCAACACCACGCCCCGGCTGGCGCGGTATTGGGAGCAGTTGCCCCTAAAGGCGCAGCAAGAGATCGCGCGGCGATTCCGTCCGGAACTCTCCTATGATCTCATTGGAAGCGGAACCGTTCCGGATGCTGCAGGAAAGACGATCGTGGAAATCGAGCTTTCTACCGAGGCCGGCCGAGGGGTCATGGTCTTTGAAACGACGCCGACGGACGCCCGGTTTCTGTTTCTGGATGATCTCCCCTATCGCATCCCCGATCGTTTCCGACTTTCCGATGGGGAAAAACGGACGATCGCCCTTGTTTTTGCGCGGTACGAAAAGAGCGAGTTCAAGGATAGGGACTGGGTGCGCATGTGGTTTTCCCGGCCTTCGGTAATGACCACCTGGCAGCTGCAGGCTTACCGGGAATTGGGCATGCTCCCGCCGGAATTCGGCCGCCTTGGCTATGGACCTTGAAGAGCGGAGAGAAAGACGACGCCGGCTTGCTACGGAAGTACTGGCTTGCCGAGAAGAGAAGCGCTGAAGCCTACAGGGATCTTGCCGAACGGGACGCGGATCCGCGGCGGAGGGATGTTTTCTTCCGCCTCGCCGAGGCGGAGGAGAGGCATGCCATCCGGTGGGAGGCAGAGCTGCGCGCCCGGGAAATCCCTCTTCCCCGCTTTTCGGGAGGCTGGCGGCAGCGTTTGCGTTGCTGGTGGCGGCAGGCGATCGGTCCTTCCCTGGTCATCCGGAAGTTGGAGAGAGCGGAGGATCAACAGGAGGAAGAATACCGGAAGCGGCGGGAAGCGGGCCGGCTTTCCGCCGATCTGAGTGCCGCCTACAGCGAGATGGCAGCCGAAGAACGCTCTCACGCCCAGATCTTGCAGGCTCTCGGCACGGCAAGCCCGGTGAAGAGCGTCGGCGAAAGGATTCTCGCCCGGGAGCGTTGGCACAAGAGGGGCGGAGGATGGGTCGCTGATGCGATCTACGGCGTGAACGACGGCTTGGGAGCGGTCTTCGGGATCGTCTCCGGGGTGGCGAGCGCCACGGAAAATCAGACGCACTATGTGCTCCTTTCGGGGCTGGCGGGAATGCTAGCCTCAGCCCTCTCCATGGGCGCGGGGGCTTACCTAGCCGCCAAGAGCGAACGGGAGGTGTACGAGGCGGAAATGAGCCGGGAAGCGGAAGAAATTTCCCGGCACCCGGAGGAGGAAAAGGAAGAGATGGCCCTCTTTTACGAGCTCCAGGGATTCAATCGCGAAGAGGCGCAAGCCATGTCGGAAAAGCTCTTTGCCCGTCCCGATCAGTTTCTGGCGGCAATGTCTCGATCCGAGCTGGGGCTTTCCCAAGAGTCGTTTCCCAGCCCGACGACCGCCTGCCTTTCCGCGTCGGTCTCCACCGGGATCGGAGCTCTGGTTCCGCTGTTGCCTTTTTTCTTTTGCGGCGGCTTTTTGGCGATCTCGATCTCGTTTGCGATCAGTATCCTTGCGCACTTCCTTGTCGGCGCGGCCAAGTCTTGGATCACGACCCGCTCGTGGTGGTCCTCCGGGCTCGAGATGACTGCCGTTGGTGTTCTGGAAGCCATCGCAACTTATACCCTCGGCTTCCTCTTTCGCATCCACGCTTAGCCTGCATGTCTCACAAGCGATCTCCTGCGGCTTCGCCCTGGCGTGCGAACTTTGCGAGAAATAGCTCATCTTCCGCAGGTTTTTGACCATTTTGCTGACGCATCAATGACTTTTGCCCAATTGTGTAGGACCGATA
>NZ_CABFVA020000073.1 GCF_902143375.2 Methylacidimicrobium tartarophylax | reverse complement strand
ACAGCTCCGGTGGAAAACCGGTACCGCGCCTCGCATCCAAGCCCATTTGCGGCGCCTCGGCTACGAAATTTGCGGGAAATGGCGGCTAGCGGCATGAAAAACAGTGGGGAGAAGCTGACGATCGGCGGTTTTGCCAAGGCGGCCGGGGTCAACGTGGAGACGATTCGGTTCTATCAGCGCAAGGGCCTGTTAGTGGAACCGGCCAAGCCTTACGGCAGCGTTCGCCGCTACGGCGGTGCGGATGTGGTTCGGGTCAAATTCGTGAAGTCGGCTCAGCGGCTGGGATTCAGCCTGAATGAAATTGCCGACCTGCTGCGACTCGACGATGGCGCCCATTGCGAGGAAGCCGGCAGTCTGGCCGAGCAGAAGCTCAAGGAAGTGCGCGAAAGGATCGCCGACTTGGCGCGGATAGAAACCGTGCTTTCCGAACTCGTGTTCGCCTGCCACTCGCGGCAGGGGAATGTTTCGTGTCCGCTGATCGCAGCACTACAGGACAGGGCAAGCTTGGCGGGATCTGCACCATCCCATCGGTCCCCGGGGAACAAGCAGGCGAGTGCAGTTCCTCCACCGGCACAAGGTCGGGGTCATCCTAAACAATAACCCAACATCCGCCGGAGCGGACACCGCGGCACGGATGGGCAGAGGTTCGTCGGTGCCATTCATCGCCGACAACGATCGAGCCGAAATCGTCTTACACTACTGTGGCCCGAGCTAAATCGCGAGCCCGGCGATTTTATGGAGGAACTGAGCACGGAGAGTGTCACGATCCACGAAGCTCTGCCAGCCTGCACGAGATGCGCAAAACGACACTTCACCACTCCGGGCGACTCTCCAACCTCGAGAACGAGCAATAGGCCCGGATGCCCTCTTATGTCGCACTGCTGCGCGCCGTGAATGTCGGCAGGACGGGCAAGCTGCCGATGTCCGAGTTGAAGGCGATCTGCGTCGCCGCAGGCTTCCGAGGGGTTCAGACCTATATCGCCAGCGGCAACGTCGTGTTTTCGGCCGACCAATCCGAGGCGCAGGTAAAAGTAGTGCTGGAGGAACGTCTGAAGTCCTATGCGGGCAAGCCGGTGGGTGTGATCGTGCGCACGGCAAACGAGATGCCGGAGGTTCTAGCCGCCAATCCTTTTGCGGAAGCTCCGCCCAATTGGACCTACGCCATTTTTCTGGACGCCCCTCGGCCCGCCAACATACTCGATGGGATCAAGCACCAGAAGGACGAAGAGGTCCGCTTGGGCAAGCGGGAGATTTATGTGGCCTATAAAGAGGGCGTGGGCCGCTCGAAGCTCAAGATTCCGATTGCGGCGAACGGCACGGCACGGAACATCAACACCATCGCGAAGCTGGCCGACCTCGCGGCCTAGACAGGAAGCGGCTCCCATCCGGCTCGCGAAATTGCCGAAGCGTTTCTCAAAAGAAAATGACTGCGCAGTAGACACTCAGGGAGTGAAATGGCGGACAGGGTGGGATTCGAACCCACGAACCCTTGCGGGTTAGCGGTTTTCAAGACCGCCGCAATCAACCGCTCTGCCACCTGTCCCTCTTCGGACTGCAGCCTTTCGAGAACCACCCGAGCCTGGTTGCTGCCACGAAGAGAGTACGTTTGAGAGGGTGGAACCACAATCGGGATTTCGTTTTCTGCCTGGGCCAGCCTGCATGTCTCACAAAGTTCGTACCCGAGGCACGGCGGATGGGCCTGGATGCAAGGCGGGCCGCAGGTTTTCCCCCGGAGCTGGTTGACGACATACTGCACGGAGGGAAAAACCAAGGCGCAACAAAGCAGACAGGTCCATTGCGCAAGCCGCAGGAGAATGCTTGGGAGAGAGGCAGGCTAGGTTCACGGAAAAGGCAGGTCGGCGACCCCTACGGGAATGTTCCGGTCGGGATTTGCCGACCAGCTAGGAAATGCGATTATGTTTTATAAGCAGATCCCTGTATCTATCGAGAGGAGATTTGCCTAAAACCGTGCAGCTTGCCGCCTCTTCGAAATTGCGTTAAGATTCCAAAGTTTGCCAACTTAGTGCTAAACGGTGAAACGCCACTTCTCTAGCGCCTATTTCGTTCCGCCTCCAGGCGCGTGGGCTCATGCCCCCGCCGGACAGGAGGCCGGTAACTCTCCTCTTCGTGAGGAGAACGGGATCTCTTTTCTCGCCATACTGCTTTCCCACTATGCACTCCCCGAGAAGATCTCCCTTGGCGGCAACGGAAGCGGGTAAAAAGACAACTTTCCCCTTTCCGCCGTCGAAGCTTCAAAAGCCGAAGCAAAAGACTTCGCCCCCGCTGCCAAGGCAGTCATTCGTCAGCTATGCGCCTCGCATCGAAGGGGTGCTGCTGACGCTCGAACGGGCGCTGCTGGGCCAGCGCATCTGGGAGCCTCCTTGCTCGATCCCGCTTTCGGGCCTCGACCCGGACGAAGAGGAGCTTCTGCTGGGGATCCTTGGAGAAGGCAGCTCTGTTGTGGAGGCTCCGGGAGAGACGGGGCAGACCGCGATGGCGACCATGCTGAGTGGCGTCTGGTTTGCCGAGAGGAAAACGGAAGCGGATCGTCTCACGCATACGATCGATGTAGGGGTGCTGCTCTCTTTTGCCGTGGATCGGTTGGCACATCTTCCCTCCCTGAGGCTTCCTCCGATGTCGCTCTCGTCGGAGTCCGTTGCCGTTTCCGCCGTGCTCCAGGAACTGGCCGAAAAAGAAAATGAGTGGGAGCGAGAGGCAGCACCCCGGGAAGTCAACTTGCTGCTTCACCCGCTCTTCCCGCTCGATTACGAGCGGCTCGCCGCCTTTCTCGGTCAAGCGCCCCTTCTCTGCTGGCAGGAGGGCCGCTGCCGCTGGTGGTTCCTTGCCACGCAGTGGCGCGACATTTGGCGGATCGAGGTGCGCACCACGAAAGGAAAAAGCGTAGCTTCGCTTCTCGAGGTCGGCCGCTACCCCGCCGCCCTCACGTTTCCGCCCTCCGCCTTCGCCGTGGGCGCTCGTCGCGTACGACGCCTCGTCCAGCTCTACGGAGAGTAGAGGTGGTTATCCGCCCAGCCGAGCGAGCCGCCGTAGTGCTTCGATCCTTTCCGTGCGGCCGAGCCGGGCGCTTCGCACGGCATCGGTCACGACGGCGATATCCTGCTCGTAGAGCCGCCGATCGACCGGAAACGGATGTCCGTCCTTGCCTCCGTGCGCGTAGGCATAATCGGCCCATCGACCGGAGCGAGCGGGATCTCGGCGAGCAATCGGAACCCCATAGATGAGCTCGGCCGTCAGCGCCAGGCTCCGGATCGCCTTGGGACCTACTTGCGGCGTTCCAAGGAGCGCCTCGAAGTCTTGCGGAGCCCTTCGGTGGGCGGCCGCGACGATACGGCCGAGTCTCGCCAGATCGACGTCGATCGGCAGAAGGACGTGGCGCATGGGTGCGAAAAGAGTCGGCCCTTCCACGCCGGCCCGCAAGGTTTCCAGGAAACGCTCCGGCTCCTCACGAATCAGAGCGGCACTTGCGCTCCGATTGGGACCCGCCTCTTGGGCGACCATGTTGAGGAGACCTTCGGAGGCCGGATGCCGATCTTCTGTGGGAGCGGCGGCAAGATCCTCGATCGCCGCATGGGGTTCGCAGACAAAGTCGGCGACGGATTCGCCGATCCAGTGGTAGCGGCGCGCCATGCGACTCCGCTCGTTCATTCCTTGTTGAACGACGCACCAAGCTCCCTTGGGCGTGAAGAAAAAGCTATGATGGTAGAGAGCGTAGCCATCCTGCACGGCGGCCGAGTCGACCTTCGCACTCATCCGGGAGGCGTAGACAAGCCTTTCCCCCTGGCTGATCCCCAGCCGATCGGCGGAGCGGGTGATTTCCTCAGGAGCCTTCCGGCTTGTCGCGCCTTTCCCGCCGGCGACCACGATCCCCAGTTCCGGACCGTAGGCCCGGTAGGCTTCCTTTAGTGCTCCGCAGGTCACCGTCGTCAGTCCGGAGGAGTGCCAGTCAAAGCCGAGCAGACAGCCAAAGGCTTGAAACCACCATGGATCGGCGAGACGACGGAGCATCTCTTCTGAGCCATGTTCCCCAACGATCGCCATCACGACGGCACCGGCCAGTCGCGTCATCCGATCGAAAAGGGCGGCAGGAGCCTTTCCGTTGTGCAGCGGCAGCTCGGCCAAAGCCCGTTTCATCCGAGGTCTTCCGGAAAGACGCCCGTTCCGGGCCGGAGGCCAAAGCGCGGGCCGGAGCGGGGATCTCCTTTCCCTCATGATTTATTCCCTTGAGCAAGGAATGAAAAGAGCCGAACGTGATTCGTGATTTCTTTTGCGATTTGCCGTCCGGCTTTCTGCTCCTTGCCCGCTTAGCCCGCATGTCTCACAAAGTTCGTACCCGAGGCGGGCCCACTTCCCAGGACGCCGGCGCAATGTCGTGAGAACCACGGGCTAAGGGCCGATGCGCAATCTCTACGGGAAAAAGATCGACCTCTATCCCTGGCAGGAGGAGGCGCTGGCGCGCGTGCGGGATCGAAGTGCCCTCATTGCGGCGCCGACCGGCAGCGGGAAGACGGTGATCGCCTACCGATGGGCGGAGATCGGGGAAGAGCGGCGCAGGCGGGTGATTTTCACGGCCCCGATCAAGGCGCTCTCTAACGAACGATACCTGGAGCTCCGCGCACTCTTCGGGGAGGAGATGGTGGGGATTCTCACAGGGGATGTGAAGCGCAATCCGGAAGCACCCCTTCTCTGCATGACGCAGGAGGTCTACGCCAATCGCTTTTCCCGCCTGCCGCATCAGCGCGTCATCGTGGACGAGATCCATTACATGGTCCACAATCCGGATCGAGCCCGGGCGTACGCCGAGGGGATCGCGGGGACGCACCCGGAAAGCGATCTGCTCTTTCTCTCGGCGACGGTCGATGCCCCACGCTTCCTCGAATATCTCTCGCGGCTGGCGGCTCGCCCTCTCGAGCTTATCGAGCAGAACCGCCGACCGGTTCCCATCCACTATCTGGATCGGCAGCCTTCCGAGCGAAAACTCTGGGAGAAGTTGGCTCCGGTGCTCGTCTTTGTCTTTTCCTACAAGGGGGTGATGGGGCTGGCGGGAGAGCTCTACCATTCCGCCCAGGGACGGATAGGGCGGCCGGAGCGGGAACGGATCCGGGAGCTGGCGAAGCGGTACCGGGTGGATCGGCCCGATCTTCTCCGGTTGGCGACCGGAGGGGTGGCCATCTATCACGGCACGCTCCTTTATAAGGAGAAGCTCTTCGTCGAGCGGCTCGCTCGGGAAAACCTGCTTCTTGCCGTTGCAGCCACCGATGCGCTTTCCTTGGGAATCAACCTTCCGGTGAGAACGGTCCTTTTTGCTCAGCTCGCACGGTACATCTCGGGTCCGGTGACCAAGATGGAGTTTTTGCAAATGGCGGGACGGGCGGGACGGCCCAACCTGCAGGAGGCAGGCTACGTTGGTTTTTTGGAGACGCGCTTCGAGGCGCGGGGGTTCGATACCGAACGGCTCTTTCGGACGCTGAAGAAGAAGAGCCTCGAACCGCTGCGCGTCCGTCCTCTTCCGTCGATCAAGCGGATCCTAAACCAGACGCCGATCGAAGAAGAACTCGAGCGATTGACGACCCTCTCCTTCCCTTCCCTCCATCCGCAGGAGCTTCTCGCCTTTCAGCGGATGGTCGAGCTCTCGATGGACGAGATCGAACAGAGCGCTCGCCTGCTGCATAAACGGGCGAGAGCGGGCGAACGGCTGCTCGAGGTCCTGCGGCGAATCTACTTCGATGAGTTCTCGGTTTCCGAAAACCTCGGGCTAGCCAAGATGCTCGTGCTGGAAGGCAAGATCGACGCCCGACAAGAGATCCGCCAGATCCGTGGACGGGTGCGGAGCGAGGGGGAGGCGCTGAAGGAACTGCTCCAATTCCGCCGCTTCCTTCATCTCCTCGACCCCGAAGAGGTTGCCGGGGCGGATGCGCTGGAGCAGGCGATCGTCTGCCTCGACGAGTTCGTGCTCCATCCGGAAGCGCTCGAAGCCTCGCGGCTCTAGGCGCAGCAGGCTCCGGCTATCCGGCGAAGAGCTTCGCCAGCATCGCCCGGGCTTCGTCCTGAATCCGGCGGAGATGCAGGACGTTCCGAAAGCTCTCGGCATAGAGCTTGTAGACCTCTTCGGTTCCCGACGGGCGGGCGGCGAACCAGCCATGCTCACTGATCACCTTGATTCCGCCAATGTCTCCTCCCGAGGGAGCGCGATTGAGCACGGCCGTCACGGGATCACCGGCGAGGGTTGAGATGGCGACCTCTTGAGGAGAGAGCGAAAGGAGCTTTTCCTTCTGCTCGTGCGTGGCCGGGGCATCGATCCGCTCGTAAAACGGATTCCCGAGCTTTCCGGTAATCTCTTGATACAAGACGCCGGGATCCTTGGAGGTTCGCGCAGTGATTTCGGCAGCCAAGAGGCCAAGGACTATGCCGTCCTTATCGGTTGTCCAAGGAGTGCCGTCTTTCCGTAAGAGGGTCGCGCCGGCGCTTTCCTCTCCGGCGAATCCTAGAGCTCGGGAGAGAAGACCTTCGACGAACCATTTGAAGCCGACCGGCACCTCGAAGAGGGGCCGTTTCGCGGCTTGCGCCACCCGATCGAGAATGCCCGAGCTGACGACGGTCTTCCCCAAGGCGGCCTCGGGCTTCCATTGCGGGCGCGAGCCTCCGAAAAGATAGAAGGCGGCCACGGCAAGAAAGTGGTTTGGATTGAGCAACCCGCAACTCGGGGCGACGATCCCATGACGGTCATGATCGGTGTCGCAGCCGAAGGCGATATCGAACTGCCGGGCCCGACCGATCAGGCCCGCCATCGCGTAGGGAGAGGAGCAGTCCATCCGGATCTGGCCGTCCCAATCGACGGTCAGAAAGCGGAAGGTGGCGTCTACTCCCTCGTTCAAGACGGTTGCGTTCAAGCCGTACTTCTCAGCGATCGGCTTCCAATAGTGGACTCCCGCACCTCCCAAGGGATCGATGCCGATTCGGACCCCGGAGGAGCGAATCGCTTCGCAATCGATGACCGAGGAGAGGTCGTCGACGTAATGGTGGAGGTAATCGTGTCGTTTGACTTGGGCGGAGCGGAGGGCCCGCTCGTAGGGCATCCGGCGAACTTCCGCGACGCCTCCCTCCAAAATGGCATTCGCCCTCTCCTCGATCATCCGGGTCACTCCCGTGTCGGCCGGACCGCCATGGGGAGGATTATACTTAAACCCTCCATCGGTCGGGGGGTTGTGGGAGGGGGTGATCACGATCCCATCCGCCTGCCCCGACCCGGAATCGCGGTTGTAGGTCAAGATGGCATGGGAGATCACCGGGGTCGGAGTGTAGCCGAGCTCGGGATCGATGCGAACCTCGACGCCGTTGGCCGCAAGGACTTCCAGAGAGGTCGCAAAAGACGGCTCGGAAAGCGCGTGGGTATCCTTCCCTAGGTAAAGCGGCCCGGAGATGCCCTGTTGGCGGCGGTAGTCGCAGATCGCCTGGCTGATCGCAAGAATGTGCGCTTGGTTGAAGGAGCCGCGAAAGCTCGATCCGCGATGACCCGAGGTTCCGAACTTGACCCGCTGTTCCTCAACCTTCCCGTCCGGCGACACCTCGTAGTAAGCGGAGACGAGCTTTGCCAGATCGGTGAGAAGCGAGGGAGGCGGAAGTTTGCCGGCGAGTGGGCTGATCTCCATACGGGCTCTCCATGTGGTGTAGGGGAATGCCTCCCGGAAGGACGAGGCGCTCCTCCTCTCTTATCGAGAGGGTTGGGTCCAGTCAAGGCAGATGGTGCGAGGAGAGCAATCAGGCAAAGACGACCGTCTTTTGGCCGTAGACGAGGATCCGGTTTTCGATATGCCATTGCACGGCCCGGGAAAGAACGATCTTCTCCAGGTCTTGTCCCTTTCGCACCAGCTCCTGAACTCCATCCCGGTGGGAGACACGGACGACGTCCTGCTCGATGATCGGTCCGGCGTCCAGGATTTCGGTCACATAGTGACTCGTGGCACCGATGAGCTTGACTCCACGTTCATAGGCCTGGTGGTAGGGTTTCGCACCCGAGAAAGCGGGAAGAAAGGAGTGATGGATGTTGATGATCCGGTTGGGAAAGCGAGCCACCATCGTCGGAGAGAGAATCTGCATGTAGCGGGCGAGTACCAAGAGATCGATGCGGTTCTCATCTAAAAGCTCGATCTGGCGGGCTTCGGCCTTTTCTTTTTGTCCGGAGCAAACCTCGACCTGATGGTAGGGGATGCCGCAGCTTTCCGCGATCCACCGCCCGTCGGGGTGGTTACTCACGATCAGGGGAATCTCGCAGCCGAGCTCTCCTGCCCGGTAGCGGTGAATCAGATCGACCAGGCAGTGGGTTTGGCGGGAGACGAAGACCGCAACCCGAGGCCGGTGGGAAGATGAAGCAAGGCGCCACTTCATCCCCAAGCGCCGGGCGATGGGATCGAAACGGGCGGCGATCTCCGAGAAATCGAGCGCAAAGCCCGCCAGGTCCCATTCGACGCGCATCAGAAAGAGGCCGAGCTCGGCATCCTGGTGTTGATCGGCATGGAGGATGTTGCCTCCGTGCTCGAAAAGGAAATGGGCGATCGCGGCAACCAGACCCTTTTGGTCCGGACAGGTAATCAAGAGAACGGCGCTTTTGGACATGGTCGGAACCTCTTTCTTCGCCAAGGGCTGGCCGGCTACGTTTTCTTCTTTTTGAGCGAATCTCTCAGAACAACAAGGAAAAAGGCACCGCAAAGCTCTTCCGACAGTCGACGGCTACCTCGCCGGCGAATCCGCATCGGTTACCGAGCGTAGCCGGCTCGGCAAAAGCTCTCCCTCCCTTTCGAGAATGGGATAGGCAGCGGAAGCCACGACCTGACCGTTGATTCGCTTCAACTGTCCCACCACCTTGACGTAAAGCGCTCCCGCTGGATCGTGGTCTCCCGGGCTTGCACGCATGCGTTCGAAATGGGCGGCGGAGGCGGATGCTTCGAGGCTCCGGAAGGACTCCTTTTCCAGCGCCAGGGTCCGCGCGGTTTCCAGGTCGGGCGTGACGAAGAGGGAAGAGGCCATTCGCAAGTTTGAGAGAATGCGCTCGATGATCGAAGAGAGCTCGACCTGCTCTCCCGCTGGGAAGACGAGGTTTTTATGGATGCGTTCCGCCGCCAATCCTTGTAGCTCCTTCTCGGCGAAGCCGGCAGCCTGCTCCAGGCTGGAGGAAAAGAAGAGAATGTCCTGGAGCCTGACCCGTTCCGCCTCGTTCATGAGGTCACGGTCCAGACCACTGAGATAGCTGCGAATCGCCCGATGGATCTTGTCCATGGCGTCGGCGGTTCGCTGGACGGAAGAGAAATTCTGCCGGTCTCCCTTGAGGAAGATCTCCCGAAACTTTTCGAGCACGATCTTCAAGAGATCCACTAGGCGAAGCGCCTCGCGCGCAGCGCTTCCCAAGGCGACCGACGGCGTTCCGAGCGCAGCCGGGTCCAGGTAGAGAGGTTGACGGAGATCCTCCTTGTCTTTCCGCTCCGGCAGCCAGGCAGCCAAGAGCCGCCCGTAGCCGGAGAGCCAAGGAAAGAAAAGGAGAGCAAGAGAAAGGTTCAGGAAGGTGTGAAAGTCGGCGACCGCCCGCGCCGGACTTGGCTCCCAGGCTTCCAGCCAAGCAGTGACTTCCGGCAGAAGGAGGAGGCCACCCAAGACACCGACCAGACGGTTGAACAGGTTGCCGATCGGCAGGCGGCGAAAGGCAGGATCCCTGCCGGTTGTCCCTTCGAATACAGGGTTGATCGCCGCTCCCAGGTTGGCGCCGAGAGTCAACGCAAACGCGGCGGGGAGCGAAACCACTCCTTTTGCCGCAAAGGAAGCCGCAAGAAGAATGGCGGCGGCGCTCGAATGAGCCGCCCAAGCAAAGGCCGCCGCGCAGAGGGCTTCGAGCAGCGGTTGCCGAGAAACGGTCCCGAGAAGCTCCCTCAGCCCTGCGGACTGCG
Organism: Methylacidimicrobium tartarophylax; assembly: GCF_902143375.2. Taxonomy (GTDB): domain Bacteria; phylum Verrucomicrobiota; class Verrucomicrobiia; order Methylacidiphilales; family Methylacidiphilaceae; genus Methylacidimicrobium; species Methylacidimicrobium tartarophylax. Next base: position 20,803 of record NZ_CABFVA020000073.1, on the reverse strand, counting down.
CATAGGTGTCGGCAAACTCGACCATCTGGTGGAGCGACAGCAGGATCAAGCCTAATCCGATAAAGACGCGGCCCAGATCGTGGGCCGTTGTATTGCGCGAGCGGAAGAGGAGAAGTCCGGAAAAAATCGCGGCGGGAGCAGCGGCAAACACCGGAAAGGAGAAGAGCTGTACGATGAGAGTGGTGCCCACGTTGGCTCCCAACATCACCGCCAAGGCCGGAACCAGACCGACGACCTTCTTGGCGACGAAGCTGGTTGCCATGAGGGCGGTGGCCGTGCTGCTCTGGAGCAGGGCCGTGATCAGAATACCGGCCAGAAAGGAGCGCCAACGGCTGCAGAGAGCTCTTCCCATCAGAAGTCGAAGCCGAGCGCCGAACGCGCGCTGCAAGCCCGTGCGCACCATCCGCACTCCCCAGAGGAGCAGGGCGGCCAGCCCGGCGAGATTGATGAGAGCATAGCCCAGTTGCATTGGGGGAAAACCCGAGGTTGCGAGTGTCGCCTCCCGATTCAGAGTGCTCTATGAGCCACTGCGGGAAGCGCGGCAACTCCATTCTGCATGCCGGCGGCTCTTGGGAGCTTCTCGTCCGCGCACCCGCGGAGGAAGGTTTCTCTTGATCCGGGCAGAATGATCAGAAATGATTCGGCGCCTTCCCGTCTCCGGAAGTAAACCGTCTGGATCGGGGCGATGGGCGCCCTGCGACGGCAGGCGGCGGAGTGGCGCGTCTGACGCCGGAAGATCTGCAGGAAGCTATGATTTGGGCCATCTTGTTGGTGCTTGCCGTTGCCATGATGCCCCACGCAGCGCATCGCCTTTCTCTTTTGATTCGGCTTCGCCGTCTGCGGTCCGAACCGTGCCCTCCTCCGGTGAACGGAGACTGGCCCAGGATTACTGTGCAGCTTCCGATCTACAACGAGCGGTTCGTCGTCGAACGGCTGCTCCGTTCGGTGGCTGCTCTCGACTATCCGCGGGATCGGATAGAGATCCAGGTGCTCGACGATTCGACCGATGAGACGACCGAGGTGGTGGCACAAATCGTCGCGGAGTTGCGGCAGGCGGGCGTCTCCGTGGAGCATCTGCGCCGCCCCGCACGCGCCGGCTTCAAAGCCGGGGCGCTTCAATACGGCCTAAAACGGGCCCAAGGGGAGCTTGTGGCAATTCTGGATGCCGACTTTGTTCCTTCGGTCGACTTTCTCCGGAAGGCCGTCCCCTATTTTTTTGACCCTCGCGTGGGAATGGTCCAGGCTCGCTGGGGTTTCCTCAATCGAGAGGAAAATCTCCTCACCCGCTGCGAAGCCCTCTTTCTCGACGGCCATTTTCTCCTGGAGCAGGCGGTTCGCTCCAAGAGCGGCCTTTTCTTCAATTTCAACGGAACGGCCGGTCTCTGGCGGAAATCCTGCATCGAGGATGCGGGCGGTTGGGACGGCGAGACGCTTACGGAAGATCTCGATCTGAGCTATCGGGCACAGTTCCGTGGTTGGCGCTTCGTTTACGCGCCGGAAATCGTCGTGCCCAGCGAGCTTCCGGCTCCCCTCACCGCATTTCGCACGCAGCAGCATCGCTGGGCAAAAGGAGCCATTCAGACCGCCCGACGTCACCTGCCTGCGCTTCTTCGTGGCGCTTTCCCGTTGCGTCACAAGATCGAAGGCGGCTTCCACCTCCTCTCCCATACGATTCATCCTCTGGTGGCAGCCTTGGCTCTCCTCAATCTCGCCGTTCTCCTCGCTCCGTGGAGATCCTCATCTCTGCAACCGATGGTCTCTTGGTCTTTCACCTGCCTTTCCCTCTCCTTTCTCCTCTATCTCTTGGCGATCCAACGCCTGGATCGCGGCAAGCTCGGCGCAAGCGACTGGCTTTTGCTGCCGGTCTCCCTCGGTCTTTCCCTCGGCATGAGTTTTGCCAACACCCACTCAGTGGTCGAGGGGGCGCTCAATGTCCACAGCAGCTTCGTCCGCACCCCGAAGCGGGGGGACTGCGGCGCGCGACCGCTCGGCCGCTCCTACCGGGCGAGACACGGCTGGGGGCTGCCACTGCTCGAAATTTCCGTCGCGGCGGCTTTTCTCTGGGCACTTGTGGCGGCTTGCCGGCATGGCTTGTGGTTTGCCCTGCCGGGCTGCCTCTTGCACCTCTTCGGGTTTGGCTTTGTCGGAATCGGTACCTTCGCGGCGATCCTCAAGGAGAGGCGTCTGAGCACGGCGGTCGCCCTCGCCTAGCCTGCTCTTGGTCCCACCGAACAAGCTGCGCGAGAAGAAGCTTCGCCAGACTTTCCCGGTCTTCGGCGGCCAATAGCGCTCCGCTGCGTGCCAGGAGGCCGAAGCCCGTTCCGTAAGCAGGTCCGTTGACCACGCAGAGATCGGTACGCGCATCGACCATTTGCCTCTCCCCTCGGGCGATGGCGGCGGCTCGGTCTCCTTCCACCTCGAATTTCCAACCCGCCAGGAAGGCGTGCGCAAAAAGCTCTCTTAGCTTAGGCAGCAGCTTGGGAGCGGGAACCAGCGTGAGCAGGCAGGAAGCATCGCTGGGGATTTTCCCGGAACGGAGCGGCCGACCCGCTTGGTCTTGAATGATGCCTACTCGAAAATCGGAGAGAGCGGCCGCATGAAAAAGCGCGTCGATCGGCCGCCCTTGCGCAAGGATTTTCAGCTCCCGCGCGAGATCCTCCGCAGTGGTGAAGGGCACGATGGGGAACGCAGGAGCCGATACATAGGCCGAAGCGCCCGTACCTCGGAAACAGCACACCTCGTGCCCGGCATCGGCGAAAACCGAAGAGAGAAAGAGGCCAAGAGAGCCGGTCGAAACATTCGTCAGACGCCGGACCCGATCCAACGGTTCAGAGGAAGGCCCACAGGTGACGACGATCCGCACGATTTCACCTATGCGGCGAAAGGAGTCTTGCGCCAAGGGCAATCGTCCTTCATGTAGGGGAGATGGAATGTTCTTCGCCAGCCCCCGTCTGGCCGACGGATCGAAAGCCGCCATGGCTCCGTGCCAAGATCCCTTCCGGTCCTCGGTATGGCGCGGTGCAGAAGCTCGTTGCGGAAAATCGGCTGCATACCGTTTGCGAAAGCGCCCACTGTCCCAACCTGGGAGAATGCTGGTCGAAGGGCACTGCCACTCTCATGATCCTGGGAGAGACCTGCACGCGCAGCTGCCGGTTCTGTGCCGTGCAAACCGGTCGTCCGAGCGGGGTGGATTGGGACGAGCCGCGAAGAGCGGCCGAAGCCGTTGCGGCCATGGGGCTGCGCCACGCGGTCTTGACATCGGTGGCGCGCGACGAGCTTCCGGATGGGGGAGCCTCGGTGTGGGCTGCCACGATTCGGGCGGTGCGGGAGCGCAATCCCGCTACCCGCATCGAAGTCCTGATTCCTGATTTCCGTGGAAAACGAAACGATCTTCTCTTGGTCCTCGCCGCCAAGCCCGACATCGTCAACCACAATGTCGAAACCGTCCCTCGCCTGCAGCGGCTGGTGCGCCCGCAAGCCCGCTATGAGCGGTCCTTGGAGCTGCTTCAGAGAGTAAAACAGGAGGGCTTTCCCGCAAAGACCGGCTTGATGCTCGGCATCGGCGAGCAGGAGGAAGAGATCGCTTCGACGCTCACGCAGATTGCCGCCCTCGGCGTCGACATCCTCACCCTGGGCCAATACCTGCGGCCTTCCCTCAACCATCTACCCATCGATCGTTGGGTGACACCCCAGGAGTTTTCCTCTTGGAGGGAGTTCGCCCTCCAGCTCGGTTTTCGCTTCGTCGAGTCGGGGCCGCTCGTGCGCAGCTCCTACCATGCCGAGGAACAGGTGATCTAACCTGCATGTTTCACAAGCTGCGGGAAAACGCTTGTGAGACATGCAGGCTAAAGGACTCCCTTCCTCAAGAAGAAGCGGTGGACGCTCAATGCTTGGCGAGCGAGATCGTCACTCCCGCGATCACCAGGAGCCCGATCAAAGCGTAGAGCCAAACCAGAGTCCCCTCCTGTACCGGGCCGGTGCGGCCGGCAGGACCAAAGCTAGAGCGCCCTCGGATCTTCCCGCGCTTCAGGAAGCCGTCATACCGGCGCTGGAGAAGATGGGTCTCGGTCTGTCGCATCGTGTCGAGCATGACGCCGACCACAATCAGAAGACTCGTTCCGCCGAAAAACTGGGCAGTGATGGCCGGGATACCCAAGAGGCTCTGGACGAGCATCGGCAATACCGCCAATGCCGAGAGAAAACCCGCTCCGGCCAGTGTCAACCGGGTCATGGAGAAATCGAGGAACTCTGCCGTAGGCTTCCCGGGACGAATCCCGGGAACAAAACCGCCATGCTTCTTTAAGTCGTCGGCAATCTGAACCGGGTTAAATTGGGTCGCCACCCAAAAATAAGAGAAGAAGAAGACCAACAGCACGGTAATGCCGTAGTAGAGGCCGCCGGCGGAGAGAGAGGTTGCAAAGCGCGCGGCGGCGGGCGAATTCGGGAAGAGAAATCCGATGATCGTCGAAGGAAAAAGGAGAAGCGCCTGAGCGAAGATGAGCGGCATCACGCCCGCGTAATTGACCTTGAGGGGCAAGAAGGTGCTCTGTCCCCCGTAGACGCGATTACCGCGCACCTGCTTCGCGTAGTGGACGACGATCTTGCGCACCCCTTGGGTCATGGCGACAGTGGCAGCAACGACTCCGAAAAGGAAGACAAGAAGGAGGGCCACCAGCAAGGGGCTTGATGCGGAAATGCTTGAGGGGGAGACGAGTTTCGACCACGCCTGCAAGAGCGCCGCAGGGAGTCGAGCCAAGATACCGATGGTGATGATCAGGGAGACGCCGTTCCCGATGCCCTTGTCGGTGATCTGCTCTCCCAGCCACATGAGCAGCATCGTCCCCGAGGTCAGGCTCAGCACGGTGATCAACCGAAAAGCCCAGCCTGGGTCGGGGACCAAGGGAACGCCCAGCCGTTCGATGACCGAGGTGATCCCGTGAAGAAGTGGGATGCTTTCGGGATTTTCAAAGCCGACCGCTAGTAGATACCCCTGAAAAATACAGAGAAAGCCCGTGAGGATGCGGGAATACTGCGTCAGCTTTTCCCTTCCGCCCTCCTCGCGGGCTAGCTTTCCGAGGACCGGAAGGACCGTCGTCAGCAGCTGAATCATGATGCTTGCGCTGATGTACGGCATGACGCTCAACGAGAAGAGCGCGCAATTCTCCAGCGCACCACCGCTGAAGAGGTTGAGCATCCCAACCACGGAGCCTTGCGCCTGCTGGTCGATTACCGTGTGAAAGTATTCGCTCAGCACGTTGGGGTTCACGCCGGGACAAGGCACGGCAGAGCCCAAACGCACGACGACAATCACCGCTAGGGTAAAAAGGATCCTTTGGCGCAGCTCGGGGATCTTAAAGCAGTTAACAAAGGCGGAAAGCATCGTGTTCTTCTCTTTCGCAGACTCGTCCGACACCTAGTCTGCATTTCTCACAAGCATTCTCCTGGGACTGACCGTGCGGGCCGACCAGCTTCGCCCTCAATGGGTTTTCCATCCTTGCTGTATGTCTTCCTACAGCTCCGGTGGAATACCGGCAACCCCTCTCGCGTCCATGCCCATTTCCGTCTCTCGGGTACGAACTTTATGAGCAATGCGGGCTGGAGACTCTTCGGAGATGCCTGTGCCGGGCTTCGCTTCTATCCCTCGCCCCGCTCGCGGGAGCAGAGAGACTAGGAAAGGATCTCGATCTTTCCTCCGGCCGCTTCTATCTTTGCCCTCGCTGCGGCGCTGACGGCGTGGACAACGAGAGTGACTGCGCGGGCGATCTCACCATCGCCCAAAATCTTCACCCCGTCCCAATGGCCCTTGACGAGTCCCGCCGCACGCATCGCCTGCGGCTCGATGCGATCGCCCGGCACCTTCTCCAGATCGCGGAGATTGACCGGAGCATAGACGGTGGCGAAACGTGCATTGTTGAATCCTCTGCGAGGCAGCCGTCGGATCAGAGGCATCTGCCCCCCTTCAAATCCGATCCGAATACTTCCCCCGGAACGGGCCTTTTGTCCCTTGTTTCCCTTTCCGCTCGTCTTCCCATGACCCGAACTTTCTCCGCAACCGAGGCGTTTTCTCCTGTGCCGGGCCCCGGGTCTCGGGTGTAAATCATGCAATCTCATACGTACTCCTACACCTTAGCTGCTACTGCAAGCTCCTGAATGTTTTCACTCCCACTCTTCGACACCCTCTTCCCACGCAGGTGGAGGACCTCGTCTGGTGAACGGAGTTGACGCAACGCGAATAAGGTTGCCTTGGCGACATTGTTCGGATTGCTAGAGCCGAAGGACTTCGTCAAGACATCCTTGACTCCGGCGGCCTCGAGAACCGCGCGAACGGTCAACCCGGCAATTATCCCCGTTCCCGGCGAGGCGGGCTTGAGAAGAACCCTTCCGCCATCATACTCTCCGATCGATTCGTGAGGAATCGTCTGTCCACGCAGGACAACCGGGTCCATCTGCTTGCGGGCGCTCTCGGTCCCCTTCTTGACCGCATCGGCGACTTCATTCGCCTTACCGAAGCCAATGCCAACCTTTCCTTGCCGGTCGCCGACGACGACCAGAGCCCCGAAACTGTAGCGCCGACCGCCTTTGACAACCTTGGCGCACCGATTGACATGGATGACGCGGTCCATCAACTCCCCGGGAAGTGCCTCCCGGCGTTGGCCATCCGGACCGCCCCGGCGCGTGCGCCGTCTTCCTCGCGGTGCGTGCCGTTCTGATGGAGCCCCCGCTCCTCCCGATTCCCGAGGCGGGGACGAAGGCGCAGCGGCAGGCGGAGCGACAGCGGCAGTCACTGTAGCCGTCGCCGGGTCGCTCTGATTCGGCGCGGCGTTTTCCTGCTTCGTCTGGTCACTCGTCCGCGGTTCTGATGTTTCCATGCTTGCTTGATCCGATCCGGTCAATGATTAGAATAACTTTTTAGAATTCCTTGTTAGAATTCCAAGCCTGCTTCTCGAGCGGCATTCGCCAAGGCCTCTACTTTTCCGTGATAGAGGAAACCGCCCCGATCGAAAACGACTTTCTGGATTCCCTTTTGCTTTGCCTCCTCGGCCAAGCAGACGCCCACCTTCGAAGCCCCCGCCACATTGGCGCGGAGACCGCCAAGGTCCTTCCGGCGCGTGGAAACGAAAGCCAAGGTCTTGCCCTCTCGATCGTCGATCACTTGCGCATAGATGTGTTGTCCGCTGAAGTGGACCGACAGCCTCGGTCTTTCGCCCGAGCCGACGACCTTCCGGCGCGTGCGCCGGTGGCGCCGATCCCTCATCTCCCTTCGTCCCTGCCGCATAGCTTCTTCTCCGCTCCTCTGTTTCCCGACCGATCTTCCCACCTATCTTAGCCTACTTGCCCTGCGCGGTCTTGCCCGCTTTTCGCCGGATCGCCTCGCCCACATACCGAACTCCTTTTCCTTTATAAGGCTCCGGCGGATAGAACCGGCGAATCTCGGCTGCCACCTGACCGACCAGGCACTTGTCAATGCCTTCGACCAACAATTTGGTATTGTCGTTCACCGCCACGCGGATCCCCTCCGGAATGCGGTAGATCACCGGATGCGAGAAGCCTAAGCTAAGCGTGAGATCCTTGCCTTGCACCGCAGCACGGAATCCGACTCCTTGAATCTCCAGTTCCTTCCGAAAACCGGTGTGAGTGCCCGTCACCGTATTGTAGAGGAGTGTTCGATGCAGGCCATGGAGAGCGCGGCTCTTCCCTTCTTCGCTGCGTTTCTCCACGGAAAGCTGTCCCTCGGAGAGAGATGCGACCAAGCAGTCGGGAAGCCGATGTGACGCCTTTCCTTTAGGCCCTTCCACGGATACCACATTGTCCTCTATGGCAATCTTGATCCCGGCGGGTACCGGGATCGGCATTCTTCCGATTCGTGACATGATCGGGGGTTCTCCTTTCTTCCTTTGCAGCAATCGTCCTACTCAACCGCGAGTAGCAGCTCCCCGCCCACATTGGCTCGCTTGGCCCGATGGCCGGCGAGAATCCCCTTCGGGGTCGAAAGGATGCAGAGCCCAAGGCCGCCCAAAATACGCGGCACTTCCTTTGCTCCCACATAGCGGCGACAGCCTGGGCGGCTGATGCGGCGCGCCTTCTGAAAGGAAGCAACTTCGCGCAGAGTAAGACGCAACTTCCGCACCCCTTTTCGAACAGCGTCAACCTCAAAGTTTTCCAAGTACCCTTCTTCCACGAGCACGCGAGCGACCGCCTCTTTGATTTTCGAATGAGGAAGCACGACTTCCAGCTTCTTCGCCCTCTTGGCGTTTTGCAGTGCGGAGCACAAATCCGCTAACGGGTCTGTTTGCACGTAATCGATTCCTTTACCAGCTGGCCTTGGTTACCCCAGGGATCTCCCCCCAGGATGCGAGTTCCCGAAACATGATTCGACTCACTCCGAACTTGCGCAAATACGCGCGCCGGCGACCCGAGAGCCGACAACGGTTGTATCGGCGGGTGCGGAACTTCGGTGTCCGCTTCTGCTTTGCCATCCATGCTTTTGTCGCCATATCTTTGCCCCTATCAAGCCGTCGCCGCCGCGGGCTCCTTTCGCGCTCCAATGAACGGAAGCCCGGTTCGGCTCAGCAGATCCCGCGCTTCCTCCTTAGTACGAGCGGTTGTCACGAATGTGACATCCAATCCGAATGTGCGCTTTGTCGTTTCGGTCTCGATTTCCGGGAAGACGCTGTGATCCAAGATCCCAAAGGTGTAGTTGCCGCCGCCATCGAAGCCTCGCGGCGAAAGTCCGCGGAAGTCGCGGACACGGGGAAGGGCGGCCCAGATCAAGCGCTCGACAAACTCGTACATTCTTCTGCCGCGAAGCGTCACCTTGCAGCCAATCTCCTGCCCTTGACGCAACTTGAAGTTGGAGATGCTCTTCTTCGCTTTCGTCTTCACAGGACGCTGTCCTGTGATCGCCTCAAGCGCGTGCATCGCCTCCTCCAACGCCGTCTTTAGCTCCGGGGAGGAGCCCACGCAGCAATTGATGGCAACTTTCTCGAGCCGGGGAACCTGATTGACGTTCGCGTAACCCCTCGCCTCCCGCAACTGCGGCAGGATCTGCTCACGATACGCTTTCGCAAAAACCGATGGTTCACTCATGAGTGCGTGATCTCCTTCGTCGAAGAGGCTGCGCGTTGACGTCGAGCACTCTCCTGATATTTCGACAAAAGCATGACGTTGGAAAGCGCGATCGGCGCTTCACGCTCCGCAAAACCGCCCTGAGGATTCTCTTGGTTCGGCCGGGTCGCCCGCTTCGTGAGATTGATTCCCTCGATCAGGACACGATTCTCCTTCCGCAACACCCGGAGCACCTTGCCTGTCTTCCCTCTTTGCGTTCCGCTCACGACGGCGACCTCATCGCCCCGCTTGAGGTGAAAGACGGACTGGGGTGCATTCTGTTTTCTACCACCAAATGGCTTCATACGACCTCTGGAGCAAGGGAAACGATTTTGATGAAGTTCTTGTCGCGCAGCTCACGAGCAACGGGGCCAAAGACACGGGTTCCCCGTGGATTCAGGTCCTTGTCCACGATGACCACGGCATTCGTATCGAATCGGAGGTACGAGCCGTCGGGCCGCCGAATCGGATGCTTCGTTCGCACCACGACGGCGCGAACGACTTCACTTTTTTTCACGGCCCCGTTCGGCGTCGCCTCCTTCACGGCCGCCGTGATGAGGTCTCCCACGCGGGCGGTGAGGCTCTTGCGCCCGATCACCCCGATCATCGTTGCCCGGCGCGCTCCCGTATTGTCCGCCACTTCTACCCAGGAACGGAGTTGGATCATACAGCCTCTTCCTGTCGAGCCGGCCGTACAATTTCCACAAGCCGCCAACACTTGAGGCGGCTCAACGGTCGACTTTCTTGAATTCTCACCCAATCCCCCGGCTTGGCGACACTCCCTTCATCGTGCGCGTAGAGCTTCTTGTGCCTGCGGACGATTTTCCGATAGAGAGGATGTGCCACGCGCTGCTCCACTTTGACGGCAATCGTCTTTTCCATCTTTACAGAAACGACTTGCCCCGTGCGCATTCTCCCCTTCTGTGCCGTCGCGCTCTGCGGGATCACCTTGGGTTGCTCCACGGGAGCGGCCACCGAGGCCTTTTTAGGAGCGCGCGCGGCTGGCTTGCTCTTTTTTGAGGCCGTCTTTTTGCGGCTTTCGGTCTTCACGCTTTCTCCTTCTTGTTCTTACCCCGTTTCTCTCCTGCGCCGATCCCAAGGTCTGCTTCCCGTAGGAGAGTCTCTACGCGGGCAACGAGTTTCCGCAATTCGGCTAAGCGGCTCGGCTTTTCCAAAGAGCCCGTCGATTGCTGCAGGCGCAGCCGGAAAATCTCCTCCCGGGCGTCGGTTCCCTTGGCCGTCAACTCTTCCCTGGATAAGGCACGGAGTTCCGTCGTCTTCATGCTCGCAATGTCCTTTCCCGACTGACGAACCGGGTGTAAACGGGAAGCTTTGCCGCAGCAAGCCGGAATGCTTCTCGGGCCGCCTCCTCCGTCATGCCATCGACTTCAAAGAGCAGATTGCCGGGACGCACGACAGCAACCCAGAACTCCGGCTGCCCCTTCCCCTTACCCATCCGGGTTTCCGGCGGACGAGATGTTACCGGTTTATCGGGAAAAATCCGGATCCAAAGCTTTCCCTTCCGTTTCGCATGACGGGTAATCGCCACCCGCGCCGCCTCAATCTGCGTGTTGGTAATCCAAGCTCGCTCCAAAGTCTGCAAACCGAAGGAGCCAAAAGCGAGCGACGTTCCCCGGCTCGCGTTACCGGCGCGGCTGCCGCGCTGACATTTCCGATATTTTACGCGTTTTGGTAAAAGTGCCATGATTTGCCGACGCTCCTAGAATGCACCTCCCACGACTTCCTCTTTCCGGGAGAGCCAGACCTTGACCCCAATCTTTCCGGCAATCGTCCGCGCTTCCGCAAACCCATAATCGATGTCCGCTCGGAGGGTGTGAAGAGGCACTTTTCCTTCTCGATATCCCTCGACCCGGGCAATCTCTGATCCACCCAGCCTTCCGGCACAACGCACGCGAATGCCCATCGCTCCACCTTCCCTGGCCATTTGCATGGCTTTTTTCATCGCCCGCCGATGGGAGATACGGCGCTCGATCTGCAGCGAGATGTTTTCGGCGATGAGCTGGGCATCCAACTCGGGACGCTTCACCTCCTTCACGTCGACCAGGACCTCGCGCTCCTTTCGGACGAGTCGCTGAATCTCCTCACGCAGCTTATCGAGTTCCGCCGCCTTGCGCCCGATCACCAAACCCGGACGGCCTGTGTGGATATTCACCCGAACCCGGTTGCCTGCCCGCTCGATGACGACCTTGGAAATTGCGGCGGTCGCCAGCTTTCTCTTAATGAGCCTACGAATCTGAAAATCCTCGGCAATGTACTCCGGGAAAGAACGTTTATCCGCGTACCAGATCGACCGCCACTGCCGGTTGACCGGAAGCCGGAAGCAGAGCGGATTGACTTTTTGACCCATAATGTTGCCCTATTTCTCTTCCTTCTGTTCCAAGACGATCCGGATGTGGCTCGTCCGCTTGTGGATCGGACCCGCGCTTCCCCTCGCCTTGGGTTGGAAACGCTTGATCGTTGCTCCCTCTCCGATCAACGCCTCCTTCACAAAAAGATCTCCCCGGTGGAGGCTGTGGTTGTTCTCCGCGTTCGCCAGGGCGGATGCTAGAGTCCTCCGGATGTGGCGCGCCCCCTCCTTCGGGTAGTGAGCCAGCGCCGCCAGCGCCGCCTCGGCGGGCATGCCTTGGATGCTCCTGGCCACGTCGCGAAGCTTGAAGGCGGACATGCGAACAAAACGGTTAATGGCCTTAACTTGCATAGAACGAACCTCGTGACTGGATTACCCTATCGCCTACTTGGCTGTCGCCTTCTCCGTATGCGTGCCGTGCCGCTTGAAGACTCGGGTAGGTGAAAACTCTCCGAGTCGGTGACCTACCATATTTTCCGTGATGTAGACGGCTTGAAACGTCTTTCCGTTGTGAACCAGGAAGGTGATGCCGACAAAATCCGGGATGATCATCGACCGTCGTGACCAGGTCTTGATCGGTTTCTTCGACGCGGTTTTGAGGGTGGCGCTCACCTTCCGAAGAAGGTGATCATCAACAAAAGGCCCTTTTTTTAAGCTACGACCCATGAACTTCTCCCTCTATTTCTTCCGCTTCCGGACCCGTCGCTCCAGAATGAATCGATTGGACTGCTTATTATGCCTCCGGGTCTTCTTCCCCTTGGCCAGTTTCCCCCAGGGAGACTTGAGCTGCTGCCTGCCCCCGCCCCCTTTGCTCTTCCCTTGCCCACCGCCGTTCGGATGGTCGACAGGATTCATGGCGACTCCCCGCACGTGCGGTCGCCGTCCAAGCCAGCGGGTGCGTCCCGCCTTTCCGAGCGAGACATTGAAATGGTCGGCATTGCTCACTTGGCCGACCGTTGCAAAGCAACTCGCCACAATTCGCCGGACCTCTCCGGAAGGAAGCCGCACCAGGGCATAACCTTGATCCACGCCCATCAGTCGCGCGCTCGATCCAGCCGCCCGTACCAACTGCCCTCCCCGACCGGGAGTCAACTCGATATTGTAGATCGCAGTGGCCGCGGGAATCTTTTCCAAAGGTAGGGCGTTGCCGGGTTTTGCCGGGGCATCCGGTCCGCTCACTACCGTCGCTCCCACCTTGAGTTCCAGAGGAGCAATGATATAGCTCTTCTCTCCATCGCTGTACCGAAGAAGGGCGATTCGACTCGTCCGGTTCGGATCGTATTCGATGCTCTCCACAGTCGCCCTTACCCCGTGCCGCTGCCGACGGAAGTCGATCAGCCGATAGCGCCGCTTATGCCCCCCTCCACGATGGCGCGCCGTGACCCGCCCGTGACAGTTTCGTCCGCCCTTCTTGTGGAGCGGAACCGTGAGCGAGCGCTCGGGCTTGGTCTTCGTGATCTCCGAAAACGAGTCGAGCTGCGTATAACGCAACGTGGGTGTGAGGGGACGAAACTCTTTGAGGGCCATCGCTGTTTCCTTTCTCTACGCCGTCAGGTCTAGCTTCTCGCCGGGAGCCAGAGTCACGATCGCCTTTTTTCGCGCCGAGCTTTTTCCGATCCTCCCAACCCGTCCGCGACGAACTTTTCCTCGGGTGCGCAAGGTATTTACGGCAATGACCTTTTTCGAGAAGGCTTTCTCCACCGCCTTCCGGATCTCGTGCTTGGTCGCATCGCGAGCGACTTCAAAAACGTACTGGTTCTGCTTCTCGCCCAGGATGGTGGCCTTCTCCGTCATCCAAATGTGCCGCAAAATCATCCGATGATCTCTCATGACCGCCTCCCTCCCTTAGCCAAGCGCTGATCGAGGATCGGAAGGACCGGCTGCTCGAGCACGATCCGATCCGGCCAGAGCAAATCCTCGGCGTTGACCTCCGCGGCGGACACGACGGCGATCAGAGGATGGTTCCGCGACGCAAGCCATACCGCCGACTCCTTCTTCTCGATGACTAGAAGGAGTGTCTCCTTCCGGTTCCAGGAGTCGAGCCGCCGCAGCAGTTCCTTCGTTTTCGGCTGCGCCAACTCGATGGTCTCCGAGAGGAGAACAGCCCCTTCGGCGATCCGTCCGCTGAGCGCCTTTTGCAGAGCGAGGCGCTTCACCTTTTTCGGTAACTTCTTCGAAAAATCCCTCGGCTGAGGCCCAAAGACTACTCCGCCTCCGCGCCAGACCGGAGAGGAGCGATAGCCGGCGCGGGCCCTTCCGGTTCCCTTTTGCGCCCACGGCTTTCGTCCCGATCCGTGGACCGTGCCCTTGGTCTTCGTTCCGCGCGTCCCGCTCCGTCGATTCGCCCTGTAGGCGACGACCGCTTCGTGAAGCGCTTGACTCCCCCGCCCATTAGATAGAATAGCAGCCTTCATCTGCTGCTGGGCGTCTTCTACACTTAAAACCTTCATGGTCGCGTTCTCTCTCTTGTAGGGCACTATTCGGGCACTTCTATCGGGGCACTACTTCCTGGACGGTTTCCCCGTCTGAGCCTTTCCACCCTTCGCTTGCGGCTTCTCCTGCGGCTTCGGCTGCCCCTTGATCGCACTCCTCACAACCACAAGGCCCCCGCGCGCTCCGGGTACACTTCCCCGGATAAGGAGAGCACGATCCTCCTCGCGCACCGCCACTACCGGGAGATCCTGAACGGTCGTCTTCACGTTGCCCAGTTGCCCCGGCATCCCTTGATTCCGAAAAATGCGTCCCGGAGTGGAACGGCAGCCAACGGCGCCGTTGCGCCGATGCATCTTCGAGCCATGCGCCGCCCCTTGGCCGGAGAAGTTATGCCTCTTCATCACCCCTTGGAATCCCTTGCCCTTACTGATCCCGCTCACGTCGACAAGCTGCCCGGGCCGAAAGAGAGTAACCCCCACTTCTTGGCCAGGATTCCACTCCTCGGAGGCAGCGACCGTGAACTCCCGAAGAAAGCGGCGGGAAGCGACACCGGCTTTGGCCAAATGTCCACGCACGGGCTTGGTCAGAGACTTTTCCCGGACCGTCTCAAAGCTCGTCTGCACGGACTTGCTTCCGTCCTGGCGTGCCTGCGATCGAACTACGACGTTCGGTTCCACACCGACCACGGTGACAGGTACCAAGTTGCCCTCGGCGTCGTAGACCTGGGTCATTCCCAGCTTCCTTCCCAATAGCCCCATGCTCATGCTCTTCTCCCTTTTCCTATCGCCGAGCGCCCCGCTTAAATCCGAATCGTAATATCCACCCCGGCCGGTAGGTTCAGCTTCTTGAGCTCATCCACCGTCTTCGCCGTCGGCTCCATGATCTCGACGAGTCGCTTGTGGGTCCGGAGTTCAAACTGATCCATGCTCTTCTTGTCGACATGAGGCGAGCGGTTCACCGTCAGACGCTCGATCCTCGTCGGCAGAGGGATAGGACCGGCCACCGCGGAACCGGTTCGACGCGCCGTCTCCGAAATTTCCAAGGCCGCTCGATCCAAGAGCCGGTAATCAAACGACTTCAACCGAATACGAATCTTGCTCGCTGCCATAACGTCCCGTAGTCCTACTTCCGCTTCTGCTCCACGATCTGAGCGACGATTTGCGCGGGCACCTGCTCGAAATGGGAAGGCTCCATCGAATAGGCAGACCTTCCTTTCGACATCGATCGGATGTCGTTGACATATCCGAACATCTCCGCCAAAGGCACCTCCGCTCGCACGTTCGCGGTCTTGCCCTTGGTATCCACATTGAGAATTTTTCCTCTCCTTCGCGTCAGGTCGGCAAGAATGTCCCCCTGATATTCATCCGGAGTCGATACTTCCACCTTCATGATCGGCTCGAGGAGAATCGGGTTCGCCTTCTTCATCGCATCCTTCATGGCAAAGATCGCAGCCATCTTGAAGGCAAGCTCGTTCGAGTCGACCTCGTGGTAGCTCCCATCCAGAATATGCACTTCGAGATCGATGACGGGGCTGCCATGGATCATGCCGGCAGTAAGCGCTTCGTGAACTCCCTTGAAGCAGGCTGGGATATACTCCTTGGGAATATTGCCGCCGACGACCTTGCTGATGACCTCGTTCCCCTTGCCTCGTTCCACGGGCTCGATTTCCAAGATTACATGGCCATATTGTCCGCGCCCGCCGCTCTGCTTGATCAGCTTACCTTCGCCTTCCGCCGCGCGAGTGATTGTTTCCCGATAAGCGATCTGGGGCGCACCGGCATTGGTGCCGACCCCGAACTCCCGGCGGAGCCGGTCGCCGATGATTTCCAGGTGAAGCTCGCCCATCCCGGCAATAATCGTCTGACCAGTCTCTTCGTTGGTGCTGACCCGGAACGTGGGGTCTTCTTCCATGAGCCGTTGCAAGGCCAGACTCATCTTTTCCCGGTCTGCCTTGGTCTTCGGCTCTACCGCCATCGAGATCACCGGCTCTGGAAAGATCGGCGGCTCCAGGATCACGTCAAAATCCTCGGCGACGAGCGTGTCGCCGGTCGCGACATCCCGAATTCCCACCAGCGCCGCGATATCTCCGGAATGAACCTCTTGGATATCCTTGCGCTCATCGGCCTGGACCTGAACGATGCGGCTGATTCTCTCTCTTTTGCGCGTTCGGGGATTGTAGACGGTCATCCCCTTCTGGAGCGTGCCGGAATAGACGCGGAAGAAGACCAGCTTGCCGACAAATGGGTCGGACCAGAGCTTGAATGCGAGCGAGCAGAATGGAGCATTATCATCGGGCACGACGACGACTTTCTCCCCGCTGACCGGGTGCTGGCCATGGGCGGCTTCAATGTCCACCGGGCTCGGCAAGTAATCGATCACCGCGTCGACAAGAAATTGGACCCCTTTGTTTCGGAAGGCAGAACCGGCGATGACAGGCACGAACTCGTTGGCGATCACGCTGCGCCGAATCGCCTGTTTGATCTGCTCGATCGTCGGCTGCTGCTCGGCAAGGAAGATCTCGGCCATCGCCTCGTCCTTATCGGCGAGCGCTTCGATCAGATTACGGCGCGCTGTCTCCGCCGCCTCTCGATGCTCTTCCGGGATCTCCTCTACTGTGTAGGTCGATCCCAAGCGATCGCTATCCGAATAGAGAATCGCCTTGCGATTGATGATGTCGATCTGCCCTTGAAATCCGTCTTCCTTCCCTAGCGGGAGCAGAATAGGCCAAGCATTGGCCCCCAGCTTGTCCCGGATCTCGTGAACCGCGTTCTCGAAGTTGGCTCCCACCCGGTCCATCTTGTTGATGAAAGCGATCCGAGGCACGCTGTAGCGCGTCGCCTGCCGCCAGACCGTCTCCGATTGCGGCTGAACCCCGGCCACTCCGCAAAAGACGGCAATGACCCCATCGAGGACCCGTAGCGAACGCTCGACCTCGGCCGTAAAATCGACATGCCCAGGCGTATCGATGATGTTGATCCGAAATTTCTCGCCGCCGAACAGCTTGCTGATTCCCTCCTCTTTTCGAACCGGCCAAAAACAGGTGGTCGCCGCAGAGGTGATCGTAATGCCGCGCTCGCGCTCCTGCTCCATCCAGTCGGTGACCGTAGTCCCCTCGTGCACCTCTCCCATCTTGTGAATGGTACCGGTGTAAAAGAGGATGCGCTCGGTCAGCGTGGTCTTACCCGCATCGATATGAGCGGCGATCCCAATGTTGCGAGTTCTCTCCAGGGTATACGGTCGATGGGGAGAGTTTCGGGAGGCCGAAGCGGCTGTGGACGTCGTTGTCGCCATGGTTGAAACTTCCTGATCCGTTAATCTAACAGCTACCCGGGGAACCCGCTAGGAATCATCGGGCTCCTTTTTGTTTCCGACAGGTCGCAAGGCGATCGTCGAAAACAGTCCGCGTGCTCTTCTTATTTTCCGAACATTCCTAATACCGCAAGTGTGCGAAAGCGCGATTTGCCTGCGCCATCTTATGAACTTCGTCCCGCTTTCTTACCGCCGAACCCTGACCGGTAGCCGCTTCCTGCAATTCGTTCTGGAGGGCGACCTTCATCGGAACGCCCTTGCGGGAGCGCGCGGCTCGTAAAATCCAGCGAAGCGCAAGAGAGACTTGGCGATCAGACGAAATTTCGACCGGCACCTGGTAAGTAGCCCCTCCCACACGCCTCGATTTAACCTCCAGCCGCGGCTTCACATTGTCGATCGCTTTCTGGAGGGTCTCTACGGGGTCGCTGGCTTTCGGCTCCGCCCCCTCGATGGCGCCGTAGGTAATCTGCTCGGCGCGCGCCTTTTTCCCACGAGAAAGGATTACGCTGATCATCCGCTGCACGAGAACCGACCCATACTTCGGGTCCGGTGGCGTCCGCCGCTTTTCCGCTCTTCTTCTTCGCATAGCCCTAGTCCCCGCCGTTACTTTTTAACGGCTCCTTTCTTCGGCCGCTTCACGCCGTACTTACTCCGAGAAACGTTTCGATTCAGCTTGTTCGTGTTGCTGGGACCTACCGCACCACCGGCATCGAGAATACCGCGAACAATGTGATATCGGACCCCGGGCAAGTCCTTGACCCGGCCTCCTCGGAGCAAAACGATCGAGTGCTCTTGGAGGGAATGCCCTTCGCCAGGGATGTAGGCGATCACCTCTTTTCCGTTCGTGAGGCGAACCTTGGCCACCTTGCGCAAGGCGGAATTCGGCTTCTTCGGCGTTCGCGTCATTACCTGAATACAGACTCCGCGACGCTGTGGGCAGCAATCCAAGGCAGGCGCCTTGGTTTTTCGCAGCAACTCCTCTCGTCCTTTTCGGACCAACTGATTAATCGTCGGCATCGCTTATCTCGTTTCCAAACCGAGTGAAAGGCTTCAACTATTGCGAATGGAAGAACGTCTGACAAGCCCTTTTCACAAGCTTTCGGCACCTTTTCCTTCGATTCCGAAAAGCAACCTCCACGCGGGGACTCGCAATCCAGGGTGGGGAAAGATCTGCGTAAAAAGAGGACTTTAGGAATAAGGTCGACATGGCCAACCCTGGACGCGCGGTAGGAAAAACGCTACGCTGCTCCCATGCGCCATTCACGACGTTTCGGTTCTCACTTTCGTCCGCCGATTTACTAAAAAAAGGTTTCCGCGGCGACAAGGGAAAGAAGTGCGACCGACCGAGATGGCGGCGGGCAGCGCGGGATTATCGGGCAAGGCGGCTGTCTCGCCTCTTCTCGTTCCGGCGCCCGGAAGGGGCAGCCTGTGCGAGCAGGAGATCGACACTCCGCTGGGAACCATGGTTGGGATCGCCGATTCCGCCGGCTTGCGCCTCCTCCAGTTTGCCGATGCCTCCAAGCTTCCCGCACAGAGGGTGCGCATCGTTCGTTGGGTCGGTCTCTCCCCCAAGCCGCGCCCTAACAAGCAACTCAAAGCACTCGAAACCCAACTCGCCGAATATTTTGCCGGAAAGAGGCTGCGATTTTCCATCGCCATCGCCCCGATCGGCACTTCCTGGCAATTAAGCGTTTGGCACCGGCTGCTGCATTACGGGCCTGGAAAGACTGTCTTTTATAAGGACCTTGCGCGGTCTCTCGGGCGACCGCAAGCGGCACGTGCCGTCGGGAGCGCCGTTGGAGCAAATCCCATCCCCATCCTTGTGCCTTGCCACCGCGTGGTGCCTCAGGCGGGCAGCTTGGGAGGATATACAGGCCGACCCTGGCGAAAGCAGCGACTTCTCTCCTTGGAAACGGCTGCGGACCATACGGAATCGACCACGGAAGAATGAGGGGCCTTGGCCTTGCAACGATTCACGGGACGATGACCTCCAGCTCGGCGGGAGCAAGCGAGAAAGTGCACGGAGTATGGCCGTAAAGCTCACCGTCAACCTCTAAAGGGACGGGGCGGGTGGACTGGACGCTCAGCGTCTTCGCTTGAAAATAGAGGACGTCGGAAAACCGAGTGTGCCGACGGGAAAGCACCCCTTGCACATAGCGGGCGACGGCTACGGCGTTGAGCTCGGAAAAGAGGCATCCGTCGAGCAGGCCGTCGTCCAGTCTCGCGTCGGGGAAAACGGCAAACCGCCCTCCGTAAAAGCGGCCATTCCCGACGAGCAGGAATCGCCCCTGGTGCGTTTCCTTGCCGTCCAGCGTGACGTCCAGCAGCGGGGCGGATCGTCCCAGAAGCCCTACAGCGGAGAGCAAATAGCTGATCGGACCAAAGGTTTTCCTGGTCCACCAGTGTGTGCGGGCAAGGATTTCTGCGTCCAGGCCGACGCCCGCGAGCTGAACGAAGCGTTGCTCCCCCACGCGGGGAAGGTCGACCCTCCTGGTCTTTCCTCTCAGAATGACCTCCCACGCGCTCTCCAGTTGGACGGGAATTCCCAGTTCCATCCCAAAGACATTGATTGTGCCAAGCGGCAAAATTCCGAGGGTGGCCGCCGTCCCGTTGAGACCGTTGACGACTTCGTTGACCGTCCCGTCTCCGCCCGCGGCCACTACGACTCGGTACCCTTGCTCCAGGGCACGCTCGGTCTGCGCCTCTGCATCTCCCGGGAACTTCGTGACTCGTATGACCGAGTCGCCAACCGTCCTGCGAAGGCGATCGAGCAGCCTCCGGGATTTTTCTCCGCGTGCCGCTGGATTAAAAATGATGCAGACGCGATTCATTTGCTGGAAAATCTTTAGAATCTCTTGCCTAATTGCGAGCAGTGCGGCTGCTTCGATATTTGGGAGAGTTTGCGATCGGCCTGGTCTTGGCCGCAATCGTCTTTTTTTTCCTCGCGGAGCAGGGCCTCAAGCATTGGGTATCGGGTCGCCGAGCCGCCGCCTACCTGGAATGGGCGCTCGGGGAAGCTCTGGGCAGCCCTGTCCGGTTCTCCTCCGCGAAATGGAAGTCGCCCGCCGAAATCACCTTGCATGATCTCCGGGTTGATAACCCTGCCACGCAAGCGGCTCCAACCCTCTTTTCTGCCAATGAGGCTCGCTTCGAATACTCCCTGCCCAGCCTGCTAACCAAGGGCTTTTACCTTCGCCGCGCCCGGTTGGAGGCACCGAGCTTCGCTTGCCAGTTGGACCAGGACGGCAAGCTTCTGCTCCCCCTGATCGATGAAGATCCTGCCAAGCCTGGTTCGCCGTTGATCCTTGCCCGCGCTCGACTTGTGCCGTGGCGAGTCGGCTCTCTGGACATCGAGAACGGACGAGCGGTTCTCCTTCTTTCGGATGGTTCGCCGTTCCTGGAAGCCGGACAAATCTCTGCTTGCGGACCCCTTCAGGAAAAGTCGGGATTGGTCTCGGGGAGCGGGACCTTCGCCGCCGGCTGGATGCGGATTCTTGGTCGAGTTTCCTGCCAACAACTTCTTGCGCAGTACAAGATCCATGCTTCCCGCCTGATCCTTTCTCAGGTGCAGGCGCTCGCCAGTGGCGG
>NZ_CABFVA020000072.1 GCF_902143375.2 Methylacidimicrobium tartarophylax | reverse complement strand
GCCATTGCGCTTTCCTTCCGTTTCCATCCAAGCGCCGGCCTGCTACCGCTGCCCATTCAATCGAGCGAAGCCGGGAAGAAAGGATGCTCGCCAGGGTCGCCGTTGCTCCTGGGAATGTATCCGGGTTCTGGAGGAGACTCTCGATCGCCACGGCAACCGGCTGGCCGCCCTCTTGATCGAGCCGAAGGTGCAGGCGGCCGCCGGAATGTGGATGCACCCGGAGGGCTACCTGCGCGAGCTCGACCGGCTCTGCCGGGAGCGAGGTATCTTCTGGATCGCCGACGAGGTCTTCACGGGATTCGGTCGGCTGGGGAGCTGGTTCGCCTGCGAACGGGAAGGGGTCTTTCCCGACCTCCTCTGCCTGGCCAAGGGGCTGACGGGAGGAATGACGCCGCTGGCCGCGACCCTCGCGCGGGAAGAGATCTATGCGGGGTTTACCGGGGAGAAAAGCCGGGCTTTTCTGCACGGGCATAGCTACACGGCGAACCCGATCGGGTGCGCGGCGGCGCTGGCCTCGCTCGCCGTCTTCGAGGAGGAAGAGGTCTTCCCGCGCATCGCCCGGCATGCGGAGGGCCTGAGTGCTCTCTCCCAGCGGTTCTGGCGGCATCCCCATGTGGGGGATGTCCGGCAGGAGGGGCTCGTGCTGGCGGTTGAGCTTGTCGAGAGACAAGCCGACCGGGCATCCTTTCCGAAAGAGCGGGAAGTGGGCTTTCGCGTCTGCGAACGGGCCCGGGCCCACGGGCTGCTGACTCGGCCCGTTGGCGATGTCCTGGTGCTGGTGCCTCCCCTCTGCGTCTCTGCCGACGATTTGGCCGGGATGGTCGGCGCTCTCGATCGGGCTCTCTGGGAGGAGCTGCCGTGACCGCCGAGCGGAACAGGGTAGGGAACGAAAAGCGATGTTTTGGTCCTCGGTCATTTCGGATGGGGCAAGCTCTTTGCCCCTCCCGCAACTCTTGTGGAAGGCCGCCGGGGAAGAGCCTGTCCGGCTTCTCGGGGCGGGAATCTTCTTCCTGGCGATCGTGCACACCTTCCTCGCCCCCTCCCTCCATCGCCTGGGATGCCTCCGGTTAGAGCAGGCGCGCCGACTCGAATCCGGGCAACAGACGAGTGCCGCGAAGGAGCGAGTGGTTGCGGAGCTGCTTCTCTTTCTAGGCCAGGTCGAAGTGGTCTTCGGCCTCTGGGTCATTCCGCTTTTTTGGATTCTGGTCGGCGTGAAGGGGTGGGCCGGGGCGATCCAGCAGTTGGGGCTGAGCCGGGATTTCGCGGAAGCAATCTTCGTGGTCGCGATCATGACGGTCGCTTCCAGCCAGCCGATCCTTCTCTGCCTGGACCGATGGCTGCAACAGGTGGCTGCCTTGGGTCGCGGGTCAGTCGCAATCTGGTGGTTTTCCCTGTTGACGCTGGGTACCTTGACCGGCTCCCTCGTCACGGAGGCCGGAGCAATGACCGTGACCGCTCTTTTGCTTGGCAAGCGCTTTTTTGCTCTTGGCCCCCGCCCGGCCCTCTCCTACGCAACGGTCGGACTTCTCTTCGCCAACGTATCGATCGGTGGCTGCCTCACTCATTTCGCGGCCGCGCCGGTGTTCATGGCCGCGCGGCCTTGGGGCTGGGGAAGCGGATATATGTTTGTCCACTTCGGGGCGAAGGCGATCATAGCAACGTTCTTGAGTAGCCTCCTCTACCTGGCGTTCTTCTGGAAAGAGTTCGCCCGTCTGGAAGCGCTCCGCTGCCGAGGCTCGACGGAAGAAGTCGCCCCGGAACGGATTCCCGGATGGATTACCGGGATACATCTCCTCTTCGTTGTTTGGATCGTGGCTGCCGCCGATACGCCGGTCCTCTGCATCGGTGGACTCCTCTTCTTCCTGGCCTTCCTTCGCGTGACGAGCCCCTTCCAAGACGAGGTCTCCCTCCGACAAGCGGTACTGGTCGGCTGCTTTCTGGCCGGGCTGGAGATCCTAGGAAGCCAGCAGAGTTGGTGGATCAGCCCGCTCTTCGAGCGGCTCAGCGAAACAAGCCTCCTCTTCAGCATCTCGGCGATCACTGCCTTCAACGACAATACGCTCGTGACCTATCTAGCGAGCCTCGTTCCCGGCTTGCCGGAATCGTCGAAGCAGGCGGTGATGGCAGGGGCAATGGCCTCCGGGGGACTCACGGTGATCGCCAACGCTCCCAACCCGGCGGGTCAGGCTCTTTTGAGCCGCTTCTTCCCCAATGGACTCTCTCCGCTAGGGTTGGCCGCCGGAGCGCTTGCACCTACCGCCATCGCCCTGGTGCTACTCCGACCTTAACAGCCTGCTCAGTGTCCGCAGCCGCATCCCATCCCGCCGCCCATGCCGTGATGGTGGCCGTGTCTCATCCTGCCTCCTCCCATGCAGCCCGAAGCAGCTCCCGTGGTGGGCTCCCCCTCGGTTTTCCGGCGGACGGAGGCAACCTGGTCGGCGGAGATTTCCTCTCCCCCCCAGTTCGAGCGGAGATAGGTGAGCACGGAAGCAACCTGATCGTCGCTCAGCATCGTTCTCCAGGCGGGCATCCGGCCTCGGTACTCTTCCTCTCCGACGCGAATCACCCCGGCATAGCCGTTCAAAACGATGCGAATCAGCCTCTCCGGATCGCCGGTTACCCACGACGAGTGTTTCAAAGGAGGATTGGGATCGAGCCCTTCTCCGCCGGTGCCATGGCAGCGCGCGCAGTTCTCTAGGAAAAGTCGGTGGCCGTTCCTTGCATGGAGGGAGGGAATCAGCAGGAAAAACGCAAAAAACAGTGCGATAGGGAAGCGGGGGCGGATCCAGATCATACAAAGGAATTTCGCTCTCCCTCGACCGGAAGAAAGTGGAAAGAGTAACGGGATTGTCCCTCCCGTAGCTACCGGGTTTTTCCTATTATCATGACAGGAGGAATGGGCGCGACGGGGGTCACACATCGGAAGTCAGCCTCTCCAGCACGGTGTCGAAGCTCTCTTCTTCGGGCAGCGAGAGCCGGAACAGGCTTTCGAGCCGCTGACGGATCTCCACGCCGCTCCGCAGGCGGAGGCGCTCGGTCTTCCCACGGAGCCGGTGGATCGTCAGCTCGCTATTCCGGAGCGAATACCGGCAGCCGATGTCCGCCCGCGCCGCGATCAACTCCTTCCGGAACCGAGAGGCCGGGTGAGAAGAGACGTACCAGTTGGCCATCTCATAATCGACGGGGAGTTGGGGCTGAAGATCAAATCGATAGAGCGATTGCCACTGCTCGGCAAGAAGAACTTGCACGAGAAAGCCGTCTCCGGAGCGGAGGATCCGCATCGGTTCGTGGCGGGTCTCCTGAATGATGCCGGCTTCCAATCGGAGAGGAGCGGTAAAGGTGAGCCCGCCGAATCCGACGTCGGCGATGTAAGGTGGGTCGAGGTTCACGAGAAGAACCATATGCGTTCGAGGGGGCGGGGCATTCTCGGGAAGGTTCCAGCAGACGCGCCCGGCGAGCCCGGTGACCGAGAAGCCGAGCGCCCGCAAGACCTCGCCCAAAAGATGGTTGTGCTCGAAGCAGTACCCTCCTCGGCCTCCCAGAACCAGCTTCCGGTGGAGCGAGGCGAAGTCGAGCGCAACCGATCGGCCGAGCAGCGAATCGAGGTTTTCGAACGGGATGGCTTGGGGGTGGAGTGCGTGAAGGGAATAAAGGGTGTCCAGGTCCGCTGCTCTCGGGCCGTCGTAGCCGATTCGGGCAAAATAGGCGTCGAGGTGGATCAGTTCGTGCATCCGGGAGAGCATAGCAGATTGTTTTGCCGAGTGCCCCCTCTCGGCTCGACTCGGACCGGAGAAGTCTGCTACAAAAAGCCAGGGCGGCTTGGTTGTCCAAGACGCGGATCTCTCCTCGGAGCGCGGCATGGTTCGGTTCCGAGGCATCCAGCCATAGAACTGTTGGAGGTGCCAATGTCTTCTCTCACTTATCTTTTTTTACCGTTGACCGTGGGAGCGGTCACGACGCCTAACCGGATCTGGATGGCACCGCTGACGCGGTCTCGGGCGGGTCAGCCGGGGGATGTTCCGACGGAACTCAATGCCCGCTATTACGCCCAGCGGGCTTCCGCCGGCTTCATTGTGAGCGAGGCGACCCAGATCAGCCGGGAAGGCCAAGGTTATGCCTGGACACCGGGAATCTACACCGATGCCCAGGAAGCGGGCTGGCGCCGGGTCGTGGAAGCGGTCCACTCCGCCGGAGGGAGGATGGGACTTCAGCTCTGGCACGTAGGTCGAGTCTCCCATCACCTTTTGCAGGAAGGAGGGCAGCAGCCGGTGGCTCCCTCGGCGGTCCGGGCCGAGAAGACCGAGTGTTTCGTCGTTCTGCCCGATGGTACCCCCGCCCAGGTTCCCGTGGATCTGCCGCGGGAGCTTTCGCAGCGGGAGATCCGACGAATCATCGGAGAATATGCCGACTCGGCGGTCCGTGCACGCCGGGCGGGATTCGACCTAGTCGAAATCCATAGCGCCAACGGTTATCTTCTCAACCAGTTTCTCGACCTGCAGGCCAACCAGCGTCGCGACGAATATGGGGGCTCTCTCCCGAACCGGGCGCGATTCTTGCTCGAAGTCGTCGATGCCGTCACCCAAGCGATCGGCCGGGAAAGGGTGGGAGTCCGGCTCTCTCCTAAGGGTGTATTTTCCGACATGACGGTCGAAGGGAGTTGGGAGACCGCCTTGTACGTGGCGGCCGAGCTCGACAAGCGGAAGATCGCCTATCTGCACATCGCGGAGCCCGATTGGGCGGGAGGGCCGCCGCTGACCGAGGAGGAGAGGCGCTCCTTGCGCCACGCCTTCGCTCCCGTTCTCGTCTTCTGCGGAGGTTACGACGCCACCCGCGCCGAAGCGGCGATCGCCGCCGGGGTTGCCGACGCGATCGCCTTCGGCAAGCTCTTTCTCGCCAACCCGGATCTTCCGGAGCGCTTCCGCCGCCAGGCACCGCTCAACGCACCCGATCCGTCCACGTTTTATGGAGGCGGGGAGAAGGGGTATACCGACTACCCGAGCCTCCAAACGACAGGCGCATAGGAGTTAAGGAGCCCGAGGTGAAGGAATCCGCTGACTGAGGTAGGACGATGAGCGCGGTGTTGGTCGTGGTAACAACGGGGAAGGAGGCCTTCCCGCGGGCGAATTCGCTCCTTCATATGACGGGAGTTTTGGCGAATCAGCCGGAAACCAAGATCGAATTCCTCTTATTGGGTCCGGGAGTCGAACTGCTGCGTGCCAATCAGAAATCGACCCCGATCATTGCGGAGGCGCTCGATCATCTGCGCCAACTGGGGGTGGACGTTGCTGCCTGTCAGGTTTCCCTGGAAGCCTACGGTGTCGAAGCGGATCGGATGCTTCCGGCAAGGCTGGTGAAAGGAGCCGTGGAAATTCGACGGTGTATCGGCGAAGGCATGACGGTCCTCACGTTTTAGCGCCTCGGTGTTTCAGTTGGATTGCGTCCTTCGGACGTCGCTTCCCAAGCGCGAACGGTCTTCCCGAGTTTCCCTGGCGTCCGAATGGCGGAGGTCTCTTGTTCCGAGACGGGCTTTATTCCAGCCGCGGAAGACGATTTTTCCGGGAGGAAGGACGGGCTAGGCGAGACAGGCAGGATAAGACTTTTGCCTTTGCAAGGCTGTCAGGCGAGAGCTAGGCTGGTTCTGCTTTCCGTCGTAGCGGAAGGGACGTGGCGATTCGTTCACACGGAGCGGGAAGGGCGGAAGGAGTCCTTTTCCCCCGCTTGCTATGGGACTCTTCGCATCCGCCGGCGCGGAAATGGCAACAACGGAATCCCGAAAAAAACAAAAGGTCAGCGGTCCTTCAGAGAAAAACGCAAGGAGGAAACCATCATGGAAATCGGAGTCATCGGATTGGGGAGAATGGGGGCGAACATGGTGCGTCGTTGGCAGCGGAAGGGGCACCGATGCGTGGTCTATGACCTGAACCAAAAGTTCGTGGAAACCTTGAGCCGGGAGGGCGCGGTCGGAGCTTCCTCCCTTAACGATCTCGCGGCAAAGCTGCAAAAGCCGCGAGCAATCTGGCTGATGGTTCCTGCCGGAGCGGTCGACGCCATGCTTGGAGAGATGACCGCCCATTTGGAACCCGGGGACATTCTCATCGACGGGGGAAATTCCTACTACCACGATGACATTCGTCGGGCCGAGGAATTGAAGACCCGAGCGATCCACTATGTGGATGTCGGCACGAGCGGAGGAGTCTGGGGCTTGGAATGCGGTTACTGTCTGATGATCGGAGGGGAGAAGGAGGTCGTCGAACGACTCGATCCTCTTTTCGAGGCGTTGGCTCCGGGGATGGAGGTTGCCGAACGGATTGCCGGAAGGGAGAAGAAGCCGGGGACGGCGGAAAAGGGATATCTGCACTGCGGAGCTCACGGGGCGGGACATCTGGTGAAGATGGTCCATAACGGGATCGAATACGGCATGATGGCCGCCTACGTCGAAGGCTTGAATATTCTCCATCACGCGAATGCCGGAAAGCTGGGGCAAGAGGTCGATTCGGAAACGACTCCGCTTCGCAAACCGGCCAATTACCAATATGAACTCGATCTGGCTGATGTCGCTGAGGTCTGGCGCCGGGGAAGTGTAGTCCGCTCCTGGCTTCTCGATTTGATCGCGCAAGCGATGCTGGAAGATCCGAAGCTGGAGAAGTTCGCCGGTCGGGTTTCCGATTCCGGAGAAGGGCGCTGGACGGTGCAAGCGGCCGTCGATCTAGGGGTGCCGGCTCCGGTCATCAGCTCCGCCCTCTACGCCCGCTTCAGTTCACGTCGAAAGGACGAGTTCGCCGACAAGCTCCTTTCGGCGATGCGCTACGAGTTTGGCGGCCACTTAGAAAAAAAGACGGACGGAGACTAGCCTTTCTCACAAGCGGTCCGCGGCAGCTTGTGAGAAAGGAAGGCTGGCAAGCAGCCTTCAGAGAAGGTCCGGGAAGCGACCCCAACGGGATTCGAACCCGTGCTACCACCGTGAAAGGGTGGGGTGCTAACCGCTACACAATGGGGTCAGGTCGACGATGCTTGCGCGAACGCCTACGGGAAGAGCAAAGCAGATCCCGGCGGACGCGGCAAGCAGGAAAGGCATTGGGCGCGCTCTTGCGGTTTCAATGAAGATGGGTCGTCACAAGGAGGATGGCCATGGCACCCAGAGAAAAGACTCCCCCGGCCCAGAGCCATTGGCGTAGCCCGAGCTGTACTAGGACCGGAGGAACCCGGTCGGAGTCTTCCGCCCGAGGCAGATCGATGCACGCTTGAACGAGTTGCCGGCTGAAATGAAAGAGCCGATGGCCTCCGGCGGCCACGACTGCGAGCAGAGGCAACAGGAGAAGGTCGCTCCACCGGAATTCCACTGCCGAAGGAGCAGTGGAGAGCGGTCGGGCAGCCAGGAAGTTTCCCGCAACGAGGGTCCCGGCGACCGCGAACATCTCGAGGGCATGCGTGGTCAGCGGGAGGCGACAGGCGGCCGGGGCTTCGGGTTGGGCAGAGGGCGACGAACGGCGAGCTCGGGGACGCATGAGAACGGCGGTGGCCGCCGGCTCGGCCAAGATCTGATGAAAGGATCGGAGGAGAAGGGCGAAGAGAGAGGAGAGCCCGATCAGGTCGAGCAGCGAGCCGGAAGCGACGGGGGCGAAAGGCAGGGGGTGGAAGAGCAGCAACCAGGTCAAAATGAGTCCGCTTAGTCCAAAGAGAGTGACGGCGATGCTGTTGAGCAGAGAGCCTGTTCCTAGCAGAAGAATCAAAGGATCGCGTCGGCCCGCTTGCGCCAGGATCGGTGTCAGGATCAGCAGCTCGGCGAGCAGGGTGGCTAGCCATAGGGAGAGGGAAAGGAGAAAGAGCCGCATGAGCGCCGTCCAGAGCAGGGGAGCTTCGGGTCCGAGGGGGATGGCCGGCTTTCCGGCAGGATCGAGAAGGAACACAAATACCAGCAGGGCCCAGAGGAACCAGGGAACCACCGGCCAGGAAATGGTCGGTTTCCGAAGGGGCAAGGAGCAAAGAAAACCTAGTCCGAAGAGGCCGCCCAGGAACGCGCCGAAGGTCGCCGGGGCGACGCTTCTTTGCCAGGCGGGGAAAAGGGAGCCCAAGACGGGGATGGCCCCCACGGCCAGGAAGAAGAGAATGGCCCTCTGCGCCGAGAGGGCGGCATTCGGAGGCAACCGATCGCCGAAGATCCGGTAGATCGGAATCCAGAACGAGAAACGCCCGAGGAGTACCGCGATCCAGCAGGCCTCCGCAAGGGAACGGGCGGCCTCTCGCACGCTTTCGACCACCCAGTTAGCCTGGTCCATTGCGCGATGGAGCGAACCGACTTCGGAAGATGGCTTGGGGACGGATCAAGCGCTGGCGACCGCCTGGGACTGTTGCCACGAAATCGCGTAATGAACGAGTTCCGGTCCGGAGGCGAGCTTCAGCTTTTCCTTGAGGCTTCCCCGGTAGGCTTCCACCGTCTTGATGCTCAAATGGAGCTGATCGGCGATGTGCCGGGTCCCTAGGCCGCGACCGATCAGCTGGAAGACTTCGAATTCCCGGTCGCTGAGCGATTCCACCGGATTCAAGGTCGGCTTGGCCCGGCGTCCGGAAAATCTCTCGAGGACGCGCGTTGCGACCGCCTCGCTCACGAACATGCCTCCATCCAACACCCGCTGAATTCCTTCCAGGAGCCTCTGGCCTCCTTCGCTCTTCATGAGATAACCGCGCGCTCCCGCTCGGAGAGCCCGTTCCGCGTACATCGACTCCTCATGCATGGATAGAGTCAGGATGGCTATCTCGGGATAAGAGGCATGGATGTCCTTGATGAGCTCAAGACCGCTTTTCCCGGGAAGGGAGAGGTCGACGATGACCAGATCGGGTCGTGTCTTCGCCACGAGGTCGAATCCTTCGTGAGCGTTCGCAGCCGTTCCGCAGACCGTGAGTCCACTCCTCGCCTCGATCAGCTGTGCGATCCCTTCGCTGACCAGCGCATGGTCGTCCACGATCAGCACCTTCTTCGGCTGAGGCGTCTTGCCTCTCGTTTCCTTCATTTCCTTCTATCCCTCTTTTTTTTCTCTTTCGCCCTTGCGCCGGAAGGGACCGTACAGAGGACGATCATTCCTTCCTTAGGTTTGGATTCGAAGCCAATCACCCCTCCGATCATCCTCGCCCGGTATCGCATGGATCGTAGCCCAAGGCCGGATCCCGATGCGGCTTTCGCATCCATCCCGCCTCCGTCATCCGCTATGCGAAGATAAAGGGAACCGGCTCCTTCACCCAAAAGAATTTCGATCTGGTCCGGTTTCCCGTGACGAATGGCATTGTGGATCGATTCTTGAGCGATCAGATAGAGCTGCAGGGCAGTTGCCGAATCGGGAATGCTTGGCTGGCCGACCAGTGCAAAGCGGCAGGCGGTCTGCGAATGTTCCCGCGTTTTGCGCGCCAGTTCTCCCAATGCCTGCGGGAGTTGGGCGGGAGAGATCGCCAGCGGCATCAGTCCCTGCGCCAGGGCGCGCGCGCAGTCACTGGCTTCCCGGACGAGTTCTCCGATCCGGGAGGCAAGAGCGGATTCCGGGAGGGAACGCGCGGAAAGCTTCGTCTGGAGAAGCTCCGCCTGGTAGTGGATTCCGATCAGCATCTGGCAAAGGCTATCGTGGATGTCTTGCCCGATCCGCAGCCGCTCTCGCGTTTCCGCATCGAAGAGAGACTGTTCTAAGACTCGTTTTTCCGTCAGATCCCGTATCAGGATGGTCAGGGTGGACTGCTTTTCGACGATCGACTGGCTCACGGAAAGCTCGATGGGGAAGACCTCCCCGTTCTTTCTACGTCCAAGCGACTCGTGGCGGCCGGTGCCAAAGATGAGGCTTTTCGCCGGGCGAGGGGGAAAATGGAGAGAGGGAATGGCAAATTGCTCGGGCGTCTGCAAGAGGGAGGTCAGAGACTGGCCGACGAGTTCATCCGGACGATATCCAAAAATCTGCGCCGCCGCACGGTTGGCGATTTCGATCGATAGGTCGAGGTTGAGAACGAGCATCCCCTCGAGCATCCGGTCGAGCATCTCGTGCATCCAACCCGCGATGCTGCAAAAGCTTTGGATCCGCTCGGAGCCGAGGCAGTTGGCGACCGAGAGGCCGCACGGCACGCGAGAGAAACCATTTTCCTCTTGCTTGGCGGCTTGTCGTTTCATGCCCGGAAGAAAGAATGACGTTACTCCAGGGGCTCGGCAATGGTTTTCCTTGGGGGCAACTCTGCTACATCTCTTCCAGCCGCTCGATGCCGAGGAGGTCGAGACCGGTTCCCAAGGTGGCGGCGGTCCCCTGGCAGAGCAGAATCCGGGCGGCTTGCATGGGCGGAGGTGCGGTCAGGACGGGGCAGGATTCGTAGAAGCGATGGAAGGAGCGGGCTACCTCGTAGAGATAGGTGCAGAGAAAGTGGGGGCGGTTTTCGCTCTGGACCCGCGCAAGGATGGAGGAGAAATCGAGGAGGAGCTTGGTCAGCTGCACCTCGGCAGGAGCGGCGAGAGGGCCGGCGGCTGGGGAGACGCCGGAAGCCTCGGCTTTGCGCAGGATCGCCCGGATGCGGACGTAGGCATTGAGTAAATAGGGGGCGGTATTGCCTTCGAAGGAGAGAAGTTTTTCCCATCGAAAGACGTAGTCGAGATTGCGGTTCTGGGAGAGGTCGGCGTACTTGAGCGCTCCGATGCCGATCGCTCTCGCAATCCGAATCTTGCGCTCCTCGGGCAGATCCGGCCTCTTTGCTGCGATAATGGCATAGGCTCGCCGCTCTGCCTCGGAGAGGAGCTCTCGCAGCTTGATCGGCCTTCCCTCCCGGGTCTTGAGGGGTTTTTTATCCTCTCCCAGGATCGAGCCGAACCAGACGTGCTCGATCCGAACGGAGAGTCCCCAGCGCTTCGCAGTGGCGGCGAGCTGGTGGAAATGGAGCTGCTGCCGGCCGTCGGTGACGTAGAGGATCCGATCGGCCTTCCACTTTGCGACTCGGAAGCGCAGGGCGGCCAGGTCTGTCGTCGCATAGAGATAAGCGCCATCGCTTTTCTGGATTAGGAAGGGCTTGTCCTTGAGCTCCGGGTCCTCTGG
Source organism: Methylacidimicrobium tartarophylax (assembly GCF_902143375.2). Classification (GTDB taxonomy): domain Bacteria; phylum Verrucomicrobiota; class Verrucomicrobiia; order Methylacidiphilales; family Methylacidiphilaceae; genus Methylacidimicrobium; species Methylacidimicrobium tartarophylax. Next base: position 24,400 of record NZ_CABFVA020000072.1, on the reverse strand, counting down.
AAAAAAGACGCAGACGGCCCCCTGGCTCGACTGGGCGATGCCGGCGGCACGGAGATCGCGCACGACCGAGGGAAGCTCCTCGCGATAGGCGCTTTCCCCTAGCGTAAACTCGAAATGGACCCCGAGTTCCTCATAGATTCGAGTGAGCTCCACTTTCGACGCTTCGACGAAGCGATGCCAAAGGGCGAGGTTTTCCGCGTCGCCGTTCTGGAGCTTCCAGAGCTCGGCCTTCGCTTCTTGGCGAATTCCCGGATCTTCCTTCGCTGCGGTTTGAATCCGCTGATAGAGCTCTTCGAGATATTCGAGGGGGCGGTCTTCCAGGCGGGTTTCCTCTCTCCTTCGCTTGAAGCCGAGGAGCACCATGCCGAACTGGGTGCCCCAGTCGCCCAAGTGATTGACGGTGACCACCCGGTGGCCGAAAAAGCGGTAGACTCGTGCGAGAGACTCCCCCAGGATCGTGCTCCGCAGATGGCCGACGTGCATCTCCTTGGCGATGTTGGGACTGGAGTAGTCCACCACGACCGTCTGCGGCTCCTTCGTCCTCTCGATTCCGAGCCGAGGATCCCCGGCGAGGGAGAGGAAGGCACCCACGCACCGCTCGGACTTCAGACGAAAATTCAGGAACCCGGGGCCGGCGACCTCCGGTGGCAGCGACCAGTCGGTCTCTCCCACCGAGGCAGCCATTTCGCCGGCGAGTGCGCGCGGATCCAGAGAATAGCGCCTGCCCAGCACCAGGGCGGCGCTGCTTTGGAGATCGCCGAAGCGGGGATCGGCACAAGGCTCCAGGAGCGGCTCGGGTAGCGGCGGCTCAAAGCGGCCTGCGAGGGCGCAAATCAGCTTCTCTCGTAAAAACTCTGCGGGGAATTGCATGGGAAAGGGCTCGGGCGGACTCCTGACCTTAACATTTTACATGAATAGAGAATCATGGGCGATCGGCTCGCAAACGGTCCAACTCAGGACGAGCAGAGCCGATCCAGGAGGCAAGAGCCGCGAAACCATCTCCAGAAAGCCGGTAGCAAAAAAAGAGATCGTCCCCAAAGCGGGAAAGGAAGCGGGAAACGGGCCAAAAGGGCGAGAGAAAACCGAGCAACGACGCCAGGATGAGTAGATTGAGCCCTGCGATCACGACGAGGGAAAAGAACCAACCTCCCACGTGGAGATCGGGCTGTTCGCGATGAACGGCTTCCACGGTAAAGAAGAGATGAAATCCCCATGTAAATCCTGTTCCTGCGTAGAGGAGCCATTGATAGGAACGAATCGGCCAGTAAAAGTCAACGATGGTCCACAGACCAAGCCAGAGCAGCATATAGAACGGGATGAAATAGGGGGAGAGGACGATCCAGAGGTTGGACCGGTCGCAGCGGACACTGCCGCTGCGGCTGCCGACCCGGAAACGGGAGACCTTCCCTCCATGGAGATAAACCGCCAGGGCATGGGTCAATTCATGGGCGAAGATGTACGGGCGTTGCGGGACCTTCCAGGCAAAACAGACCAGGGACCAGAGCAGCAGGCCTCCGCCGAAGCTCGCTGCCGGCATCGTGAGCCAGGTGCGCTCGTGCAGATAGCTTTCAACCAGTTCCTTGAGGAGAAGAAGCTCCGCCGCGATCAGTGGCAAGGCGGATAGCGCAAAAAGGAACTTAAAGATCTTCGCTAGGCTTGACACCGCCGGCAGAACGTTCTTATTAGAAAACCCCCATGCCTAACACTCGTTCAGCTGCAAAGCAAGCGCGGAAGAGTCTCCGCAAAAGAGGATACAACCTAAAAGCCAAGAAGGAATTGCAGCAGGTATCGCGCCAGATGCGTGAGAAGGTCGCTTCCGGGATCAAGGAAGAAGCCGTCGGGTTTTTCTCCCAGTACCAGTCCGTCCTGGACCGGCTCGTCAAGCGTGGCCGTCTTACCCGGAATGCCGCTGCCCGGCGCAAACAGCGAGTCGCCAAGATTGTTTTCGCCTCGCCGTCTTCCGGAGAGGAAGCAGCAAAACAAGGATAGGAAAACAAGGCTAGGTTTTTGGGCCGCGGCGAGCGTGGCGGCTGGACGCGATCGACCCAAAGACCGGGCTCGGATCGCCTTTTATCTTTTCCTGCAGCACCATGATCCCGATCAAGCGAGGGAAGGAGATCGACGGAATGCGCCTCAGCGGCCGCCTCGTGGCGGAAGTCGTGGAAGCGTTGCGGTCGATTATGGCTCCGGGGATGAGCACGGCCGAGGTCGACCGCTATGCGGCCGAGTTGATTGCCGCCCGGGGAGCGAAAAGCCCTTTTCTCGGGTATCGAGGGTTTCCGGGAAACATCTGCATTTCGGTGAACGAGGAAGTAGTTCATGGGATCGGCAGGGACCGGATGCTTCAATATGGAGACTTGGTTAAGCTCGACGTGGGCCTGGTGAAGAACGGATGGGTGGGCGACACGGCGGCAACCGTTGTCATCGGGATGGGGGAGGCTGGCGATCTGAAGTTGATTGCAGTCACACGGCAGGCTCTGTGGGAAGGAATCGCCCAAGCCAGAGAGGGCAATCGGATCGGCGACATTGCCGCCGCGATCGAAAGATATGTCCGGGCGCAAGGCCTTGAGGTCGTGCGGGAGTTTGTCGGTCATGGGGTGGGTCGCAAGCTCCATGAAGAACCCCAGGTCCCGAACTATGGACGCGCAGGAACCGGGCCGAGACTCAAGGCGGGCATGACTCTTGCCATCGAGCCCATGGTCAATGCCGGCGCGGCTGGGGTGCGGCTTCTCTCGGATGGTTGGACGGTCGTGACGGAGGACGGACAACGCTCTGCTCACTTCGAGCACACCGTCCTCATCACGAAGGGCGAGCCTGAAGTCCTCACCGATCCGGTGACGGTCGGCCGCTCGGCGGAAAAAGATGGGGCAACGGCAGGTCCGGAAGAGGGCCCGGGCGAATGAAGGGGAAGGCAAACGACAAAATACTTGTCAAAGAAACGCCGTTCCGCTAATAATTAACGCTTCCTCGCTTGAAGGCTGGGAAGCGAGTAAGTCCTAACAAGAGGAGTTTCATGAGGGTTCGCGCTTCCGTTCGCCGGCGTACCGCCAACTGTCAGGTCGTGCGTCGCAAAGGACGAATATACATCATCAACAAGAAAAATCCTCGGCTCAAGCAGCGGCAGGGATAATTTAGAACAGGATAAGACCATGCCTCGTATCCTTGGAGTAGAAATCCCTGGGGGGAAGCGGACCGTCGCGGCACTTCCTTACCTCTATGGCATCGGCCCCTCCCGGGCGAAGTTGATCTGCGAGCTTGCCGAGGTCGATTTCAACCTGCGGGCGAAAGATCTGACCGACCAGCAGATCAATCGAATGATCCAGGTGATTCAGGAAAACAATTTTCTGATCGAAGGCGATCTGCGGCGGGAGATTCAGCAAAACCTCAAGCGCTTGCAGGCGATCAAGTGTCATCGAGGGATTCGTCACCTCCGCGGCTTGCCGGTCCGCGGGCAGCGGACGTCGACGAACGCGCGGACACGCAAAGGACCGCGGCGGACCGTCGGGGTTGTTCGAAGGAAGGAAGCCAAGAAGGGCAAGGTATAGCTCGCAGCTTTTGCGTAAGCAGACCGTTAATGGGACATTTTATGGCGGAAGAAGCGCAGACGAAGCCTGAAGCGGAAGAAGCTCGTCCAACGGAGGGGCGGGAAGGCGAGGCATTGCCGAAAGGGACCGAAGTCAAGGCCGCTCCGGCGGAGCCCGTGGAGAAGGAGAAGAAGCACAAGGTCAAGGGCGGGAAGGGCGTTCATAGCGGCATCGCGCACATTTTGGCTACCTTCAATAATACCGTGGTCACGATAACGGATCTCAATGGGAAGACGATTTCCTGGTCGAGTGCCGGCCGATGCGGATTTCGAGGCTCGAGGAAGTCGACGGCCTATGTCGCCCAGTTGGCTGCGCAGGATGCCGCACGGCAAGCAGTAGGACAGGGCTTGCGGGAGGTGCTCGTCAAGGTCAAGGGGCCGGGGACGGGCAGGGAATCGGCGATCCGCGCCTTGCAGGTGGTCGGGCTGGAGGTGAGCTTGATCCTGGATGTCACGCCGGTCCCTCACAACGGGTGTCGGCCGAGAAAGTCGAGGCGGGTCTAGTCCGAGGAGCGATCGTCACTTTACACAAAAGGTCTTATGGCACGATATCTTGGTCCGCGAGCAAAGAAAGCTCGCCGCTACAACGTCGCCCTGTTCGGGCCTTGCAAGGCTCTGGAAAAGCGGCCGTATCCTCCGGGGGTTCATGGAGAAAAAAGCCGGCGCAAGCAGTCTGATTACGCGATTGCGCTCGGCGAAAAGCAGAAGCTTCGCCTCATGTATGGTCTGAGGGAACGTCAATTTCGGCGCTATTTTGCCTCCTCCGTTCGGAAGCGGGGGGTCACCGGGGAAGTGCTCCTTCAACTCCTCGAGGCTCGGCTCGATAATATCGTCCACCGCCTGGGCTTCGCTACGACGCGCTTCGGCGCCCGGCAGATGATCACACACGGCCACGTGCAGGTCAATGGGCGCCGGACAATGTCACCGAGCTTCGGGACGCGTCCCGGGGACCTGGTCGAGGTGCGGGATCAGCCGCAATCCCGCAAATTGGCGTTGCGGAACCTCGAGGCGATGCAGGCGGCGCGCATCCCCGATTGGCTTATTTTGGAAAAAGAGAAGCTTCGCGGCGAAGTGAAACGGCTCCCGAGCAAAGAGGAGATGCGACCGATCGCGAACGAGCAGTTGGTGGTCGAATTCTATTCGTAGGAATTGCGAAGCTCGAAGCCCCTCCGCGGCGAACGCGGAAATTCGGCGACCTTGCGGAAGGGCAAGGTCATTGGGTGGATTCTAGGAGGTAATCGTTACTATGGCAGTGCGCTTAGGTCGTTTTGAAATGCCCCATTCCTTAGCAAGGGATGAAGCGGTTTCCACGGAGACGTATGGTCGCTACGTCGTGGAGCCTCTCGAGGCTGGATATGGGCAGACGATCGGAACCTGTCTGAGGCGGACGCTCCTTTCTTCTCTCGAAGGTGCTGCCATTTCGGCTGTCAAGATCAATGGGGCGCTTCATGAGTTTTCCAGCTTACCTGGTGTTGTGGAGGACGTTCCGGAAATCGTGTTGAATCTAAAGAAGATTCGTTTCCGCGTCCCTTCTCGGGAGCCGCATACTCTTTTTCTGGAGGTGGAGAAAGAGGGCGCCGTAACCGCCGGCGACATCCAGTTGGAGACCGGAGTGGATCTGATGAATCCCGACCAGCTTATTTGCACCTTGGACAAGAAGCAGGAGCTGGCGATGGAGCTGGAGATCAAGGTCGGCCGGGGCTTCCTGATCGCGGAGGAGAATAAGAAAGAGGAACAGGCTATCGGCCTCATTCCCATCGATTGCCTCTTTTCGCCGGTGCGCCGCGTCAAATACGAGGTAGAAAACACGCGTCTCGGACAGCGGACGGATTATGACCGGCTGATCATGGAGGTCTGGACCGACGGTCGGGTCAGCGCTGACGATGCGCTCGTGCAGGCTGCGGCGATCCTTCGTCACCACCTGGACCTTTTCGTCAGTCACGGAAAAGAGATCGTGGAGTTCGAAAAGCCGAAGCCTCCCGTACAGGAGGCAGAGAACCGGCTCCGGAAGACCCTCCATATGAGCGTGAACGAAATCGAGCTGTCGGTTCGAGCCGCCAACTGTCTCAACAACGCCAACATTGCCACGGTTGGTCAACTGGCGCAGAAGACCGAAGCGGAAATGCTCAAGTATCGGAATTTCGGGAAAAAGTCTCTGAACGAAATCAAGTCGAAGCTCGCCCAATTGGGCCTTTCTCTCGGGATGAAGTTTGGCGCGGAACTACTGGAAGCTCCTGTGGTTTCGGAAGCCTTGCCCGAGGATTAATCTGGGAGACGTGTTCCATGCGCCATTTGAAACGACGTGGGAAGCTGGGAAGGCTTTCGAAGCACCGGGAGTCGCTTCTCGCCAACCTGGCAACCGCGCTGATCCAACACAACCGAACAACCACCACGCTCAGCAAGGCAAAGGCGTTGCAGCCGTATGCAGAAAAGTTAGTCACCTTGGCCAAGAAGGGTGCCTTGCATCACCGGCGCCTTGCGGCTTCCCGCCTCCACGGGAAAGAAGCGGTTCAAAAGCTTTTTGGAGAACTCGGCCCGAGATTTGCTCAACGGGCCGGAGGCTATACCCGAGTGACCAAGATCGGCTATCGTCTGTCCGACGCTGCACGGATGGCCGTGATCGAGTGGACCGAGCCGGGGACGCCGGGCGAGGGCGGCGAGCATCCTGCCAAGGAGTCTAAGGCGGCCAAGGCGGGCACGCCGAGCGAGGCGGCTACTACGGCCTCCGCTTCCGCCTAAGCCGCTCCTGAACCGCGCCTATAAGCCGGCTGTCCTACGGGGAATCGAGTTAGGATTACCCTTCGATTGTGCTGAGCTCGACGGGCTCCACGGTGACGCCCTCTTTCTCAAGCCATAGGATGGCCTGCTTGAGGACTTCCCGTTCCCCTTCGAGTTCGATGGCGACGATCCCGGTACTCTGCGTTACCTGGGCGTTTCGGATGTTGAAGGCCAGATCGAAGGACCGGGCGAGTTGGCAGATGATCGGTCGTTGGCAGAGATCCTCGCCGAATGTGAGCCAAAACCGCTGTTTTGCAAAGGCCACGGACTTCAGCCTCCCGCCACAGCCGGCACGATGCTGACTTCATCTTCCGAGCAGACCGGCGTTTTCTGATCCTGCAGGAAGCGGATGTCTTCTCCGTTGACATAGATCGCAACGAAGCGCCGAAGGGCGCCCGTCTGATCGAAGAGCCGTTCTCCGATGCCCGGAAACTGGGTCTGAAGATCCTCGAGGAGTTCTCCAATCGTGCTTCCCCGGACGGAGACCAGGTCCTTGTTGCCGGTCAAGCCGCGAAGAGGAGTCGGAATCCTTACGGGGATCGCTTGTTCTGTTGTCAGGTCGCTCATCGTTTCTTTCCTTTCTCTCGTTCTGAGGTGCTCTACCCTCTTCTTAAGTCTCCATCTTCGCCGGAATGGACGCGTGGGCCAAGTCCGACGAGACCAGTCGATCGAATTCTCGCAAGCTGGGCTCGATGACCCGAGGGGGAGCCAAAACTCCGGTCAGAACTTCGGCGGTCTTCAAGCCATGGCCGGTGATACAAAGCACCACCGTTCCGTCTTTGGGAATCTTCCCGGAGGCGATGAGCTTGCGCGCGCAGGCAACAGTCACGCCACCGGCTGTTTCCGCAAAGATCCCCGTGGTCTCCGCCAGAAGACGAATTCCCTCGAGAAGCTCCTCATCGGAAGCATCTTCGGCCGCTCCTCCGCTCTTGCGCATCGTCTGGATCGCATAGTAGCCGTCCGCCGGAGTGCCGATCGCGAGCGACTTGGCGATGGTTTGCGGCTTGGGTACCGGCTGTACGAGCTCGGTGCCCTTCCGGAAGGCATCGCTGATCGGATTGCAGCCGGTGGCTTGGGCCCCGTAAATGGCAAAGGGTGCTTTTTCGACCAGCTCCGTGTCGATCATCTCCTGGTAGGACTTCGCAATCTTGGTCAAGAGGGAACCACTGGCCATGGGAATCACCGTGTGGGCGGGCAGGCGCCAGCCGAGCTGCTCGGCGATTTCGAAACCCATGGTCTTCGATCCCTCGGCGTAGTAGGGTCGAAGGTTGACGTTGACGAATGCCCACTGGTATTTCCCGGCGATTTCCGAGCAGAGCCGATTCACCTTGTCGTAAGGGCCTCGAATTCCCACCACCCGGGTTCCGTAAACCAGGCTCCCCAAAACCTTGGACGCTTCCAGGTCGGACGGGATGAGAACATAGCTTTCCAGGCCCGCGCTCGCCGCATTAGCCGCAACGCTGTTGGCCAGATTGCCTGTGGAGGCGCAGGCGACGGTGGTAAATCCCATCTCCTTCGCACGAGAGAGGGAGATGGCAACAACCCGATCCTTGAAAGAAAGGGTAGGGTAGTTGACGGTGTCGTTCTTGACGTAGGCCTCCCGCACACCGAGGGCCTTCGCCAAGCGTTCGGACCGGACCAGCGGTGTAAATCCGACCTGAGTGCCGACGCTCGGCTCCCCCTCCAGCGGAAGGAACTCCCGGTAGCGCCACATCGTGGGAGCACGGGATTCGATCCGTTTGCGCGAAACGTGTCGGCGGATGGCTTCGTAGTCGTAGATCGCCTCCAGCGGGCCAAAGTCCCACTCACAGACATGGATCGCTTCCTTGGGATACAGCCGGCCGCATTCGCGACACCGGAGGTGAGCAAAAAATTGGGTCTGCATCGGCTCCCTTTCTCACTCTTACCGATGCGACAGACTAGAGTAGGGATTTTCATCCCTCTCATCCTTCCCCGGTTTTCACCGGAGCTGGGGTTGGCACCTGACGGGTTCGGCTGTAGCCTCTCCCCGGTTGCCGCGACTTCGCAGGGCCAGTTACCCTCCGCCGCTCTTGATAAGAGTTAGGGTGAAGTATGCGTGGGCACCCCATGGAGTCAATCCCAAAAGAGCAGTCTTTTGCGGAAAAACCGGGCCGCACGTGTACCGCATTGCCCGATCGGCTTGCTCATCCGGTTGGATCGGCGATCGCTGGCTTGCCCGGCCTGGGAAGAACCGTGGGAGCGGGATTATGCGAGAAAAAGCGAAAATCCCGGTTGACTGGATGAGAACCTGGATTAAGATAACATTAAGATCGCGCCTTCCCATTTGGGGAGTCGCATTTGCAATGTAGTGGTTGCCCTCCCCGTCCGGGGAAGAAGGTTTTGCTTCTGATCGATTTATCTCATGGGAGTTCTGTTGGTTTGCCATGGAGCGCATGGTGGTTCCCAAAAGAACCGGAACGGAGGGTGGCAGGCGTGGAAACGGCAAAACGGAGAAAACAGCAATTTGGAGAATCCGTTCTCGTGACCGGCGCCAGCGGTTTTTTAGGAACAAAGCTCGTGGAGCGACTGGCAGTCCGGGAGCAAGTCTATTCTCTCGCACGCCGTCCTGGTCCTCTCGATTCGGAATCTGTGATGGTCGATCTCACGAACGGAGAGGAGGTCGTTCGGGCACTGGAAAAGGTCCCCTTTGCCTACTGTATTCACGCGGCGGCGCTGGCCGATCCGGATCTCTGTGAGAAGAGTCCCGAATCGGCTTGGAGGATCAACGTAGAAGGAACACGGAACCTGGTCGAAATCTGCAGGGCGCACCGGAGGAAGCTCGTCCTTCTTTCGACGGACTACGTTTTCGACGGCCGAAAAAACGGCCTCTATACGGAAGAAGATCCCGTCTGCCCGGTGCAAGTGTATGGCCAGACCAAGGCGGTGGCCGAACGGCTCGTTCTGGAGCTTCCGGAGAACCTGGTGATTCGACTCCCCTTTCTCTTTGGCTATACGTCTGCCCCGGAAAGGCGCGATTTCGCCACGGATACTGCGTACCGGCTCTGGACGGAGCAGCGCTATCCCTATGACCACCGCCAGCTCCGGACCCCTCTGCTGCGGGAAGAGGCGGCGGAGGCCATTGCGCTTCTTGCCGGTTCCCCGTCCTCGGGAATCTATCATCTGGCGCCTTCCGAATCGGCAACCAAGTATGAATTCGCTCGGGTGCTGGCTCAGTGCTTGGGAAAGCCCTTGGACCTTATTTTGGAGAAGACGGCGGAAGTGCCGGCCGGTTGCGCTCGGCGGCCGATGTCGATGCGGCTTTCGAATGCCAAGTTTTTACAAGCGGCTTCCGGCCGCTTTCATTTCCGTCCGCTGCGCGACGCGATCGCTCGGGTAGCGGAAGAATTCCGGAACGCTCAGGAGCCGTCTGGGTGCCGGGGACACTCTGGACAAACGCAACCCAAAACCTACGGAGGATCCTATGATCAAGATGCAGGTCGGTGAAGGTGTATTCGAAGAAAGGCAATTAGTTCCGAATCGGATCGATGGCGGCATCGGGAGGATCGGCGGATCGCATGCCGGGACTAAGGTGATTCCGTACCTGAGGAAGGAGGCGAAAGGAGACGGCGCCCGGAAGCTCAACGATGAGGTTCAGTTCCTGCTTCGGCTCCCGCAGGATCTTGCCGAGAAATATCCGAGAATCATCCGATACTATGCTTCGCCCTCGGCGGTGGCGATGGAGCAGGAATTCGTTCAACTGCCGACGCTCAGGAAGATTCTCTGCGAGGGGGATGCCACTGCCAGCGAAGGAATCGACTGGGTGAAGCGAATCCTCGACTTCCTCTTTTCCCAGGTCTACAGCCGTGAAGAGAGACTGCCTCCGGATGACTACTTGGAGGAGCTCCACTTTCTGAGAGCTTGGGCGCGATTTTCCGAAACGATGAGGAAAGCTCCCTTGTTCGAAGAGATCATTCTAGCGGATCGGATCTACGTCCAAGGAGAAGAGTGCTATAATGCGCCGCAGATCCTTCGGGTCATAGAAGAAGACGCGGAACTCTGCCGGAGTCTGCGGCCGAGCAGGGTCTCGCCCTTCGTCCATGGCGACCTCCATTTCGACAATATCCTGGTCGATCGCGATACGGGGTCGTTCAAACTCGTCGATCCTCGAGGCTATGAATATTGCGATCCTTGGTATGATGCCGGGAAGCTCTATCATTCGGCCCGCGGCAAGTATGATTTGATCCATCGGCAGGAGTTTGACATCGACTGGACCGCGGGGAAGCGGGGCGGCGTTGAAATCGACTTCCGGTTTTACCCGACGCCGGCCTACCACAAGTACAATAAGATTTCGGAGAAACTGGAGGAACTGCTTACCCAGTATGCGTCGGAAGAACAGGTGACAATGCTTTCCTTGTTCAACGAAGCCATTCACTTCATCTCCGATATGCCCTTCCATCTCAGCAGAGATGAAAAGGAGGCGAAGGCGGTTGCGATCTATGCCACTGGTGTCTATCTCCTGAACCGGCTGCTCAAAGACCATTGCCCGCATCTCATCGACGCGGTGGCCGAGCAAAGCGGTAGAATCCCGGCAGAGAGGATGGAACGGGCGAGCCAATGGAAATTTCAGGGAAACGCGGCCGCCTGACGTCAGGTGACCGCGCGGCAGGAAGCCCGGTGGATCGTTTGTCCCCATGGGGTGCGTCCCATGGGGTGCGGGACGAGCGAGGGACGAGAGAACACTTGCTCTGCGGTTGCCGCTCCCCGTCGGTCGACGGGCGCCGGGACCCTGCTTAGGAAAAGAACCAGTCTTGGATCAGGGCGGGGGTTACCGACTGAAGGCTGGATAGCGTCCGATCCGCTTTCTGCAATGCATCGGCAGGATTGGTCGTCGTAACAGCGATCACCCGCATGCCCGCCCGTTTGCCCGCTTCCACTCCGGCGGGCGCGTCCTCGAAAACGATGCACTCTTCGGGCGCAAACCCAACCTCTTTGGCGGCAAGACAGAAGACCTCGGGGTCCGGCTTGCCGCGGCTCACATCTTCGGCCGCCACCAGGGCTTGAAAAAGCCCACGCATGTTCCATTGATCGAGGATGAGTTCGATATTGGCCCGCGCCGTGGAGGAGGCGATCGCCGCGGGAATCGATGCCTTCGCAAGGGATTGGCAGAGGGCGAGCGCCCCGGGATAGAGATCGATTCCTTGCTCCGCGACGATCGCCCGAAAGAGTTCTTCCTTCCTCTCGCGGAGTCGAACAATCTCTTGGGGATCCTCCGTCCAGTGGAGCAGATGAGGGATGACCCAATCATTTTTTCTTCCGAAGGAAGGGAGAAAAAAGCCAGGGGGGAGCGTTCGTCCTTCCTCCCGAGCGAGTCGATGCCAACTCTCCTCGTGGGGGCCGGCGGAATTGGCAATGACCCCATCCCAATCAAAGATGGCTGCCCATCGAGCCTTGCCGCGCGAAGCGTGCGAGATACCCGCCGTTGCTGTCCCGGATGCGCTCCCTTGGTGGCCTCCCTCTATCGAAGCTTCTATGCGATTCTCTTCGGTCATAGCGATCCTCCTTCCCGGTCAATTCGGATTTTCAAACCAAACGGCTCCTCCCAGGATCTGGTAGTTTATCTCTCCCGTTTTCTCCTACACTGGTGAATGTGTGCGACTCACCCTTTAGGTGCCGGGGAAGTCATGGTCGCTTCGCGAATGCTCGGCATCTCGAGGGCTTTTTCCCCGAGCGCCGGCCGTGTGGATCCGCTTTGCTGGAACTTAAGATGCCATTAAGAGCGCGGACAAGTCAATCGCCGCCTCTCTTGTTCCCTTTTTGCATCCGAACCGAATCGAGGAGACGGGAGGATCCGGTTCCAGGCCGAAAACCCCTTGTCCACTTTTGCGGAATGGTCCGAGAGTCGAATCCGGGAAACAGTGGAGCACGTTTTTGCTGTGCATCCCTTGGAATCTCCCGCCCAAGAGAATCGTCGGAGCCGCAAAACCTTCTGGACGGGAAGGGGTCGGTCTGAGGAAAGTTTGGAGATGGCGGGTTCAGACCCATTTTTGGAAGCGGCGATCGCGGAAGCGCGGGCGGGACTCGCAGAAGGCGGAATCCCCATTGGCGCACTGATCGTCCAGGGGGACCGGATCCTGGCACGGGGCCGGAACCGCAGGATTCAGTGGGGTAGCGTCATTCGCCATGGCGAGATGGACGCGTTGGAAAGCCTCGGTCGGCAACCCGCTTCCCTCTACCGGTCCTGCACCCTCTATACCACTCTGTCGCCCTGCCCGATGTGCACGGGAGCGATCCTCCTCTACCGCATCCCGCGGATCGTCATCGGAGAGAATCGGACCTTCCTGGGCTCGGAAGAGCTTTTGCGTAGCCAGGGAGTCTTGGTCGAGGTGAGAGACGACGCGGAGTGCCGGGAGCTTCTTGCCTCTTTTATTCGCCGCTCTCCCGCTTCCTGGGATGAGGATATCGGACTTCGAGAGGGAGAACGAGCGCAAGGGGAGAGCGCGGGCTCGTGAGGGAAGGGGGAGAGTCGCAAAGCATGGGGGATCCGCCGCCAGAGGCTGTATTCTCTCCCGGCGCTCTCCTGGCCGAGGTCGAAAGGGAGGTGGTCGCCTGCGGCCGTTGTCCGCGCCTGGTCGCTTGGCGTGAGGAAGCCGCCATGCATCCTCCGAAGCGTTATGCGGGCTGCCGTTATTGGGCCAAACCGGTTCCGGGATTCGGTGATCCGCAAGCCCGTCTTGTCCTCGTGGGACTCGCACCCGCCGCTCATGGAGGAAACCGGACCGGAAGAATGTTTACGGGGGACCGGAGCGGGGATTGGCTCTTCCGGGCACTCCATCGGATCGGCTTTGCCAGCCAACCGTTTTCCCGCAACCGAGAGGACGGTCTGCAGCTCTCCGACTGTTTTGTGACTGCCGCCGTGCGCTGTTGTCCGCCGGAAAACCGGCCACTCCCTTCGGAGAGGAAAAACTGCTATCCCTTCCTCGTCCGGGAACTGGAGACGCTCGCCAATCTTCGGGTTCTGATCGCCCTCGGGGGCATGGCCTTTGAGACCCTGCTTCGTTGGGTCAAGGAGCGCTGGCCGGAAGAAGCCCGGCTGCTGCTTCGGAAGCGACCCTCCTTCTCCCATGGGGCGGAGATGCCGCTTCCGAAGGGTCGGACCCTGTTCATGTCCTACCACCCCAGCCAACAGAACACCTTCACCGGCCGACTGACCGAAGAGATGTTCGACGCGGTTTTTTCCCGCGCGCGTGCCGCACTGGAGGACGTCCCGGAGCAGAAACCGCCCCGGGAGGAGGAGCAAAGGACAGGCTAGAAATTGATCCGTACGGGAATTTCGCCGTGATGCTCTCCCGAGCATCCCTGGTCGGTCGGGGTCTCGACCGGGCGGTCATTCGCTTGGACCAGGGCCTTGGCGATCAGCCATTGTTCCAGTTCCTGCCCGCTGACGTCGGCGAGCAATTCGCCGTTGACTTCGACGCAGGGAGAAAAGGGCTGGCCACTCTTCTGGATCATCTCTTCCCGGTATTCAAGGACGTTGACGATGTCGCGGTCTTCGTAGGGAAGCTGATATTTCCGGAGGATCGCCCGCACCCCTTGGCTCCACCCGCAGGTGGGCTTGAGATAGGCGATAATCTTGGGTTGACTCATATTATACCCTATAGGTCCGGCAAGCGGCGAACGCTAGTGCTTTTTTCTAATTTTCGAACCTTTTCCGGGCTTCCTTCGGTGAGCGACGAATGGCTCGGGGAGAGGAAGGGCAGGATCGCACGGAGGTTGCGGCAGTCGGCTTCCATCCCGCCCTCTTTTGGCGTTTCCAGGACCATCGGGAGCTTGGACCAGCGTGGGTCCTGGAGAATCTGCTGAAAGGCGGCGAGGCCCAGCGTGCCCCGACCCAGATGCTCGTGACGGTCCCGCCTCGACCCGAAAGGGGCGGCCGAATCGTTGAGATGGAAGGCCCATATCCGGTCCGCCAGGCCCAGCCTTTCTAGTTCTTCGGTGAAATGCCGGTAGCCAGCCCGGGTAGCAATCGGGTAGCCAGCGGCCCAAAGGTGGGCCGTATCGAGGCAGAGGCCGAAACGGCGGGGGTCGGCCAGATTCTCGAGAACCCAGGCCAGCTGCTCCAGCTGCCCCCCGAGCTGGTTTCCTTGTCCCGCCATCGTCTCTAGGGCGATGCGGACGGTCGGCTCCGAGGAGTCTGCCGGAAAGAGAAGGCGGAGTCGGTGCGCGAGCCGAAAGAGGGCTGTCTTGGGTTCTTCGCCGTGCAGACCCGTGCCGGGGTGCAGGACGAGAAAGGGAAGGCCGAGAAGCTCGGCGCGCGTGATCTCGTCCCGGAGCGATTCCAAAGATTGCGTGGCGAGAGGCTCCGAGGGGGAGGCGAGGTTGATTAGATAGCCGGCATGGCCGAAGAAGAAGATTCCGGAAGAGGAAGCCGCTCTTCGAAAGGCCGAGGCTTCCTGTGCGCGCATCGCGGGGGCCTTCCACTGCCGGCAGTTCTTCAGGAAGAGCTGCGCGGCGGAAAAGCCGCACTGGATGGCGCGTTCCACCGCCCGTTCGAATCCCCCGGCGACCGAGACATGCGCACCGAAGAGCCGCCCGGAGAGTTCCGAGGGAGCAAGCGGATGGGCCGGAGGCGGCTCGGCCTTCGGGTGGGAAGCCCTCCTCCGCGTTCCTTCCCCTTTTTGGTCTCCTCGCATTCTCCTGCTCCGGCGCCCGGGAAAAACGATTGTCTTTCTCACGAGCTGAGGCAAGATGACAGCCCGCAACGCCTATGGCAACGTGCACTCTCTGGCAGGAAATTCCGGAAGAACTGGTTCACGAAGTGCTCTTGGCCGTTCGTGAATCCGACAAGCGCCTCTACCGCGTCGTCGTCGAACTGACGAGCCGCCGCCTGGGGATCCGGCAGGCGAAGCTCCTGGAAATGCCCAAGTTGGAGCGGCATCAGCTCTCGCGCCGTGTCCTTTCCCTACCGGAAAGCGAGACGCTCTCCTCGCACCTCTTCTCTCACTGGCTGGTACACCAGCGCGCCCCGATGCTTTGTGCCTGGCTCGATGCGCTCGGGATCTCCCATGATGCAGATGGGGTGGTCGAGGAGTTTCCGCAGGAGCCGCCTGCGGAGAAGCTGCGAGATGCGCTGGAAGGGCTGCTTGCTCGATTTCCGAGTTTGGATGTGGCAATTTATCTTCGTCTTTTTAACGAGATCGAGGATGTGGGATGGAAGGGTCTGGAGGAGATCCTCTCCGCGGACGAGCGGCTGCAGTTCGGAAGGCAGGCAACCTCGGGGGCTCGGGGATAGGGCGGCTTGGCATGGGGAAAACCGAAACGGCAAAGGGGCCTACGTTCGAGGAGGCCTTTCGGAAGCTGCAGGAAATCGTGGCAAGGATGGAGAGCGGCGATCTGGCCCTCGAGGAACTGCTGGAGCGCTATGAAGAGGGGATGCGGCTCGTGAAGATTTGTAGTGACAAACTATCCCTGGCGGAACAAAAGATCAGCGTTTTGGCACAAGGGGCCGAAGGGGGAGAATCGACGGCCAGCGAACTTCGGGCAGCAGAGCAAGACTCGACTCGCCCAGGAGAATAGGCAAAAAAGGAGGAGGGCCTTGGCGCGATTGCTCGATCAGATCAATTCTCCGGCGGACCTGAAGCAGATTCCCGTCGCAGAGCTGCCTCAGCTCGCGGAGGAAATCCGCCAGGAGATGATCACCATCCTGGCGAAAAACGGAGGCCATCTCGGCCCGAACCTCGGAGTGGTCGAGCTGACGATTGCTCTCCATTACGTTTTCCAGACTCCCGAGGATCGGTTTCTTTTCGACGTAAGCCACCAGGGATACGTCCACAAGCTGCTGACGGGGCGGCGCGACCGCTTTCCCCTGATTCGGCAACCCGGCGGTCTCTCCGGATTCCTCAATCGAGAGGAGAGCGCGCACGACTGCTACGGAGCGGGCCATGCCGGAACCGCTCTCTCTGCCGCCCTGGGAATGGCCGTCGGCCGTGACCTCCGAGGAGGAAAGGAGAACGTAGTTGCGGTCTGCGGAGATGCCGCGTTCACCTGTGGCATCACCTACGAGGCGCTCAACAATGTCTGCGATCAGACGAAGCGTCTGATCGTGATCCTGAACGACAACGAATGGTCGATCGATAAGAACGTCGGCGCGATCGCCAGCTATTTCAGCCGTATCGTCAGTCATCCGGCCTATTCTTGGCTCCGGGATCGGGCGGAGGAATTCCTGAAGAAGATTCCCAATCGCGGGGTCCTTCGCGCGGCGCGGAAGGCGGAAGAGGCGGTCAAAAGCCTGCTCCTACCGAGCGTGATCTTTGAGGAGCTCGGCTTGACCTATTACGGTCCGGTCGACGGCCACGACGTGGCGATGCTGATCTCGATGTTCGAGTTTCTGAAGCAGCAGGAGCATCCGGTCCTCTTCCACGTGCTGACCCAAAAGGGGAAGGGCTTTGCCCCGGCCATGGAAAAGCAGAAGAAGTTCCACGGGCTGGGCCCATACCACCCTGTGACCGGGGAGACTCCTGCGAGTTCGGCCTTGACCTGTTCCCAGGTATTCGCCGATACCCTGGTCAAGCTTGCCGACCAAAACCGCAACGTGGTGGCGATCACGGCGGCGATGCCCAACGGAACCGCGCTCGACCGGTTTCAGCCAAAGTTCCCCGACCGGTATTTCGATACGGGGATCGCCGAAGAACATGCCGTTCTCTTTGCCGCCGGACTGGCGACCAAGGGGTTCAAGCCTTATTGCGCCATCTATTCTACCTTTCTGCAGCGCGCCTATGACCAGATCGTTCATGACGTCTGCCTGCAAAACCTGCCCGTCGTCTTCTGCATGGACCGGGGCGGCCTGTCGGGAGACGATGGGCCCACGCATCACGGCCTCTTCGACATCTCCTTCCTGCGGTGTGTTCCGAACATCACCTTGCTCCATCCCAAGGACGAGGACGAGCTGGCTGACATGCTCTTCACGGCCATGCACCATCCCGGCCCCGTCGCGATCCGATATCCGCGGGGAGTCGGCTCGGGGGTTGCCGTAAAGCCGTTCCCCGAGATGATCCCGATCGGCAGGGCCGAAGTCCTCCAGCATGGACGGGATGTCGCGATCTTCGGCCTGGGTATGATGGTTCCGATGGCCTGCGAGCTTGCTGCGGCTCTCGGTGCCGAGGGCATCTCCGCGGCCGTGATCAATCCACGAACGGTAAAGCCGCTCGATCGAGGGACCCTCGAGTTCTTCGGCCGAAGCGTCGATGCAATCGTGACCATCGAGGATCACGTCCTGGCCGGCGGGTTCGGATCCCTCGTGCTCGAGGCACTTTCCGAGATGGGGATTGCGGTCCCGGTCGTACGCGTCGGCTGGCCGGACCAGTACATCGAACACGGGAAGGTGGAACAGCTAAGGAAGAAATACGGTGTGACCGCGGAGGCGGCGTTGGAAAAGCTCCGCCCGATCTTCAAGGGAAGACTTCGCTCGGCGGACGAGATCGCCTAGGCTGCGCAAACTCTTTGGTTGGGAACTCGCCCGGCCGCTCGAGAAGCTTTTATGAAAATCGTCTTGGCCTATTCGGGAGGGCTCGACACCTCCGTGATTCTCAAATGGCTCACGGAGAAGTACAAGGCTGATGTCATCGCCTATTGTGCGGATGTCGGACAGGCGGAGGAGTTGACCGGACTCGAAGAGAAGGCCCGCCAAACAGGGGCATCCCGGTGCCTGGTCTCCGACCTGCGGGAGGAGTTTGTCCGGGATTATGTCTTCCCCATGATTCGGGCGGGAGCGCTGTACGAGGATCAGTACCTGCTGGGAACCTCGATCGCGCGTCCCTTGATCGCGAAAAGGCAGGTCGAGATCGCCCGTGAGGTCGGAGCCGATGCCGTTGCGCACGGGGCGACGGGCAAGGGGAACGATCAAGTCCGCTTCGAGCTGGCTTTTGCTGCCTTGGCTCCGGATCTGCGCGTGATTGCTCCCTGGCGGGAGTGGGATCTTGCGGGGAGAGCCGATCTCATCCGCTATGCGGAAGAGCACGGGATCCCGGTCCCGGTCACGACGGCCAAGCCCTACTCGATGGACCGCAACCTCTTTCACATCAGCTACGAGAGCGGGGTTCTGGAAGACCCGTGGCAGCCTCCGCCCCCCGATCTTTTCCGGCTGACGCGCAATCCGGAGGATGCACCGGACGAGCCGGAAACCTTGGAGCTCTCCTTCGAGTCCGGGAACTGCGTCGCCGTCAACGGCAAGAGCTTCTCGCCTGCGGCGCTCTTGAGCCTGCTCAACGAAATCGGCGGCAGGCACGGAATCGGCCGAGTCGATCTCGTCGAAAACCGCTTCGTCGGCATGAAATCGCGCGGGGTCTACGAGTGTCCCGGAGGGACGATCCTTCGTTTTGCCCACCGCCAGATCGAAACCTTGACGCTCGATCGGGAGGTCATGCATCTGCGGGACTCTCTCCTTCCGCGCTATGCCGAACTGGTCTACTACGGGTTCTGGTTTTCTCCGGAGCGGGAGTTCCTCCAAGCGGCCATCGAGCAGAGCCAGCAAGTCGTAACCGGCACGGTCCGACTTCGGCTCTTTAAGGGGGCTCTGCAAACGATGGGACGAAAAAGCCCGCAATCACTCTACGATTTGCATCTGGCGACGATGGAGGCCGATCAGGGAGCCTACGATCCCCGGGATGCGACAGGCTTTATCCATCTCAACGCTCTTCGGCTTCGGACGGCAGCGCGACGACAGCAGCAGCAAGCTTAGCCTCTGCCCATC
Source organism: Methylacidimicrobium tartarophylax (assembly GCF_902143375.2). Taxonomy (GTDB): domain Bacteria; phylum Verrucomicrobiota; class Verrucomicrobiia; order Methylacidiphilales; family Methylacidiphilaceae; genus Methylacidimicrobium; species Methylacidimicrobium tartarophylax. Next base: position 5,333 of record NZ_CABFVA020000072.1, on the reverse strand, counting down.
ATTCCCCGTCTTCCGGGCCCTCGAACCAGCTCTTTCCATCGCGGGCGATCAGGACTTGGGCTGCTTCCGGTCCCCAGCTTCCGGCCGAATAGTTAGGGAAGTCGGTCGGTGGATTGGATTCCCAGACTTGGAGGATCGGATCGACCAGGGACCAGGCTGCCTCGACCTGGTCGGCCCGCATGAAGAGGGTGCCGTCCCCGAGGATGACATCCCGCAGCAGGGTTTCGTAGGCTTCCGGTGATTCGGTCTTGAAGGCGTCGGGGTAGGAGAAGTGGAGGTCGACCGGAGTGAGCCGGATCGTCGGCCCGGGCCGTTTCGCCTGGAAGTTGAGCAGGATGCTCTCCTTGGGTTGGATGTGCAGGATCATCCGGTTGGGATGCCACTGGTCGACCGCGATCTCAGGGAAGGCTTGGTGGGGGACAGGTCGAAGGTTGATCACGATTTGGGAGACGCGTTGAGCCATCCGCTTGCCCGTCCGCAAGTAGAACGGGACGTCCTGCCACCGCCAATTGTCGACGAAGACCTTCAGGGCAACAAAGGATTCCATCTTGGAGTCCGGGGAGACGTCAGGCTCGCTCCGGTAGGCAGGCACATGCTGGCCGTGCACCCAACCAGCGCCATATTGGCCGCGCACAGCAAGCCGGTGGACGGCTTCGGTGGGAAAGGGGCGGATGGCATGGAGCACATCGGTCTTCTTGTTGCGGACCTCTTCCGCCTCGAAGGAGACCGGCGGCTCCATCGCAACGATGCACAGGAGTTGGAATAGGTGGTTCTGAACCATGTCGCGCAGGGCGCCTGCATGCTCGTAATATCCTCCTCGCTGCTCGACCCCGATCGTTTCAGCTACCGTGATCTGGACGGAGTCGATGTAGCGGCGATCCCAGATGGGCTCAAACCAGGCATTTCCGAAGCGGAGCGCCAAGATGTTCTGCACGGTCTCCTTGCCGAGATAGTGGTCGATGCGGAAGATCTGCTTCTCGGCAAAGACTTCGGCCAAGGAGCGATTGAGTGCCTGGGCCGAGGCCAGGTCCCGTCCGAAGGGCTTTTCGACCACGATTCGGCTCCCGGGAATGTTCCTTCCGAGGCCTGCCTTGCCCAATCCCGTGGCAATGGCCTCAATGAGCGTGGGAGAGGTAGCGAGGTAAAAGACGGGATTGGCGGCCCCGCCCCACTGCTGGCGGAAATCGCCGATCGCCTTGGCCAGGACCTCGAAGGTGTCGGGATGGGTGAGGTCTCCGGAATGGTACTGGGAGAGCGAGGCGGCGAACGTAGACCAGGAAGCTTCGTCGAGCTTCCGGCGGCAGAAGGATTCGACGCCGGAACGAAGGTGGCCGATAAATTCTTCCTTGGTCATTTCCTTCCGGTCGACGCCGATGATGGCGAACTTCTCGGGAAGCCATCCTTCCGCCGAAAGGGAGTAGAGGGCGGGCGCAATCTTGCGCCAGGCGAGGTCGCCCGCGGCACCAAAGATGACAAGGACGGTGGGGGAGAGAGAGGAGCGGTTCATGGCTGAAGGCTTTTATTCCGTGGGTTATCTGGGCGATCTGCCCATTCTGCGGCTGATCCCGACCGCGGGCCGATTCCGCAGGGCTGCCTGAAACATTACGGGAAGGCTTTGCCGGAGCGCAAGCCTCGTCGATTCCCGGGAAGGGCGTTGCGGTGGGCAGAGCAGAGAGCTAACTTCTAAAGGCTGCTTCGGGTTCGCTCTCCATGAAAAATAAGGAAAGAAGGAAGGAGGAGGTCGAAGTCAGGATCGAGGAGATCCTGCTATCGGGGACGCTGAACGTGCCGTCCGATGCGGGAGGCATCGTTCTCTTTGCGCATGGCAGTGGTTCGAGCCGCTTGAGCCCCCGGAACCAGTTCGTTGCCCAGGTTTTGCAGAGAAACGGCTCGGGGACCCTTCTCTTCGACTTGTTGACGCCCGAAGAGGAAGAGGAAGACGAGAGGACCGCAGCACTCCGCTTCGATATCGAATTTCTGGCCCAGAGGCTCTGCAGCGCCACCCGCTGGCTCCAAGACTATCTCGGCGAGCACAGGCCGGCGCTCGGCTACTTTGGCTCGAGCACGGGCGGAGGGGCCGCGCTTGTCGCCGCAGCTCGGGAAGGATCGGAGATCGCCGCCGTCGTTTCCCGGGGAGGCCGGCCCGACTTGGCTGGCGCCGCCCTGGCGCGGGTGCGGAGCCCTACCCTGCTGATTGTGGGAGGGGCAGACCACTTTGTGCTCCGCCTCAATCGAGAGGCCCTGCACGAGCTTCGCTGCGAAAAGGAGCTCGCCGTGGTACCCGGCGCAACCCATCTCTTCGAGGAGCCGGGCACCCTGGAGGAAGTCGCCCGTTTGGCTGCCGACTGGTTCCGTCGGCACTGGTCCCAAAACCATCCTAGCCTTTCCCAGTCGTAATTCCGAGATGGGATCGACCTCGGGAACGGGCTGCTCGTCCGTCGCCGGGTTCTTGAGGGCAGAACATTGGAAATGGGATCCCCGGATGTTGCGATAAGAACGGCGGAGGGAAGGAGCCTCGGATGGAGCACGGCAAACCAACGGAAGCGACCGAAGAATTGCGCAAGCTCCTCCCGTTTTGTGTTCAGGCCTGCCGGGAGATCTACGGGGAGGGGCTCCTCGCCTTGTTGCTCTTCGGATCGGTGGCGCGCGGCAATGCGCGGTTCGATTCGGACATCGATCTCCTCCTGATCGCCGACCGGTTGCCTCCGGGGCGCCGGGATAGGTTCGATGCTTTCTCCGGACGTGCGGTAGCGCCGCTCGAGCGGGGGCGATTCGCCTCGGACTTTCTCCGCAGAATCCGGCGGACGCGCGAGCGGGAAGGGGCGCGAAGGATCACTCTCGCGGGGGAGGAATGCTGGGATTTTCGGGGACCCGGAGGAAAGGGGGGCTTCGCTTCCTTCGCTCTCGATGACCCCTACCTGGATTGCCCCGGTGAGGCGGCAAAAGCAGACTCCCGCTCAGGAAACGAAGCGGAAGATGAGGGGGTACCGGTAGGAAACGCCCTTGGAGACCGCGATTGCCGCTGAAATCATCGTCCAGAGCACGAAGATTCCGAGACCGAGAAGGAGAGGGAATCCGATCAAGACGAAGCAGAGGAGGCCTGCCGCAAGAAAATAGATCGTGAAGGTGATCTGCGCGTTGAGCGCTTCCCGGGCCTGCTTTTTGGCAAAGGTCTCCTTGGCCAGCAGGTAGATCAAAAGGGGGATGAGAATCTGGCCGATCGTGATCAAGTAGCCGAAAATGGGCGCTAGATGGGCGAGCAGGGCGAGGTTCCTTCCTTCCGAGTTGTCCGTTTCCATGTTGTTCCTTCGGGGATCGGGCGCTCTCCCTCTTACGTTCTTTCTTCGCTTTTGGCAAACGAGCATGGGTGGGAGAGTCCGGTCGGTCCATTCCCCAGGGTACCGGAATCCGGCCTTGTCTTGAGAATGGGGATTGCGCCCGCGGGAGGACGCGGCACCCAGGGCGGCGGCACGGGGCTGCCTTGCCATTGCCCATCAACGGGGTAGAATGCGGTCGTCGGAAGGAGGAAAGGGGCGAGACATGGTGAAGAAAAAGGAGCATCGGAAAGATGATTCGGCTAGGGAGAAGACGCTGGTTCTCGACGTCGGAGGGCATCACGTCAAGGTTTACGCTTCGGATCATCCGGAACCACGGGAGATTGCGACCGGTCCCAAGTTCACCCCGCAAATGCTGGTCCGCGAGGTGGGCCGGCTCGTCCCGGATTGGGCCTATTCCCGCGTGGCGATCGGCTACCCGGGTCCCGTCCGCAAGGGGCGGCCTGCCGAGGAGCCGCTACACCTGGGGCCGGGATGGACCTCCTATGATTTCGAGAAAGGATTCGAATTGCCCGTTCGGATCGTCAACGATGCGGCCATGCAGGCGCTGGGAAGCTACCGGGGCGGGGATATGCTGTTCCTGGGCCTAGGCACGGGCTTGGGATCGGCACTGATCGTCGAAGGAGTTCTCCAGCCGCTTCAACTCGAAGCAGTTCCTTATCGGAAGGGAAAGACGGTCGAAGCCTACGTCGGAGAGGCCGGCTTGCAAAGCCTCGGCCACAAGAAGTGGCGGAGCCATGTCCGCCGCGTGGTGGCCTTGCTCCGCTATATCGTGCAGGCCGATTATGTGATCCTGGGGGGAGGGAACGTCCGGCTGCTCAAGAAGCTTCCTCCGGACTGCTTCCCGGGAGAAAATGCGCTTGCCTTCCCTGGCGGTCTTCGCCTCTGGGAGGGGCTCCCCGCGGAACTACGCGGGACGAAGGTCTATCGATGAAAAGGGGAGGACCGATCCCGGGCCGCGGCACCCTGATGGCGTGGCGATGACGGAGGAAGATCGAAGACTGCGGGAGGCGGCCGACGGCGTCGCTCCCTGGCGACTGTGGGGCCCCTACCTGAGCGATCGCCAGTGGGGCACGGTGCGGGAGGACTATAGCCCGGATGGAGATGCCTGGTCCTTCTTTCCCCACGATCATGCCCGCTCCCGCGCCTACCGGTGGGGAGAGGATGGTCTAGGCGGCATTTGCGATGAGGGTTGCCGGCTCTGCTTTGCTCTCGCTCTCTGGAACGGGGTCGATCCGATCCTCAAGGAACGCCTCTTCGGCCTAAGCAACACCGAGGGGAATCATGGGGAGGATGTGAAGGAGTACTACTTCCCGCTGGAGAGCACGCCGACCCACAGTTACCTCAAATTCCTCTACAAGTACCCGCAGACTGCCTTCCCCTATGACGATCTTCTTGCGGAAAATCGGCTCCGCAAAGCCGATCTCCACCTCCCGGAATACGAGTTGGCGGATACCGGCGTGTTTGAAAACGGAGCCTACTTTGACCTGCTGCTCGAATACGCGAAGGAGGGGCCGACCGACATCGTCATCCGAATTCGGGTGACCAACCGGGCCGCCGCCTCGGCAGTTCTCCACGTTCTTCCCACGCTCTGGTTCCGCAACACCTGGTCCTGGAATCCGGGAACCCCGAAGCCGATCCTCCGCATGGCCGCCGGTTCGGAATCGTCCTTCTCCTGGATCGAGGCGGAGCATTCCGAACTCGGCACCATGCGGCTCTACCACTCTCCCGGGCGGGAAGTTCTCTTCGTCGAGAACGAGACCAATCGAAGCCGGTTCGGCTGGGGAGAGAACACGACCCCCTATCCGAAGGATGGAATCCACGATTACCTGATTCACGGAAGCCCGACGGTCAACCCTCTCGGGGTCGGAACCAAGGCGTCGGTCCACTACCCGTTGACCCTGGGGCCGGAGGAGAGTTGTACGATCGTGCTTCGCCTCTCGAACCGATCGTTTCGCACCGGAGAGTGGCAGCGGGATGCCGACGCGATCTTCGCTC
>NZ_CABFVA020000071.1 GCF_902143375.2 Methylacidimicrobium tartarophylax | reverse complement strand
ATTATCCTGGTTTTTACGGTTCCCGAGACAATCGCTCCCCATGCCGCATCGGACTGCCGGCGCATCGTGGCAAGCTCTCGCACTAAGGCCGACAGGCTGCTAGGTGAACTGGGCAAAAGCGCTACCGATCGTTAGCGGCGATAACTGTCAGAGCATCTTTCGATTTTGGTTATTGACTCGATAGTGGTAATTGTGCCGATCAGTTCGGGGAAGGCTAGTGCGACTACAAATCTCGCTACGGGTCGGCCCTATCTTAGAAAACGGGAAAAGGAGGAATTCGATGAGACGACGAATGTGGAAAGCTGTGGTCCCGCTTGCCGGGGCGAGTTGCGCGATAATGCTGGGGGTTCTCCCGCTGCGAGCGGGAACGATCAACACCCAGGAGAACGAGGAAGACGGGGTGACAGTGCCGCAGGGTCACAAAGAGGCCTACGAAGCAGCGAAGGAGCAGATGAAAGAAGCTCCTAAAGAGACCAAGAAATCCTGGACTCCATATATTGCGGGAGCTATGGGTGTTGGGTTTCCTCAATCGGATCGGGGAAGCGTGGTGACGCCCGCGGGAGAGACCCCACTTTCCGTAAACTATAACTATTCCTATATTGGGGCGATCATTGGAGGACTGTATTTTCACGATCCAGACAAATGGGGAAATCTGAGTTTTACAGTCGATGCGATCGGTCTCTTTCTTGGAAGTCAGCAGCAATCGTCACTGGGGCCTGGAGCGGCTTCCCCTGGCCACGCAAGCATGACAAGTAACTCGGCTGTTGTCGGCTATCTCGGACTTGGCGGCACGGTCGGCTACCGTATAGCAAAAAAGTTCGAGCCCTTTGTTGGATTCGCAGGGGGTGGCATTCTTGTGAATGCTGAAAGCAGCGGTGTAAATATGGGGAGCGTCTGGGGCTACTGGTTTGCTCCAGAAGGCGGAGTTCGTTATTTTATCGATTCGCATTGGTTTCTCGCTGCGGTATTCGGTTTTGCCTTTGATGGCGATGTCAATGGTTTTCACAGTGGAACCACTGTGTTGAATGTGAGCGGACCGAGCTATGGCTTGTATGATCCGTTCGGATTGTTTGTCGTGGGCTACGGCTTTTAGAACTCTTGCCTGAATAGAGTAGGTTGGGGGAGGCCAGATTTCTCGCTTCGGGAAATCTGGCCTCTTCGCTGTTTCCAGCTGCCCAAGGGTAATAGCAAACCTCGGCTTTCCAGCTTGCCGCAACCTCCCAAAGCACCGCACGCCCGATCAGCAACGGACGGCGATTGTCTAGGAGGTAATCATGCGAAGCCCAACACCTACACTACGCCAAGAGTATGTGGCTTATACAAACAAACGGTATTCACATTGTATTCGCACGAAACGTCCTACATAAGTTTGCGTAAGTCCTTCATGTGCCGAAACAATCCTCAAAATTGTGCGGAAGATGGGTTAACCGAACTTCCGGACGAAAAGTCAGCGAGACAAGACACGAAGAGGAAAGAGCGAAAAGCCGGTAGCCAGAATATAAATAGAGTTTAGCTACTTTC
>NZ_CABFVA020000070.1 GCF_902143375.2 Methylacidimicrobium tartarophylax | reverse complement strand
CGCTCGATCTCCCTTCGAATGGCCTCCCGGTCGGCCCTGTCGAGCGTCTGGTAGGCCGCGATCCAGTTCTGGTAGGCCCCCGATTCCATGCTCCCATAGGCTCGCCATTCCGTCTCTTCCCGGCACGCCGGGATCGGCTGCTTCCGCAAACCGACCCGATGGAGAATCTGTCTCCGCCTTCGCCGGAAAGCGCTCTCGGCCCGGCGCAACTGCTGCACCGCCCCCTCCATACGAAGGGCGGCCGCCGGACCGCCCACTCGAGCCACCGCGGCCGCCAAGCCGTCTTTTGGAGCCATCTTTTCGAGGAGCTCCCGGGCACCCAGCCTCTCTCCGGCCGCTAGCGCGAGACGCGGGGCCATTTCCCAGAACAGACGATAAAGACGTTCTCGCTCCGCGGACGCGCCTGGTGCTGCGGACGCCAAGAGAAACGCCCAAGACAGAGCGGCCGTCCATTCAGCCTGCGCCGGCTCGCTGTTTCGCCCCGGACAGGTGGCGCCTACTTCTCCGCTCAGCCCGATCCGCAGGCGCGCAAAGCATCTCTCCCGATCCCGCAGGAAAGAGCGCAGCGCCTTCGCAGACCAGAGAAGCGGAGCAACCAAGGGAAAGTCTCTCCCGAGGCGCGCCACATAGCTCACCGGCTCCTTTCCAGGATCGATGACCGGGGCGTCCTCCCCCGCCCCGAGCCGGTAGGGGGAGCAGAGCAGATCCCTCCCCGACCGCATTCCCGCCTCCCGGAGCTGCTCCTCGATCTTGAGCGGAGAAAGCCCCTCTCCCGCTTGCAGCCACTGGATCCATTCCCCTCGGGCGCCTCGGACCAGCGCCTCCCGGGGATCCCCCTCTCTACCCACCGGGATCCGTCGAAGCGCCTCGCTTCCGTACCCTCCGGAACCCTCTTTTCCTTCTCCGGAGTCCGCCACCAAGATCTCCTTCTTCCTCCAGCTCTGGCCCCGGGCATCCTCAATCAGCCTCCTCTCTTCTTCTCTGCTTGCCGGGGAGACGACGGCAATGGTCGCAAGCGGCTCCATCCTGGAAGGAGTTATTGCCGGAATCTGGTCGTCGGCGCTAACCTTTTTGCTTCCGCGAAACGCTTCTGCCGATGAGCAACTCTCCCCCCCTCGTGACCATCGGCATCCCCGCCTACAACGCGGGGGCTTGGATCGTCCCCGCCATCGAGAGCGCCCTCGGCCAGACCTGGCCGAACAAGGAGGTGCTCGTGCTGGACGACGGCTCGAATGACGGGACCGTCCAACGCGTCGCCGCCTTCGGCGACCGCCTCCGGCTTCTCCAGGCCCGGACGGGCCGGAGCAGCCTCGCCCGCGAGCTCCTCCTCGAGGCCTCTTCGGGCGAGTGGATCCAGTGGCTCGACCACGACGACTACCTTCTGCCGGAAAAGATCGCCACCCAGATCGCTGAGGCCGGAAGCCTAGCCGATGCGGATATCCTTTTTTCCCCCTATCTCCTCGAGCGGTGGAGTCATGGGAGCGTCGCATCCCGCGAACTCCAACCGCTCGACGATCCCCGGGATCTCCCCCGGACCTGGCTCTCCTCGCAGTTTCCCCAAAACGGCGCCCTCCTCTGGCGCCGCGACAAGCTTCTTGCCTTGGGCGGCTGGAAGGATCTTCCCACAGACTATTACGACGACTACCAGCTCTACTGGCGGGCCATCCGAGCGGGCTTGCGCTTCCGCTACACCCCCACCCCCGGTGCGGTCTACCGGGTCTGCCACGAGCCGAGCCTCACCTCCTCCCACATCCCGGACGCCCTCCGCTGGCGCGCTCGGATGGTCCAGGGGGCCGTCCGGGAACTGCAACCCTTGGACCAATGGACCCGCCCGCGCCAGAAGGCGGCGCAAGCCGAATATGCCCGGATCCTCCGGGTGATCGATCGGTTGGCCCCGGAGCTCGTGGAGCCGCTCTCCGACGAGGCCCGCTCGACGGATCTCTGGAGCGAACGCGCGCTTACGGAAGCGGCGGAGCCGCATGTCCGCTGGCTGGTCCGCCTCTTAGGCTTCCGTCGGGCTCGCCGAGTCCGCCGTCTCGTTCGCTCTTGCGGACGTGCCCTGCGAGGCGCCCGAAAGGGGGCCTCCGCCGGCTCCCGATAGCGCCCGGTCCTTCCCGGGGATCGGCGCCGCGACGGGATTCGGCCGGATCATCCTCCGGACGAGGCTTCTCCCGTAAACCGGATCGCCGTGGCGCGATAGCGCGGGATCATCTGCATCCCGGGATTGACCGTGTACATTCCGCCGGTCGGATTCATGACCAAGGGATTTCCGATGGGTTGGCTCTTGTCCTCCACGATCACCGCTTCCGCGCCCAGCTCGCGCGCCTTCTCCACGATCGAGTCCAGGAGTTGGCTCCTCGGGGTATCCGGCTGACCGCTGGCTTCGAGCACGGCGATCTTCTCGTAGGGGTTCTCGGGGGCCTTTCGGTAAACCTGAACGTAGCGCGAAGGAAGGTAGCGCGCGGTCGTCAGGTGCCGGACCCGCACCGCCTCCTGATGGACGCATCCCGCTGAACAGAGCAGCAGGAGCGCAAGCACTCCCGCCGTCCTTCGGCGGAGCCGACTTCCGGCAGCAATCCAGCGCACAGGACCCGACACGTTTCCTTACCGCAAGGCGGAGGCGACGGGCTCCCCGGGTGGCGGAGCCAGGAATACCTCGACCTGCGAGCTTGCCGCAAGCCGCTGCACGAGCTGCTGAACCGTTTCCTGCTGAAGCTGCTGCCGGAGCTGGGGCTTCACTTCGGCAAAGGTCGGCCGCGCGACCGGCCGCACTTCCATCAACTGAACCACTTCCCAGCCGGCGCCCGAGAGGATCGGCCCCCCGATTTGCCCGGGCTTGAGCTTCTCCACCAAGGCAAGTGCAGAGGTCGGAAGGGTTTGCGCGTTCTGCCACCCGACCTCTCCTCCCCGATCGGCGGTCGCCTTGTCGAGGGAACCCCGGGCCAGGACGGAGAAGTTCCCCCCCTGGCACAGCCGATCCAGAACAACGGCCGCCTTGCTCCTCGTCCCCGTCACGATATGGCGCAGGCGATATTCCCTCCGGGGAAGGCTCGCGATCGCCTGGTCATAGCGCTGGCGAAGCTCCTGGTCGGTCAACTTCCTCCGCTGGAGGTGATGCTTGAGGGCGGTCGTAGCCAAAATCTTCCGAGTCGCTTCCGCCACCTCCGCCTTCACCTCCCCAGATTTCTCGAGCTCCTCTTTGTACGCTTCCTGCACAAGAAGCTCTTGCTGAATCAAGGCATTGATCGCGCTGCGCTCCGCCTCGGGGGTCGGGTTCGCCATGCCCGCACCAGCCAAGGTCTTCCGCACCTCCGACTGTCGGATCTCCACCCCGTTGACGGAGGCGACGACTGGATCGTTCGCTTGGTCTCCTTCCGCGAGGGCAGAGCCCGATCCGCACAGGATCATGAAGAGGAATACGCCAATGCGCAATCGCATCCTGGTGCCGGACATGGTCGTCTTTCTTCTGGGGTTCGGAGCCTTCCTGAACATCCCACTCTATTGAATCAGCTAGAAGTTCTGTCGCAAGACAAAAAGAACGGCGACCCGGCCCCCGGCGAAGTAGCCGTGCGGGTTGTCCGTGGGCCCGATCATCGGGGCGTCGATCGGCAGGGCCGCCATCGCGCTGACCGTCGTTCCATAACGATGGACCATGTCGAGCCCGAGCCCCACGTCGCTCAAATAGTGCCAAGCCGGTCCCGAGCCGGGCGCATTATAGCTGAACCGAGATCCGCCGGTTTCCACGAAGAATTGCCCCGAAATCGTAAATCCCCACTGCTCGACGGGGGGGCAACGAGGCCGGCATGGCTGATGTAGCCCGTATCGCCGTACAGGACGCCCGGATACCACGCCGCCAGGTTCCCCATGCCGCCCAGCACGAAGTACTCCATGATCGGCAGTGTGTTTTGCGAGATCTGCCCGTAGCCGGTCAGCACAAGCTGCATCCCTTTGGGGAGGGTTTGCGTATAGCTCACGTTGCCCCGGTAGTAGGTGAAATACGCCGTCGGCACCCCGGGTCCCGCCAGCGGCGCGTCGTTCACCCCGGAAAACGCCCCAAGCCGGGTCCCGCGAACGCCGTAGATGTTTCCACCGATCTGCGCAGGCAATCCGAAGGTCCGGAAGCTCTGGCTGACCGTCGTGCCGAGCTGGGCCGTGCCGTAATCCTGGGAAAGCAGCCGGGTCGCGCCCTGGAAGCCCTCTTCGACGAAGTTCATCGAGGTGAGCCGCTCGTTCATCGTCCAGCGGAAGCTCTCGCTCGCGTAGACCGTCTGCTGCCCGTAGATCTGCCAATTCTGCATGAACACTGCGGGATAGAGCGGAGCCGTCGGCTCGCCGAACGCGGATTGCATGTTCGAAAAGGTCATCCCGTAGACACCCCAAGGAGTCGCCCAGGAAAGACCGCCGTTTTCCATCTGGAACATCCCTCCCTCCGTATAGGGATTCAAGCCATCCCAACCATTGCTGTACCCTCCTGTGAGCTCGAGGCCGTAACCCGGGCGGTAGGCGACCTGCGCATCGCTCATGTAGCGCCCGTTAAAACGGTTCCCATAGTTGCCGAAGCCCACGGAGGCATTCCAGGGATTCGCCTGGTTGAGGGGATTCGGAGCAAAACTTTCGATCGGCCGAGTCTCGACCTCCATCACCGAGCTGGCGAAATCGGGACCCGGACTGAAGTTCACCTTCGGCCGCTCCTGCTGGCGGGCGGCATAGGCTTCCGCATCGACCGTCCGCCGGACCACGTCGCTTGTCTTCACCGAAGGTCGATTCGTGAGCCCTCCATAGAACCAGCGCAGCGAGGGGACGATTCGGGCTTCGGTGATCTTTCCTTGAATCACCTCGAGCTCCACCCGCTTCTCCTCGACCGCCGCGCGGATGGTAACCAGAAAATAACCCGCCCTTTGATAGGCATCTTTGAGCCGCTTGACCGCGTCCTCCGGACCCTTGGCGCCGCGGAGCACATCAGCGATCTTTCCCTCGGAGAAGAGCGTGTTTCCGGTCACGACGTAGCGAACCCCGCCGCTTTCCACGACGATGGGCTTCGCGGCCAGGGAAGCCGGATCGTAGGGGACAACCTCCTGCCTCTCCGGAGCCGAATAAAAGACGCTCGGCTGCTCCAAGAACGCGAATAGGAGCGGGAGCACAAAAATCATCGTGGCAACACGAGCCCATAGCAATTTCCCTCGTTTGCTGGCAAGCTAACTCTGGGCTTCCCGGTCCCGGAAGTCGTTTCTTTCTGGAACGCGCGCGGGCCGGTCGCATACCCTGGGAGCATGGATCGCCCCTCTTCGAGCTCCTTGCTCCGGCGGAGCTTTCCGCTCCTCCTCGCCCTCGCGGCTTCCTTTCTTCCGCTATCGCGAAGCTCCGGCTCCCCAACCCCTGCGCTTTCCTCGCCCTCCCCGCACGGCACCCTGGAGCAGACGATCGCCTCGCTCCGGGCGCAGGCCCAAGCCAACCCGCACTCCGCCCAAGATTGGCTACGGCTGGGCGAAGCCCTTTGGCTCGCCGGCAAACCCGCGGAGGCCATTTCCCCCTTCCGCAAGGCGGTTTCGATCGATCGCCGCAGCGGAGAGGCCTGGCTACGGCTCGGCCGCGCCTACGGAGCAGCCGGTTATCGCAAGCAGGCCCTTGAGTGCTTCCGCCGAGCGACAACGCTGAGCCCGGCCGATCCGGCCGCATGGCTCGCCCTCGGGACCGAACAAGTACATCTGAGTCATCATGCCCAAGCCCTGCCCGCATTCGAAAAAGCCTGCCGGCTGGCACCGAGCTCCACCGCCTGGTTCAACGTCGGTGTCGTTTACGGCGAACTCAATCGCTTTCCAGAAGCCGTTGCCGCTTACCAGAAGGCGCTTGCGCTGGAGCCCGGCAATATCGAGGCGTGGAACAACCTGGGAGTCGCCTATGAGAAGCTCGGCCGGAACCGGGACGCGCTGCAAGCCTACAGCAAGGCCTTTCTGCTCCAGCCCGCCAACCCCACTATTCTTCAGAACGCCACCCGCGTTGGCGCTCGGATCCGCTCTCCCGCCAAGGCCGCCTCCCCTCCAGCCCGCGACACTCAACGTGCGGGCCGTTCAAAAAAGGTGACCCAGTCCCCGTAGCGGGGCACCCGTAGCGCCCACGAGGCCCCCACCGACGAATCTGCCGGACCAGGCGGAGTCCTGCCGTGCCGGCCATCGCTCGGACGAGCCGAGCGGAAACATCCGACCGCCAGCCGTCGTCGTCCCGCATCCTTCCCATCGAAAGCCACTGGTAGAGCCGTCGGCCACGCGTTCCGCGATCTCGAAGGAAGGAAAGCCAGAGAGCCCAGTGGCGGCGTCCCGCATGGTGAAGAACGGCCCGACCGCCAGGTCGGAGAACCCGTGCGAGCTCTTGAAGATACCCCGCAAAAGCCACTCGATCGATATGGACAAACACGTCAAAAGACCAGGCGAAATCGACTTCGGCCGTTGGAACGGCCGAAAGGCTTCGACCATCGCCGACGTGGTATTCCACACGATCGAAACCGGAAAACGGTGCCGACAGTGCTCGATGCAATTTGGAGAGAGATCCACGAGAATCGTCCGGCCGCATCGAGGCAGGATTTCGGCGGTCCAACGGCCATGTCCGGGCCCAATTTCCAGAACCGTGCCGCCGGGAGCAATCCCCGGAGCAAGCAGATGCTCGACTACCGAAACCTTCCATTCGGCATAGGGAACTCCGCAGAGGTGCGCTTGCCCCTTCCATTCTTCTCCGTCCTCGGACCAGGAGTACTCCTTGTTCCAGACTCGAAGGTTAGCTTCACGGGTGTTACGCATACATCCGCCTGCGCTCGGCCTGCCGCCGAACGGCCTGGCCGCGTCTAGAGGATCGGGCGGAGGCGCTCAAGCTTTGACAGGCTCTCCCCGAGACTTAATTTGCACCGCTTTGCTCTTACGAGCGAAAGCACCAGGGCAGACGAGCTTCCCGATCGACGAGTCGGCTCTCCGGCTCCCGATGAACCATCCGCGCAACATGCGGATGGGAAAGGGACCTTGCGGTCCGCTTTCCCTTATTCCGCAAACTCCGTCTTTCCGTTACGGGCTATACGAACGAATGTGGAAGGCCGACGGGTCGGGCACCAGCGTATAGAAGGGAGACGACACCGTCGTCGCTACCCCATAGATCACCGGCACGACCGAAGGCCGCACGCTGAAGTTCACCCAGGTATTTCCATTCGTCACCACGGGATTGGGCGAAAGAATCGTGGGAGCCTGGAAGAAGATTCCCTGGCCTGCCGACGCCGTGGTCGTGTAGCCGTTGTCCACAACCGTGTTCAGCGCGAGGCTGCCCGATCCTCCCGTGCCCGCGATCAGCACGATCCCGCCCGGGAAGACAAAGCCCTTGGAGATATGCAGAACCTGAGCACTGAGGCTCGTGCCATTATCTTCGAGCTCCGACGCACTCTGGGCCACCGTCAAATTGCCGGTCGTCTGGACCAAGAGGTTGCTCCCGGCATTCGACACCGGACGGAGGGCGTCATCCGAGTGGACGAAGGTGGCGGTCCGCCCCGAGTTCACTGTGGCGTTGCCCGCCACGGTAAGGTTGATCGCCTGCGGGCTTGTACCGACGGCAGAGATCGTGATCGCTGTGTTTCCGCTCGGCCCATTAGCGATGTGTAAGCCGTTCTGCAGCGGATTAGTCCCAACCCGGTTGTTGATGTTGCCCGCCACTCCATCAAAGAGGACGCGGTCTGCGGCAATCGCCCCGGGGCCCGTGATGTTCTGGGCGCTGCCAAAGAATTCGGCCGTGCCGTTCGATCCGGTGAGACTCAAGTTACCCCGCACGTTTGCATTGTAAGAGCTCCCCAGCGTGAAGAAGTTGATCGCAGAAGAGGCGACCAGGTTGGTGGCGACGGTGATGAGCCCCCCCGATCCCCCGGACGCAAGCCCAATCCGACCGATGCCGTTTGCGTCATACGGCGCTGTCACCGTTCCCTGCACGCCGACGTTCCCCGTGTTACTCCAGATTTGAAGCAGGCCGTCGTCGGAAGCATTGTTGCTCAGCAAGAGGATCGAGCCGTTCGTGAAGACCCCACCGTTCACATAAGGTCCGGAATGCGCGAAGTTCGCCGCCTGAATGTGGATCGTGTTGGAAGCCTGGATGGTTCCATAATTGAGGATCGCTCCCCCGCCAGCGATCACCCCGGACAGCACGGTCACGCTCTCCGAGATATTGCCTGCGGCGAGACCGATCGTCCCGGTGCCGTTGTTGATCACCGTGCCGGGAAGGTTGATGACGAGCGGCTCGCCGGGATGAGACGCACCGATGACCCCGTTATTCGTCAGCCCCCCGTAGAGAAGCGCGGAGGTGCCGTTCCCGTTGAAGGAGACCGTTCCGGGCCCATGCACATCGAAGAAGTGCGAGCCATAGATGGTTCCACTGTTGGTGAAGGTCCCGGTCCACTCGAAGGGTGGATTGGAGGAAACCTGGTCAAGCACGCCATGGTTGACGATGTTTCCTAAACTCCAGACCCGGAGATGGGTCCCCTCGAAGGAGAACGGGCTGCTCGAGGTCCCTAAGTTCAGTGTCACCGTGGTGGCCGACGAAGCGGAAGGAGTGGGACTTCCCGCCGCGTCGCCCGGATGAAAATCGACGCCGGAAAAGGTTCCGCCCACTCCGCCGATCACCCGGACCATCGTGGTGCCGGAGAAGTAGTTCCCAGCGGGACCCTGGACGGGAGAGACATTCACGCTGCCCGAGCCTGCCAGCAGAACGACATGGCCGGTCCCCTGCAGGTTTCCTTGGACCGACAACGGTCCGCCCTGGGCGAAGCTAATCGCCAATCGAGAACCGCCTACCCAGCTCGAAGCGTTGACCGTCGCCGCCACCAGACCCAGCCCCGCCGGCGCGTTGATCACGCCTGTCGATCCGACGGTGATCCCGTTGGCGTTGGTGACAAAAATCTGGATGTTGCTGGCCGAGTTCAAGGTCCCCAGCAGGCTTGGAGGGGTTGCCGCTCGTATCGACGTTGAGGACGGCGCCGGCATGTCCCGTGAAGTTCAAAATCGCCGAAGAGCCGATGTTAAAACCGGTTCCTGAATTGCTCACATTCAGGCTGCCGCCGGTACTGCCCCAGTTGATCACGGTTCTTGCGGCTCCGTTGGCCACGGTGCCAACCCCCGGAGCACTGGAGGTATAGGTCGCGCTGCCACCGACAACCGATCCATGCCCCGGAAGCTGAATCAGCCCCACGGTCGCAACGGCCCTTCCCAGTCCAAGGCCGAAAATCGGCAGAAGCACAAGCGCCTGACGCACCATCCAAGACAATCGATTCCCGCTCCCCGTCTTCTTTTTCATCCGCTTCTCTCCTCCTATTCTAAACCACTCCCCCCTCCGAGCGTCGACTGCGGCTCTTGGGGCGATCTTCGGCTCATATAGCCATGGGTTCAAAAGAACGCAAGTTTTTGGTCGCTTCCCTGCTGTAGACGGGCCAACCAGCTACCCGGCCCGCAGGACCCGGTCCCAAAGATCCGCCCGGCCGATCCAGGAGAACGAGAACGCACTCCACAACGCCGTGCCCGATCCGAGTCGTCAATCTGCCTTCTTCCGCCCCGCCATCTCGTCCAGCAGCTCGTGGACCTCCTCCGAGAAGCGCTTGGGATCGCAATCGCGGGTCGCGGAGGCCAACACCCCGGCCCGCATCCGCTCCCAAAGCGCCGGATCGGTATAGAGAGCCCGGCAGGCTTTGGCAAAGGATTCCTCGTCCTCGACCGGGGCACTCAGGAGTGCTTCCCCATTCCAGCCCAACTGGCGGGCGATCAAGGCGCTCGTAACCATCGGCACGCCTCGCGCGGCCGCCTCGTGCGCCTTCATCGGAATTCCCGCGGCAAACCGGGTCGGTGCCACGAAGACGCGAGCCCGCTCGTAGTAGGGAGTCAAGTCCGCCGCTGGTCCGATCCCCACCACCCCCGAACCGAGACGACCCAGCAGCTCCGGGGAGTCGGTTCCCTCGCCGACGACGACCAGCTTGGGGGGATCTTTCGCCCAGCCTTCGCGAACCCTAGGGAACACTTTTTGAGCGAACCAGAGCAGGGCATCGCCGTTGGGGCTCTGCCAGTCACGAACTCCCCCCACCAGGAGGAAATCCTTTCGTTCCTCGAAGGACGCCGCGGTCGGCGCTGGCAAGATCGCATGGCCGATCACCCGAACGTTTTCGATTCCGCGGGCCCGGAATTCCCGGGCCTCCTCCTCGGAGACCGACACGACCCGGTCGGCGCCGCGAGCCCACCCGATCTCCCGATCGATGCGCCGTGCCGCCTCCTCCTTTGGTAGCGCGGCACCATGCAAAAGTTCCGCACCCTGGATATCGCGCAACGCAAAGAGGGCCTCGGCGTCGTAGACCAGCCGAGCTCCCGGCAGGAGCTTCTTCCAGCCCTGGATCGCAGAGAGGTACGCCATATTGTAGGGGCGGGAGATCCAGACCAGATCGAACGCGCCGACCCGAACTTCCAGGTACGATTTGAGGACGGAAGCGTCCATCCCGCGGAGCACCTCGACCTCCCGAGGCACGTTCCAGTAGATCTCCTCCCAATCCTCCCAGGCTCCGCTCATCGGTAACAGGGTGACCTGCGCGCCCCAACGAACCAGCTCCCGCACGATGGCGTTGGCCCGAGGATAGCCCGACCCGAGCTCCGGTCGGGGAACCCGGTCGTCGATATAGAGCAGTCGAACCCTGGCACGCGGAGGGATGGGCGCGAGAAACGGACCCAGCCGAGCCCCTCCCCGCCCTTCCAAAAAGGGCCGGTGGCGTTCTACGAAGACCTGCTGGTGCCGCCGCATCCACTCGATGGCTTGCTCCGCATCGGAGCTTCCGAACTCCCAGTGGAGCACGACCGCTTCGGGCTCATAAAGCACCCGCTTCCCACTCTCCCAAAGCCGAAGACAGTAGTCCGCCTCCTCGAAATAGGCGGGGGCGAAGACCTCGTCGAATCCCCCCATCTCACGGAAGAGAGAGGAGCGCGTGAGGAGAAATGCTCCCGAACAGTAATCGGCCTCCCTTCGGAAGAGGTACTCCCTTCGCAACGGGCTATCGCCCCGCCCGTAACCCTGGGGGCTTCCATCTCCCCGGAAAAACGATCCTGCCTCCTGGAGCCGGCCGTCGAGATTGACGATCCGAGCTCCCACGGCACCGACGTCGGAATCGCTTTCCAGCGCCTCCTGCGCCGCCTCGACCGTCCCCGGGAGAATCTGCGCATCGTTGTTCAGAAAAAGCAGCAGCCGTCCGCGGGCGGCCGCGGCTCCCTGGTTGGCCGCCCGCAAGAAATGGAGATTTTCCGGGTTGCGGAAGATGCGCACCCCGTCTACCCGCTCCAAGAGCTCCCCGGTTCGATCGGTCGAGGCATTGTCCACCAGGATCACTTCGGATGAAGGAGCAAGGTGGATCGCCAGGGAGCGCAGGCAGGCGTAGGTGAGTTCCGCCTGGTTGAAGAGGACGATGACGATCGAGATCTCCGGCTCGGCGGCCGAAGGGAGACCCAGCCGATCGCCGTCCTGAAGAAACTCCTCCAAGCTCTTCCGATAGCACTCCCGCAGGGCCTGCCGGTCCGCGCCCTTCTTTAGAGGCAGCGAGAGGCTGTCGCGCCACGGAAGGGCCTCTTCGGCTCCGGCGGCAGCCAAAAGAAGCTCGAAGCTCTTCCGCAAGGCGTTCCGCAACCGCGCGCCGGCCCCTTCTCCATCTCCCCGGACGAAGCTCCGGGAGGTCGTCGCCAAGAAGGCGAACGAACGAAAGCTCCGGGAGCCTATCAGGTTTTCCGCCGCCTGCCGCAATGCCACCAGTGCCTGCCACCGGCTCGAGCTCGGCAGCCCTTCATCGGCCAGTTCCTGGGCGAGCGCACGCGCCCGGGACAGGAACTCCCTCGACCGCAGGGAGAGCACCTGCATCCCCTCGAGAAGCCTCCATGCCGGATCTGTCCCAATCTTTTCAAGGAGGAACCCGGGCTCCGCCAAGGTGTCATCCTGGGGTACTCCCCGATCCGGAGGAACCCGCTCCTTCTTCGATCCCCCTTCCGGCGCGTCGGCGGTGACCCGCTGCCCCAACCGGGCAAACCAGCGGCGCACCCGGGCGGACCCGCTGCCGGAAAGGTTCACCAGCTCTTGAAACGCCTCCGGCGCGTCGGGGCCGATCCTGAGCACCCCCAATCCGTGGGCATGAGGAAAGAGAAAGGAAGGATACGCCGTCTTGAGCTCCTTCCAAAGCCGCCAGACCCCGAAGCCTCTCCGCCACTCGGTCACGTCGTGGAGCAGGACCACCGCACGCCGGCTCAACTTGGGCAGCCAACCCAAGAAATCGCGGCGCACCGCCTCGTACCGGTAGCAGCCGTCGATGTGGAGCAGATCGATGCTCCCTTCGGGGAAAAGAGCGAGCGCCTCTTCGAAATCCATCCGGTGCAGGCACGAGAACCGCCCGTAGCGTTCGTCATGGTATCGCTTCAGGCCTTCGTAGACTTCCTCCCCGTAAAAACCCGCTTGCTCGTCTCCCTTCCAGTGATCCACGGCATGGGCGCGCGTCGAGAGAGAAAGGGCCGCGATCGCTTGGCAGAAAGCCAGGTACGAATCCCCCGCCATCGTCCCCAACTCGACCAAGACCCTCGGCCGAAGAGCTGCGATCGACCAGAAGGCGAAGGGGATGTGGCCCGACCAACTGGAAGAACCGGAAAGAAAGATCGGCCGCTCCGCCGCGATCGGAAACCAGGGGATGAGGCGTAAGAGGCCCCTACCTGCAGCCCATTCCGTGTGCCCGGATGGATCCTCGATGGATTGATTCGGCCCAGTGGACGTCATCGCGTTCATCCCTTACGAGCGTGGCCCGGGGATAGCGGCGAAGAAGCTCCGCCGCTAGACCTTCTCCCTCCTTCCACCGCGCTCACTCCGACTCGTCGGCCCGCCGTCCGAGCCGTCGCTTCCTCAGCCCGCGGAACGATCTTTCTAGAGCTCGTAGCCGAAGAAGGAACTTCCACGTGCGCGACGTTTCGATCCGCGTCCGCCAGGCAGCTAATTCCCGCTCTTGCACCGCGAGGATCGCCCGGCTCTCTTCCCTCTCCGCCTTAAGTGCCGACTCCGTTCGAAGCCACTCCTCCGCTTGCCGTTTCCCGGCTTCTTCCCGCTCCGAAGCGCTCCGGCGCTCGGCAAGCAAGTCCCTCTTCCACCGCGCCGCCCGCATCGTCTCTGCATCGAGAAGGCGGAGCAGCGGAACCGATCGGCGGAACTCCGCGTGGAGAGACCGCATCCGGGAGGAGGCCGCCTTGGGTTCACGGTCGGCGCAAAGGTCTTCGAGCGCTTCGAAGGTCTCTACGACCAGGGGGGCAATGTCGAGCCGATGTTTCAGATCCTCGGTCGCAAAACGCGTGTGCCGGAGGTCGGCCCGCAGGAACTTCCGCGCCTCCTCCGGCGCCGCCTCGCGCCAGGGCAGCCCCAGCCGGTCGCTCAGCCGCCGCAGCTCCCGCTCCGGTTCTTCCAGGACGCGGTCGTAATCGACCGCGACAAAGGGCCTGGCGGCGACTCGGGGCCAATGGGCGAGATATTGTCCGGCCCAGAGAAGGAGAGACCTCTCCTCCGGAATGTCGTTGCGCCGCAGAAGCGACTGTGCGCAGGCGAGCGGATGGCGGACGGCGACCACCTCGAGGATCCGTGCGCCGGCTCGAACCAACGCTTCCTCCCAAAAGGGAAGCGCCCGCAGGGTCCGCGGATCCTTGAAGGCCCACCACGCGGAGGCGGCAACCCTCCCCCGGATCTCCTCGACCGCCTCGGACAGGAGGGAGCGCACTCCCGGGGAAGACAACGGGATTTCCGGCGGGACCGCATGCTCCCACCAGCGATCCCCCTCCTCTCCCAGCAGATCGGTCAACCGTTGATTGATGGCGAGAAACCTAACGTCCTCCCAAAAGCCGGTCGGATTGTCTCCGGCCGGCTCAACGAGTTCCGAGCCGAGGTCCGCGCCCAGAAAGCCGAGGCACCGGGTCAGGGCGCTGGTGCCGCAGCGGTGCATGCCGAGGATGAGGACCGCGTGGGATTCCATCGGAGGAAGGAGAATGCTCCTACGCTTGTCCTGGGGCGGCAAGCCCAAATTCCACGGTGTCCTTCCGTGCCCGCCCGGCGTGACGCCGCGAGGGCGACCCGGGAATCCTCTTGTTCTCTTTTTCCCCTTAGGTATAGAACCCTTCATGCGATTCGCAGAACAGGTGACTTCCTCCCTGCGAAACCTCTGGTGCCGGGCAACCGGGCTTCCTCAGGATCTTCTCCCCGAAGGGACGGAGGGGATCCGGGCTCTCGGGCCCAAGGGATATGTCGGCGGCCTGTGGGAGGAGATCGGCGAACTCCAGTTTCGCTTCCTGGTCGATCAAGGACTCAGGCCGGAGCACGTGCTCCTCGACATCGGCTGCGGCTGCCTCCGGGGTGGCAACCGCTTCATCCGCTACCTGGAGCCCGGCCATTATCTCGGTATGGACAAGGAACCCCTGCTCCTGGAAGCGGGCAAGCGGGAGCTGGGAGCCGATCTTCTCCAGGAGAAGTGGCCCGAGCTTCTCGCCTCGGGCTCCTTTGCTTTCCGCCGCTTTTCGCGCCGGCCGCAATGGGCGCTGGCGCAATCGGTCTTTACCCACCTCTGCCGGCGGGACCTTGAGCGCTGCCTCGCCCGACTTCGCCGCGTCATCCTTCCGGGTGGGGTCTTCTACGCGACCTTTTTCGAAGCCGCGAGTCCGAGCCCAAACCCGCGCGCCAGCCACTCCCTGGGCTACTTCGCCTATACCCGGCAAGAGATGGAGGAGTTCGGCTCCCGCAACGGCTGGAATCCGAGCTACATTGGGGAATGGAACCATCCGCGGGACCAGCGGATGATGGTCTTTGCCGCCTAGGCGCTCCGGCGCAGGCATAAGGGCGACGCTTTTCCCTCCCGGACCCTTCGAAAGCTGCGTGCGCGGGAGTCATCCGCCGCGTTATGCCCTTCGCCTTCGCTCCTTCCCTTTCGCCCGGATGGACTCTCTCCTCGCTTCCGGCTCCTCCACTCCGGACAAGGCTCGCCCGCGAATCTGCCTGGCCTCGATCCAGCTTGCGGGATTCGGCCCGAGCAGCGGCCTCGGTTTCCTGGTCTCCTCTCCGGTCGAAACCCCGCCGGAGGCGGGTTCGGAAGCCACGCTGGTACTCGCCGCCGAACAACCGGCCGAGGCCCTTGCGCTCGCTCCGTTCTTGCCGGCTTCTCGCTCGAAATAGTCCCGGAACCCCTGTTCTGGTACCGGAGAAGCGCGGAGGACATGCTCGGGGGCAACCAGTCTCGCCCGCGGAGTGCTTCGAGCGCTACGCCCGGATCGAAGGGCCCTTCCCTCCGTTTCCCGGGGCGCTCCTGCTTCTCCAGGGAAAGTCTGCCCAAGCCGGAGCGCTGTGCCAGGATCTGGAGGCCACCCGCGGCGAGCGGGACCGAGCGCAAGACCCCCTCAACCATAGGAAAGAGGAGCTGCGGCAGGACGTGGGCAAGCTAGGCCCGCATTCAACGCTCGCGGACCCGGCCTCCTCGGGAGTTGCATCGGCTCCTGGAAACACTTCGTCTGCTCCCGCTTTTCTCCCACGCGCCGGCCTAGGCGTCGATGCCCGCTCTCCCGCCAGTGCGGCAGGGGTTCCCGGCCGGCCGCGCTCAGCCGGCCGGTCGTTCCAAGAAGGAGATCCAGTCGCCATAGCGGGGTACGCCGTGCTGTCGATTGGAGCCCCACCAGCGGATCTGCCGGATCACCCGCAGACCCGCATGGCGCGCCATGCTTCGGACAAGCCCTGCCGAAATGTCCGACCGCCATCCGTCATCATCGTGCATTCTCCCCATCGAAAGCCACTGGTAGAGCCGTCGTCCGCGCGTCCCACGATCCCGAAGGAAGGAAAGCCCCAAAGCCCAGTGGCGGCGTCCCGCATGGTGAAGTACGGCCGATCCCCCGGGCCGCAGAACCCGCCCCAGCTCTTGCAAATAGCCGCAAAAAGAGACGCGCTCGATGTGAACGAATACATCGAAGGACCAGGCGACATCGACTCCGTTCGTCTCAACCCCCAAAAGGCTTTGGCCATCGCCGAGGTGATACTCCACGCGATCGAAACCGGAAAAACGCCGCCGACAGTGTTCGAGGCAATTTGACGAGAGGTCGACGAGAATCGCCCGGCCACATCGGGGAAGGATTTCGGCCGTCCAACGACCATGCCCGGGACCAATTTCCAGGACCGTGGCGCCGGGTACGATCGCGGGCGCAAGCAGATGCTCCACGACCGCAGCCTTCCATTCGAGGTAGGGAACCCCGCAGAGTTGCGCCTGGCCTTTCCATTCGTCTCCATCCTCGGGCCAAGGGTACTCGTCATTCCAGACTCGGAGATTTGCCTCGCGGGTATTATGCATCGAGCCGGCTGCGGCCAGCATGACAGCGATAGTCTATGGGTTCGGATCGCAACCCTCAAGGACGAACGATATCTTTCCAAAGCCCCGCAATCGATCCTTCCTCCCTGCGGGCATGCAGGCGGGACACCGGCAGTTCACGTGTGATCGGGCGGGCTCCGTACGCTGCATTGGAGCGCTTCTCCGAAATCCCACTTGCATCGATGAGAGAGCGCACCAAGAAAGCGGGCAGGAGGGCCGAAGCCCTCCTGCCCTGAGATTTCCGCCAGATCCAGATTCCTATGCCCTTAGGGCGCGTAGGAACGGATGTGGTAGGCGCTCGGATTGGCCACGATCGTGTAGCCCAACGGAGTGGTGCTCACCGCAGGGGTAACCGCATAGATCGCCGGGACAGTCGAGGGTGCGGTGCTGAAGTTCACCCACGCGTTCCCGTTCGTGATCACCGGACTGTCGGTCGCAATATGGGGAGCCTGGAAGAAGATCCCCTGGCCTGCGACCACCGTCGGTGCATAGCCGTTGTCGACCACCGTGTTCAGGGTCAGCGTGTTCCCCGCGATCAGGACGATCCCTCCAGGGAAGACGAAGCCCGGGGTGTGCAGCGCGCCGGTGGAGAGCGCATAGTTGGCCAGATGCACCGAGCTCGGATTGACCGTCAGGTTACCGCTTGCCTGGACGAGCAGGTTGCTCCCCACGTTCGCCTCGGTCGGGATGATTCCCACCGGTCCCAGACCGTTCACGAAGGTCGAGGTGCGACCCGAAGTAAGGGTCGCATTGCCCGCCACGTTCAGGTTGACCGCCTGCCGCCCGATCGCTCCGTCCTTGGTGGTCGGCATGTTGAGCGTGATCTGCGTCGTCCCGTTCATGCCGTTAGCCACGTGGAATCCGTTGGCCAGATAGTTCGTCGGCGACGTGACGTTGTTCACGTTCCCCGTGAAGTCCGTCAGGAGCAGAGAGTTCGTCGTCACGATGCCGGGACCCGTCAGACTGCCGCCGGTGAAGGTGACCAGATTCTGCGCCGTCACGTTAGTGCCGAGCGTGAAGGTCGAGACCGGGCTGCTCCCCGACTGGAAGAAGGCCGTGGCCAAGCCGTTCGGAGAGTTCGGAGTCGTCACCGTGCCGCCCAGGAAGGCGTTGCCGGTCAGGCTGGCGACGATCAACTTCCCGGTCCCGGCCCCCGATTCAGGGCTCACATTCAGGATTTGGATCGACCCGTCGCTAAACACCCCGCCGCCCGCGTTCGGCCCCACGTGATTCGGATTGGAGGCCATGAGGGTCACGGCACTGTTTGCGATGATCTCGCCGTAGTTAATCACCGCACCACCCACTCCGGTGAAGAGAGGGAGAGAGGCGTTACCCGCGAAGAGTGCAACCGCGCCACCCACGTTGGAGATCGTCGCTCCGCTGTTATTGATGATCGTGCCCGGGAGATTGACAAAGAGCGTAGAACGGCTGTTCGTCGCGATCGTCCCGTTGTTGACGAGCCCGCCGTAGGCCAGCTTAGCCGAGGTGTTTCCATAGAAGCTCACCTTGCCGCCCATGACGCCGCTACCCAGCTCGGCATAGATCGTGCCATTGTTGGTCAGCGTGCCCGTCCACTGGAGGTACGGAATGGCGTTCGGAACCCCACCCAGCACTCCGTTGTTCACGATGTTCCCGTTCGCCAGGACCGTCAATCCGGTCATGTTATACGGTTGATCCTCTTGGCCAGAATGTGCCAGGGTGCCCAGGTTGAGGGTAACGGTCGTTGGGCTCGTGGCCGAGGGCGTAACGCTGCTCAAGCCGTCGCTAATGACGTATTGATAGGAGGCAACAGGCCCAGGAGGTGGCAGCGGCGGCCCAGCAAGAACGGGCGGCTCAACAAGCCCGCCCACTCCGCCGACGACCGTCACGTTATCCGTGCCAAAGTACGTTCCGCTCGCGCTCTGAATCGGCGAGACGTTCACCGCACCCGAGCCCGCCAGCAGGACGAAGTTCCCGACCCCCTGCAGGTTGCCCTGCACCGTCAAGGGACCGGCGCTCGCGAAGCTCACCGGGATGGTCCCATTGGACAGGAATTGCGTCGTGTTGACACTCGCCGCGATCAGCCCCAGGCCCGCTGCAGCCACAATGGTCGCGCTCGGACCCACCGTGATCCCGTTTGCGTTCGTCACAAAGATCGCGTAGTTACTTGCGCCGGTCAACATTCCCATGATCTGCGAGGGGTTCCCGCTCGAGTCCACGTTGAGGACCGTGTGGAGCATGGCTGGAGGAGGAGGGCCACCAGGACCACTAGAGAGAGGGCTGCTTCCAAAGTGCAACGCAGCGCTGCTCCCGATGTTGAAGCCTCCCGGCTGGCTCGTATTGATCGTGCCTCCGGAGGCAGCCCAACTGATTACCGTATTGCCAGGATTGGTGCTGATCGTCTCCGTTCCGTTTTGGATAGCCGTAACGTGGGTCACGCCGGCGCCTGTCGCAGTCCCATGTCCCGGCAACTGGAGCGGCGTAATGACCGTCGCCCGGGCCGAGCCGATTCCTAACCCCGGCAGCCCCGCGCAGGCTGCCGTCACCAGCAGCGCCCGCAGCGCCGAAAGATAGCCTTTCGTTTTCCTCTTCATATGCCCTTTTCCCTTAGTGCCTTTATTGCCCTCCGTCCCTCCGATCCGGTCTGCGCCCTAGGAGCAGACTACCGTTGGTTTTTTCTGGGGAGGCTTGTACTTCAGGCCGCCATGGCGAAGGGGTATCAGTCAAGCTCCTAGGCAAAAAAAATAGTAAGATCTATCCTGAGCCCGCCATTGCTTCGAATGCTCGGGCGGCCATTTCCCGCCAACGCGAGCTTCCGCACGGGAGAGGTGCCAGTCGATTCGCTTGCGAGAAGTTTCGTCAGGGAAGAGGTGCTTTGTCTGGTAGGATCGAGCAAGGTTTCCGTTCGATTTGGCTTAAAACGAGCACTGGAAAGGGAAAAAGCCGGTTGCGGCGCAAGGCGCCGCCCGACCGTAGACTTTACAGAGGGAGAAGGACTGCGCTTTGGGCAGATGCCCAGCAACGCACCACTCGGAAGACCTGGGTAAAGAGGCTCTTCCACGGATCGGCGCTGGCCACCCAAGAGGAGGACGCGGCAAATGCTGACTTGCGACAGCGTGCCGATCTTTACCGTCATTTCTCGCAGGCTTTCTCCCGCAGCTTGCCAAATGGGTTCGTCTCCTTCGTTCTCGCTGGGTTTTCGCTCCTTGCAGTAGGTCCTTCATACAGCGCCGGTGGAAAACCGGCACGGCGCCCCGGCTGCGAAATTCGTGAGACATGGCGGTTAAAGGGCTTGAGCTGGAGGGCGTCGAGCTTGGGCCTCGGCCCAGTCCGTTCGTCGGAAAGCCAGCCGTCGCAACGCTTCGACTAGGCTGTAAGCGAGAGCTGAGAATGGGAGGCGAAGTTGGTTACTGGCGGTTTGCACGGTCGAGAGCCGGTCGCCAAAGAGGTAGAGTTGTTTCTGGGTCCGATTCGCCATCTCGTCACGAGCAGAGTAGAGCTTCTCGTAAAAGTCTTGGGCGGATCACTCTTCGGAAGGGAGAGACGTCACGACAAAGCGCGGATTCTCTTCCCTTTCCAGGTACTCGGCTTTGGCGACCACCCGACGCTCCCTCGACCAAGTGCTCAACGTGCGGACGGCAAGCTCGGTGACGAAGCGAGCCGCCTTGCCGCTCGACTCGTGCCGACGACGGGCTTGCTCCATCGACTCCCCAATGGTCCGGCGCAAGCGCTCGTTGTGGGCCAAGCCGAAGAGGTGGTCACTGGATTGGTTTCGTACCAGGCCATAAACTCTTCCCGGCAGAAGCCCGAATCGGCCCGGAGCACGATCTAGCCTCCGGGCCAACGGGTACGCAGTTACCCCGCGATCCGCTCGCCTCCGTCAAAAAGCCCGCCGCTCCTTATCCTAGTTTGACGGCCGAACCCCCCTTCCCGGAATCCGCAGGTCTGTTTCGCTATGCGCTTAGGGCATGTAGGAGCGGATGTGATAAGCGCTCGGATCGGCCGCGATCGTGTAGCCGCCCGGTGCCGCAGTAACCCCGTAGAGGATCGGGGGAGCGCTCGTGGGAGCCGTGCTGAAATTGACCCACGCGTTGCCACTGGTGATCACCGGTGCCGTGTTCACGATATGGGGAGCCTGGAAGAAGATCCCCTGGCCCGCCACGACCGTCGGCGCATAGCCGTTGTCGACCACCGTGTTCAAGGCCAGCGTGCTCCCCGCGATCAGGACGATCCCACCCGGGAAGACGAAACCAGGGGTGTGCAGCGCGCCGGTGGAGAGCGCATAGTTGGCTGGCCCCACCAAGCTCGGGTTGACCGCCATGTTGCCGCTGGCCTGCACCAGGAGGTTGCTCCCCACGTTCGCCTCGGTCGGAAGGATTCCCACAGATCCCAGACCGTTCACGAAGGTCGAGGTGTGACCCGAAGTAAGGGTCGCATTACCCGCCACGTTCAGGTTCACCACCTGCCGCCCGATTGCTCCCATTCCCGTGGTCGGCATGTCGAGGATGATATGGGTGTTCCCGCTCGTGCCGTTAGCCACGTGGAAGCCGTTGGCCAGATAGTTGGTTGGCGAGGTGACGTTGTTCACGCTCCCGGTGAAGTTCAACAGGTGCAGGGTGTTCGTCGTCACCGTGCCAGGACCTGTCAGGCTCCCACCGGTGAACTGCACTAAATTCTGCGCCGTCACGTTAGTGCCGAGAGTGAAGGTCGAGGTCGGGCTGCGCCCCGACTGGAAGAAGGCCAGGGACAAGCCGAGCGGATCGTGCGGTGTCGTCACCGTACCTCCGAGGAAAGCGTTGCCAGTCGCGCTCTGGACGGTCAGGATGGCTCCCGTGTGAGCGCTCGAACTCAGGATCTGGATCGACCCGTCGCTAAACACCCCTCCGCCCGGGTTCGGCCCAACATGGTACGGGTTGGAGGCCACGAGGGACACGCCACCATACGCAACAACCGCGCCGTGGTTGATCACCGCACCGCCCACTCCATTGAAGAGGGGGAGGGCGACATTACCGGCCAAGAGTGAGACCGAGCCGCCCACGTTGGAGTTGGAGATCGTCGCTCCGCTGCTATTGATGATCGTGCCCGGGAGGTCGACAACCAGAGCCGGGATCTGAGTGGTGATCGCCCCGTTGTTGACGAGTCCGCCGTAGGCCAGCTTCGCCGAGGTATTTCCCTGAAAGCTCACCCTGCCAACCTGAGGGCCGCTTTCCAGCGAGGCATTGATGATCGTGCCGTTGTTGGTCAGCGTGCCGGTCCATTGGAGGAAGGGGATCAGATTCCCCGTGCTGCTGGTCAGGACCCCATTGTTCACGATGCTCCCATTGGCCAGGACCATGGTTCCGACCGTCGGCGCAGCACCGTTGGGACCGCTCAGGCGCAGGTCATACGGATGTGCCGAGGTGCCCAGGTTGAGGGTCACGGTCGTTGGAGCGGTTGCCGAGGGCGTCGACGAGCCGGGTGCATCCCCCGGAGTGAAGAGACCCGTTGAAGCTGAAAAGGTCCCGCCCACTCCGCCGACGACCGTCACGTTGGTTCCCGGCTTGAAGTAGTGCGCGGCCCCATTCGGGATCGGCGCGATGTTCACCGCACCCGAGCCCGCAAGGATGATCGATTTGCCCGGACCGCCCGCAGCATGGAGATCACCCGCCACGGTCAATGGGCCAGAAGCCGCAAAGCTGATCGGCAACTGTCCGGTAGTAGCGAACGCCCTCTCGTTGACGGTCGCCGCGATCAAGCCAAGCCCGGCGGGGGCAACGATACTCGCGCTAGGTCCTACGATGATCCCGTTGGCATTAGCGATGAAGGTAGGCATGTTTGTATTCATCATGCCAAGGATCTGGGAGGGGTTGCCGGTCACGTCGACGTTGAGCAGCGACGTTCCATGTCCGCCGGTGATCGTCAGATGAGCGCTACCCCCGATGTTGAAGCCTCCCGGCTGATTCGTTCCGATGGTCCCGCCCGTGTTGCCCCAGTTAATGACGGTGTCGGGTGCAGTAACCTGGATGTGTCCGGTACCTCCGGCTCCGTAATGCCCGGTAGTCGAAGCGCTGCCGCCTACCACGGACCCATGCCCCGGCAACTGTTGCAGCCCGATGACCGTCGCCCGGACCGAGCCGATTCCTAACCCCGCCAGCCCCGCACAGGCAGCCGTCGCCAGAAACGCCCGCAGAGTCAAGAGACAACCCTTCGTTTTCCTCTTCATATTCCTCGGTTACTTCCCTAGAAGCCTCATTCTCTCTCTCCGTCCGATCCGGACCGCGCCGGAACGCAGCCCGCCAAAGCCCACTCTGGAGAGTTTTCCTCCCGCTTATCTGATGACGGGGGAGATCCTTCAAGCTCGTATACAAAACAAAACTAGTAAAAACAGCGCTCAGGCCGCCGTCGCCTGGAATGTTCGGGCTCCCGGGGCGTTTTGGGGAGGCAAACCTTCCGCGGATCCCAGCCCGCCGATATGGGATGAAATGTGCGTAAGGTGTTGATCATCCGCATGCGAGTCTTCGATCTGCCACTATTGGAGCGTCTTGAGAACCTGTTTGCGTTTTCCAAGACTCCAAGGCGCTGATGCGCAGGGGAAAACCCTAAAACAGCAGAGGCTCCAAGAGCATACGAACCCCCACGCCTATCTTTCCCGCCTAAAGCGCCGCCACAGAGGCCTCAAGCTCCTTTCGACAGAGCGAAGCCCACGACGGATATCGGTCACGACCCGCTGCCTCCCGATGCGAACGCCTCGCTCCACCAAATGAAGCGGCCGGGAAAGTTCCGATTGGAGTTGGCTGTGGTCCGATTGGAGTCGGCTATGGTCCGATTGGAGTTGGCTATGGTCCGATTGGAGTTGGCAATATTCCGCCCAGACCTTTTGCAACCTCTCCCAAATGCCTTTGGCGAACAAAGGCAGCTCCTGGAGCGACGGGGTCAGCGCCTCCCGGGCGGAGGCGAGCACCGGATATTCCCGAAACTGGCGGAACGTTGAATTTCCAGCGCTGCTAGCGGAAAGGCTAATATGTCCCCTCCGGCACCAGAAGAGAGGAGCCGGGATTACTTCGAGACGAAACCCCCTCAGCACCGCGCGCAGGTAAAACTCCCAATCCGCTACGATCTCTCTCTCCTCCGCAAATCCACGCAGCGCATCGAAGGTCGACTTCCGGACCAGGGTATTCGTATCTCCAAAACAGTTCGCAAAAATGCCTAGGAGAGCAGAGCCGCCGGTCGGGATCCAGATCTCCTCCGGGTCTTTCCCCGAAGGTTCTTCGTCCCCGGAAAAGTAAGGTTTCAAGCAGGTGTAGAGGTCGGCATGGCTCCGGGTCGCGGCCTGAACAAAGGTCGAGACTTCTTCCGGACGGGCGATGTTGTCATCGTCCATGAAAAGGAGATAGTCTCCTTTGGCTCGAGCGGCGGCGCAGTTCCGGGCGGCTCCCGGGCCGCGGTTTGCGTGGCGCAGCAGCGTCCAGTTCCGCTCCGCAAGTTCTTCCTCCAAGGAAGATAGTGTCTTCCGCGCCTCCGGCGTTTGGCTGCCGTCATCGACCAGGATGACCTCAAAACGCGAAGCCGGGTAGTCTTGACGCTTGAGCGAGTCGAGTGCTTGGCGAAGATATCCCGGTCGATCGTGATGCGTGAGGCAGACGCTCACGAAAGGCAATTGTCCGTCGACAACGATTCGAGGCGCACGCCGTTCCTCGGCGAGATATTCATGAAAGCGGATCCAGCGCTCGCGCACCTCCTCCGGATCGTGGGCCAGCGAAGCCGGCCGCACTCCCTCCCGAAGCGCTTGGGAAAGCTTCTTTGCCAATTCCGCCGGGTCCGGCAAAAAAAGAACACGCGAATGGTCGCTCGGTGTCACGATTTCCGGGATCCCCCAACTCCGAGCCGCGAGAACAGGAATCCCGAGGAGACAGCATTCGAGAAGAGTGTAGGGATAATTCTCGGCCCGGGAGGCCACCACGGCCAACTTTCCCGTTCCCTCCTGGAAGTAAGCCAATGCCTGATCCCGACTTCGGTCGGACAAGATTTGCCAAGGCCAACGCCAGCGGTGGGCCCGGTCTTCGAGGTACTCCCTTGCGTTGCGACCGTCGACTTCGCCGATATGGCCGAGGAACGTGATCCGTTCCAATCGGTTCTCTCCTGCCGCTGCCAGCCGATCCAGGGCGTCGCAGAAGAGCGGCACCCCTTTGCGCGACGTAAGTCTTCCGAAGAACACCAGTTCTTGGAGGGTGCTCGGAACGGGCGTCTTCCGGCTCCTTCGCAAAAAGGAGGGAGGAACGAGGTTCGGCTCCACGCAACACCTTTGAGGAAGCTCCCACCGGCGTCGTTCCATCAGTTCCAGGTAAAAGCGGCTCGGGCTCACCGCGAAGTCGGCGAGCCGAACCGATTCTTGCTCCAAAAACTCAAACTCCATCGGGCCTAGATCCGGAGGGAGCTCTCGGGAACCCTCCTTCATGAGCTCTCCGCCGTGGACTCCCACCACGAAGGTCACCTGGGAAAAGGCCAGGCCCTGTCTCTTGGCCAGAAGCGCCATGTAGCCGAGGCCCAACACGTCTGCCACGTGCACGATCGAAAAGCTCTTTTCCCGGGCCCGCAGCCATTCATAAACTTGGTAGGCGCGCACCGTTGCGGGTCTGCCCGAAACTGCGGCCGGAGGGTCCCGATCCAAGAAATGGAGTTCGACGTTCCGTGCTCGCCACCTCTCCTGGAAAGCCTCCTCATCGGCACGAACGGCCCACGGAGGCAGGGCGCAGAGGACCGTGACCGGAAATCCCGCAGCCACTAGCACCTCTGCCAGGTTGCCATAGGCGGTGGCGACCCCTCCAGCACCCGGCCACCCGAGAAATTCCGTGGTAACGAAGCAAACGGGCAGGCGCTCCGCGCGACGCGAACCTTCCGGCACGGGGAGGCGGCCCCATCTTGGGTTTTCCTGCTTCATGCCTTTTTGCCCATGAGCCGCCGTCGATCCTTACGCGCTGGAAAGAGAAATTCCCTTGTTCTTGGATGGAGGGGTGGAAAAGCCCGCCGCATCCGTCTATTTTCCTCCACCGAGAGGATCCTGCTTCGAAACGCTAGCAAAAGGAATCGGAGGCGCTCCTTTCCGTTCGTGGGATCGGCTCTCCCAAAGCCTGAGCACATAGGCCGGGACCCCTTCCTCCACAGGGAGGAATTGGTGTTCGCAGCCAGCGCCACGCAGACGGGTCAAATCCGCTTGGGTACGAGTCTGGTATTTACCCTTTAGCTCCTCGGGGAAATCGACGTATTCGATTTCTCCCCGCGCCACCAGCTCCTTTTGGGAAACCTCCTTCTTTCCTTGTTGCTGGCGAAGGGCGTTGACCACGGAAAGGGCCAGCGCGTTGAAGCTCTGGGCCCGGCCCGTTCCTAAGTTGAAGATCCCACTTTTCTCGGGATGGTCCCAAAACCAGAGGCTTACGGAGACTAGGTCATCAATCCAAAGGAAATCCCGCTCCTGCTCCCCTGGGTCATACCCTCCGTACGCACCAAAGAGGCGAACCTTGCCTTCGCGCAGATATTGGCCGAACTGGTGGAAAGCGACCGATGCCATCCGGCCTTTGTGGGCCTCCCCAGGGCCGTAAACGTTGAAATACCGTAACCCGACGATCTGCCGGGACGATTGGGTCAGTTCTCGGCGGACAACCTGATCGAAGAGCAGCTTGGAATAGCCGTAGACGTTCAGCGGGTGTTCCGCCCTCGGCTGCTCCACACAGTCCGGGTTGGTCCCGTAGACGGCGGCCGAGGAGGCGTAGATAAGCCGCGCTCCCTGCCGGCGGCAGCCCTCCAGAAGGGTTCGGCTCGCCCGGTAATTATTCTCCATCATGTAGCGGCCGTCCCGCTCCACCGTGCTGGAGCAAGCCCCTTGATGAAACACGGCTTCCGCCGATCCGTAGCGCCCGGCGGCGAACTCCTCGTAGAAGCGGTTCTTGTCGAGATAGTCTTCGATCTGAAGACCGACCAGATTGTGGAACTTTTCCGTAGCCGCAAGGTTGTCTACGGCAAGAATGTTGCCATAGCCGCGAGCGTTCAAGGCGCGCACAAGATTGCTGCCGATGAACCCGGCCGCCCCGGTCACGATGATCCGCATCCGCAATTGGTTCCTGGCAAAAGCTGGCAGAAATCCACATGGGTCGTCGAGTCCAATTCGATTGCAGGGAAACAGGAGGCTCGATGTCCTGGATGCCCTGCTCCTTTCGGCTTACGCTCTTTCCGGAAAGCCGAACCGGTGGCAGCGGTCTTCCGGCCGCCTCTTCGCCGTGCCCCCAAGGTTATGCACCCCGAATCTCCCGGAGGATACTTTTCACCGCGGCAAAGGCATCATCCGGCGTGAGCTTGTGCAGGCACTGCAGGTTCCAGGGGCAGTCGGGAGCCTGCCTGTAACAGGGAGAACAGGAAAGGTTGGAGCGAAGGGGGTAGCATCGCGGGCCGAGCGGGTGGAATTCGCTCACGCGCGCGCTCCCTCCGAAGATCGCAAGGGTCGGAACTCCCTGCAATCCAGCCAAGTGGGCTGGACCGCTATCGTTGCCGATGAAGAGGTCCAAGTGCGGCAGCAGATCGAGAAACTCTCCTAAGGAAGTACGCCCGGCGAGCATGGCCGCCTGCGAGGGATGTCGCATGGCTCGATGAGCCTGGCCGGCTATCTCGCGGTCCGTTTGCCCTCCGCAAAAGACGATCCGGGCGGAAAGCCTCTCGATCAAAAGGTCGGCCAAGCGGCCGAAGCATTCGGCCGGCCATTGCGTTTCTCGCTTTCCACTGCCCGAGTGCATCCCCACGGTCCATGACCCGGGCAGGTCCGTCAATCGTTCGAGGAGTTCCGGTCGAAGTTCTTGGAGGGAAAAAATCGGAAGGGGTTGCTCCTTTTTCGAGGAGAAGGGCCCGATCGGGAGCGCTGCCGCCAGAGCCAACTTCAGCTCGGCCGCATGGGGCCCCCTACCCTTCCACGGAACGCGCCGGGCCTCCAGAGGCAGCGGCATCCGAAACCAGAGCCAATCCTCGCCGTCTCCCCTCGCATAGGCCGCGAGGCGTCTGGCCGGCATCTTCCGAAGCAGGATGCGCGTGTCCAGGGCATAGCGAAAGTCGACCGCAAGCGAGAATGCCTCGCCTTCCAATGGGGTGAGCAGCGAAGCCGGATCGTTCCGGAAGCCGGCATCCGCCCGCTCCGCGAAGAACGGGATGGTAACGACTCGATCCGCCAACGGGCAGCGTTCCAGGAGCGGAAGGGCCCACGGTCCCGCAGCGACGGTCAGTCGAGCACCGGGAGGCAGCCTCTCCCGCAGAAGCGCGAGAGCGGGAAGCGTACAAGCCACATCGCCAATGTGATCGAGCACCAAAGCCAAGACTTCCCGAGCTGCTTCGCCCGAAGCGATCGTCTCCCCGCTTGGGGGATGGGGCAGAGGGAGGAATTTCCGTGGCCAAGGTTCCAGCGCGGCGGCATCTCTTTGGGGAGGTGACTCCTGGCTTGGGCCGCCACAGAAGACGCGGCGCGACCCCAGGCGGATGCGCAGGCCCGACTTCATCCGCGCCCATACCGAAACTCTGTGCCAGGCTTGCGGGAGCGCTAAGCGTTGATCGAATCCCCAGAAGTGATGGGGAGGGAGCCAGCCGAGTGCGCTTCTTTCCCATGCGGGAAGGGCGATCGGCGGAGAAGAGGCGATCTGCCGCCCTCCGGAATAGAACAAGAAGGCCTCCGGCGGACCGGCTCGATGCCAAAACCAGCCTTCGAAATGGGCGTCCGCCTCGAAGCGCGACCGCTTGCCCTCGGGATGTAATTTCCACCGGGCACTACGAGCCCCGAGGGCATCGGAAAGAAACGATGCCGCTCCGAGGATCGTATCGGTAAGCCACCGATTCACCGGAAACGGTCCCATTCGCACAAGCCACCGGCGGCCCAGCCGTATCCGCCTTCCGTTCGATTGGAGCACCCACACCGTCAATCGGCGGTAGCCAAAAGGAACAACGACCCCCAGGCTCGTTTCCCGCGGCGTCTCGCGCGACGCCGCCGCATCGGCGCAAAATTCCCTTCCTCCGATTCGCCCGACAACCCGGCCGGAGGGGGGTGCTTTGCCGGGAGGCCAACGGATTCGGATTTCCATCCGCTCGCCCTCCGCCGGAACAGGGGAGCGCGGCAGCAAGAGCGAAGCGGCGGGCTCTGTCTCGCAATGACCCGGTGACGAAACGCCGCCGCCACTCATGGCTTCGCCTCCGCAGAGACTCGCATAGGGTGCGGTGCCGACGTCGTTCGGATTCACACGGCCCTCAATCTAGGACCTTCCCGATGGTTTGCAAGCTGCTACCGACAAACGGCCGCTTTCTCCTTGACTCGCTCTCGGCTTGCTGAGAGTTCCGAGGAACCTCGCAATGGTGTTGCGCCCCGAATGACGGAAACGAGACCCATCGTATCTTACGCCCGGCACTACGAGGATATTCGCCTGCTTCGCTCCCTTCCCGGAGTCGGGCGTGGATTCTACGTCGATGTTGGCGCGAATGATCCGACCCTCGATTCGGTCACTCGAGCCTTCCACGAACGCGGTTGGCGAGGGATCCATGTCGAGCCTCTGCCGCACCAAGCCGAGCGGCTGCGCCTCGCGCGTCCGGGTGACGTGGTCTTGCAAGCGGCTCTTTCGGATGCCCCCGGCGAGGCCATCTTTTATGATGTCGATGGGCGAGGTCTTTCGACGCTCAACGCGGATCTAGCAGAGCATTGGCGGGCAAAGGGGCTTGCCGTCCGGAAAGAGATGGTCCCTGTAACGACGCTGCCCGAGGTTTTGAAGCACTGTACGAGCCAAGAGATTCATTTTTTAAAGATTGATGCAAAGGGATCCGAGGAACGGATTCTCTCGGCCTACGATTTTCAGACGGGTCCTCGGCCCTGGATCCTTTTGGTGGAAGCATCCGATCCCGGGAGTGCGGATCCCGCCTATTTGGCTTGGGAACCCAGGCTTCTTGCCTCTCACTACTCCTTTGCCTGCGAAGACCCGGCCAACCGGTATTATGTAGCCAACGAGCACCTAGAGGTGCTCGAGAGGCTCCGCCGCCCATTGTCGCTGCTTGGGGTCGTGCGCAGAGGGGAAGCAGAGGCGATTGCCCGCGCAAGGTTGTTAGAAGAACGCGCAAGGTTGTTAGAAGCAGAGTGTGCGCGTTTGCGCAGCGAGGCTCATCCACGTCCAGGAACGTTCCGGCGGCTGGAGAAGAGCTTCCGCCTTTGGCGCAGGGAAATCTTCGGAAACTCCGCTGGCACTCCTTCTGCTGTCCTTGACCCTCGGCGAAGCGCGCCGCTTCTGCTTGGAATCCGAATCACGGGAGGGGTGGGCGACTCCGTGGTTGTTGCCCGCTTTCTTCGCGACATGGCCCACTGGCTTGACGGCAAGGTATGTTTTCGCATTCGGCCTTCGGGGCCCAGGAACATCGGCTTTCTCTTCTCGGCTCTTCCCGAAGCTCTCCTCGACTCGGAACCAGAGGAGGCCCGCGAGGCGGCCGATGCGGAGCTGACGATCAACCAGTTTATTTTTTTAAATCCAGAACAGGTCTCCTGGGAAGCGGTGGGACGGAAGAGTTCGGCCTTCCTCCGATGGGTCGCCGAAGCGGAGGAACGGGCCAAGGAGATCGCCAAGTATCGGGAGAGGCACCCATTTTTGGATGGAGCCCACGCCAATCTAGCCGCCCTGCGAGGCATCCGGAGGGAAAACTCGCTTCATGCACAGTGCGGCATCCCTTACGGGGGCCCGCTATTTCCACTCGCGCTGCCGGCAGAGGTCCCAGCGGCTTCCGGGCTAGAGCCTGGAACCTACTTGACCTTGCACGACGGCTGGGATCCCCATTTTCCGATCGACGGACCTCGTCCAACGAAAGCCTACCCACCCGAGCGGTGGGGAGAACTGGCAAAGAAGTTGCGGGAGAGGATTCCGGGGATTTGCTTGGTTCAAATCGGAGGGGAAGCGAGCCCGCCGATCGTGGGCGTCGATTGGGATTTGCGAGGCAAGACGACACTCGCGGAATCGGTCGCGATCCTGGCAGGGGCGCGGCTCCACGTCGATAGCGAGTCGGGTCTGGTCCATTTGGCCTCCTGCGTCGGAACCCGTTGCGCCGTTCTCTTCGGCCCCACCAATATCGACTTCTTCGGCTATCCGGGAAACATCAACATTCCACCCCAGGTGTGCGGGAATTGCTGGTGGAGCACCGATTCCTGGATGTCGAGGTGCCCCAGAGGATTGCCGGGCAGCCCCTGCATGGAGAGCATCGATCCCACACGGGTCGCCGAAGCGATCGCAACCGCGCTCGCCCTTCCTCGCCGCGCAAGAGCGGGGCACCGCTCTTCCGCTGCGACGGAAGCAATCGATGCAGCTTGAATTCAGGGGACATCTGTCTTGTCATCGGGGTCAACGGAAGCCTCTGCGAACCGACCGGTCGCGCATTAGGAGATGTTGGAAATGAAGCTTTATGTTGGCGCCAACGGCATGCGGCCGGAGGGCTACCAGACGATCGACATCGACCCGGCGACGCGTCCCGACGTGGTCGCTGACCTGCGGGACATGGGCCATGTTCCGACCGGCTCGGTCGAGGAGATCGTGGCGAACGCCGTGCTCGAGCACATCGAATGGCCCGACGCCTTCCAGGCACTTTCCGAGATGGTGCGGATCCTGAAGGTGGGTGGCCAGCTCAAGATCAGCGTGCCGGACATGTCGCTCTATGCGCGTCGCCTGATCGCCGGCGATAACAGCTTTCACCTCATGGCCGTGATCTACGGCGTCGGCGGCCGCGTCAATTCTCACCAGGCGCACCGCTTCGGCTATACGCCGGGAATGTTGTGCGATCTCGCCGAGTTGCTGGGTTGCGGCAGGTTCGACTGGTTCGACATGAACGGCTTCCAGGATGCCGCCGGCGGCTGGATGCCGCGCGCGGCTGGTCCCATGGCCGAGGCCCTGAACTTCTGCTGCACCAAGCTCGGCGCACCACCCGTGCCGCCCGACGATCTCTACAAGGCGATGGTCGCCCAGCCCATGACAGATCCGCTAGTGCTGGCCGGTGAATGCAAAGCCGGTTCCGGCGTCGCGCACGCCGAAGCCGAAGCGCCGTCGCTCTATCAGCGGCTCCACTACAAGTACACCGACCTCTTGATGCGGTGTAAACAACTTGAGCGCGGGAACGCCGAAGCACGGCAGGCACGGGACGAGCTTGCCCGCATCCAACGGTCCTGGACCTGGCGCTTGGGGGTTCGTCTAAGGCAATGGGAGCGGAGGCTGCGGAGCGTCCGCAAGGTCCTGTTCCGAGGATAGCTGTCAGGGTTAGTATGATTACCGCCTAGCCAATCGCCGTTCGTTGCTTCGCGAGGTTGTGGCAATCTGGAAAGCCGAGAGAAAGGTAGGAGAATCACCCTGCAGAAGAATGCGACGACTACGCCGGCGATCCGCACGGCGATTCTGGCGGGCAACGATTACGAGTTGGCGACGGCGTTTCGCGTGAATCGGGAGACGATTCGTCGGTGGCGGAAGCGGGATAACGCCCGCGGACGCCAGCCACACGCCGCATCGTCTTCCGACGACACTCAATCCGGGACAGGAAGAGATGGTGATCGAGTTGCGCACGCAGCTCCGGCTGCCGCTGGATGATCTGCTGGCCGTCATCCTCGAATGGATCGAACCCTCCATGACCCGCTCGGCCTTGGGCCGGCTCCTGCGGGCGCCCTCGGCCACTCCCGGCTGCCTCAACCGGAAAAAAGGCCAATCCCACTCAACCCTTTCCAGTTGACCTGCCGGGCTACTTTCCCGTGGACCTCAAATCCCTGCCCCAGATGGCCGACGAGACTTCTCGCCGTTATCTCTTCGTCGCCAAGGACCCGTGCCACCCGTTGGGTCTTCCTGGCGGTCAAGCGTGCAAAGACCCCAGCGGCCGCACGCAGCTTCCTCCACGTGCTCGCCAAAGCCGGCGCCCGTGAAAGTCCGAACCATCCTCATCGATCACAGCAAGGAGTTCACCGATAGGGTCTTCGGCCAAGAACCCAAGGATGCTACCGGATCCCATGAGTTTGACGCGCTCTGCCAAGCACTGGGAATCGAGCACCGCCTGACCAAGCCGAAGTCGCCTCGCACCAATGGCATAGTGAAGCGCTTCAACGGAAGGCTGGCGCAGATCCTCCGTACTCATCCCTTCCAAAGCTCCCTGGACCTGAAAACCACGCTCCACCGCTACGCCTGGCTCTACAGCGAACACCACCCTCAAAAATCGCTCAACCATCAACCCCCGCTTCAGGCCCTCAAAACATGGCAACAATCCCATCCGCATCTCTTCCAAAAAACAGTACGCAATCATCCAGGACCTGATAATTAGGAAATAGAATCATCCGCGGAACCAGCGGATGTTGGTCTTTGGCACCTAGACGCTCCGTCGCAGGCATTCGCGCGAGGGGTTTCCCCCTGGTTCTCTTCAAAAACTGTGTGCGCGGGAGCCCTTCGCCGCGTTAAGCTCTTCGCCCTCGCTCATACCCTTTCGCCCTGATGGACTCGCTCTCCGCTTCCGACTCCTCCGCTCCCGGTAAGGCTCGCCCGCGAATCTGCCTGGCGACCATCGAGCTGGCGGGATTCGGCCCGAGCAGCGGCCTTGGTTCTCTTGTCGCTTCGCTGGCCGAGACCCTGGCGGAGACGGGTTGGGAAGCCACGGTGGTGCTCGCCGGCGAACAACCGGCGGAGGCCCACGCGCTCGCTCCGCTCGTGGAGGCTTACGCCGACCGAGGCGTGCGGTTGACTCCCTTGCCGGAACCCGCCGAGCGCTGCTTCGTATTGCCCCGCTCCTCCTCCCGGGCCTACAAGACCTACCGATGGCTCCGGCAGCAGGCAGCCAACTTCGACCGGGTCCTCTTTTGCGATCGCGGCGGCTTGGGCTATTACGCTCTTCTGGCAAAGCACCAGGGGTTGGCCTTCGAGAAGCTTCCGCTCGCGGTTCTCGTCCACAGCCCGACCTTGCGCCGCACCCTCGACAACGCCGATCTCGTGGAAGATGATGAGCTGCTCATCGCCGATTTCCTCGAGCGGGAGAGCGCTCGGCTCGCCGACGGGGTGATCGCCACCAGCGACGCGCTGCTCCGATCGCTCGAAGCCGAGGGCTGGATCTTTCCCGAAAGCCGCCGCTCCCTGCCTCCGCCCTTCCCCGCTTCTTTCTCCCTGCTTCCGAAGCCGGAAGGGGAGCCCTTCGTTCCAGAGGAGATCGTCTTCTTCGGTTCGCTGGAGTGGCGGAAGAGGCTCCGCATCTTCTGCGACGCCATCGATCGCCTCCCCCCGTCCGCGACCGGAAGGCTCCGGATCACCTTCCTGGGCCGCTCCGGTCGAATCGAGGGCACCTCCGGAAGAGAGTATGTCGCGCGTCGAGCGGCCGCCTGGCCCCAGGACTGGGAAGCTTTGGAGCCGCTCGAGCGAGAAGAGGCGCTCGACTATCTTCGGAAGGGAAAGCGTCTTGCCGTGGTTGGCTCCTCCGCCCCTGGGCTTTCCCTCGCGGCCTGGGAGTGCGCCTGCTGGCAAATCCCCCTTCTGCGGGTGGGAGAGAAAGGAGGCGAAGGAGCGTGGCCCGGGGAAGGCGAGCCGGAGATTCATGTCAATCCCGAAGCGCTGGCCGACAGACTCCGGGAGGCGCTGCGCCTGGGAATGCGGGCTCCGGAAGCCCCGATCGATCCCTCCGTGATTCGGAAAGGCTGGATCGATTGGCTGGCCGCTCTGCCTTCCCGGCAAGCAATGCAATCGTCGGCCGGCCCGTTCGATCCTCCCAAGGTGAGCGTCTGCCTCGTGCACCACGATCGCCCCGCCCTCCTTGCCCAAGCGCTCGAATCGCTCCACGCCCAGGATTACCCGAACTTCGAGGTCATCCTCGTCGATGACGGGAGCACCTCCGAGGAGGCAGCGGCCTTCCTGGGCGGGCTCGAGCCCGAGTTTGCAGAGCGCGGCTGGCGGATCATCCGCCAGCCC
>NZ_CABFVA020000069.1 GCF_902143375.2 Methylacidimicrobium tartarophylax | reverse complement strand
CAAAAGCATCGGCGTCATCCGGGACCTGACACTCAAAAGAATTCGCTTTACTGGCGGCTCCAGAGAGTGGTCAACAAGAAAAGGATTCCCAGGCCGAGCGTCGCCAAAACTCGCCCCGCTTCCTCTCCGCCCGCCTCCGCTTCCCATTCGGGATGCATTCCCTGCTTCTCCAGCCGCTGCGCCACTGCGCGGCAAATCTCTTCCAACGAGATGTCTTTCGCTCGAAAGAAAAGGCCGCCTATCATTTCGGAGACGGTTTCCAGAGGAGGATCAAAGCGCGCGGTTCGAAGCAGCCCCTTCGATTGGAAGTCCTCCTCCAAGGAAACATCCCCCGAAGGCGATTCCGAAGGCACGGCCGCCTCGCGATCCCCACCCACAGCGACACAAACGAAAAGAACCCGAGGAGAAGCGGCTTGGACCTCTTTAGCAGTCTCGCCGATTTTGGCGATTGGAATCTCTCTCCCCTCCTCTCTACCCCCATCGGAAAGTAAAACCACCACCGGCATTGGACTTGCGGGAGGCTTCTGCGTCCATTCCGACGCAAGTGCTCGAAGCGGCTCGACTAGGTCCGTCCCCCTTGATTTTGGAACCGCCGTCGCGCTCTGGAGGTAATAGGCAAACTCATTGCGATCGGTGCTCGGTAGTAGCAACACCGAGGCGTCGCCCGCAAAGGGGATGATCCCAAACCGTGCGCCCGGGAAACTTTCAAACAACTTCGAACAGACGAGTTCCGCCCATTCTAGACGCGAGACGAAGCTATTCCCCACCCTCGTGGTATCCTGGGCGCGCATCGAGAGGGAAGTGTCGAGAAGGAGCCAGAATTCGCAGTGACGCCACTGCGCAGCCGGCGCTCCCCAACCCCAGCGCAGACCAGCCATGCCACCAGCGCTCGCCAGCAGAGCAAGACAGAGGAGAAGGCTCTCCCCACGGCGTCCCCACTTCGGCCAATGGTGCGCTCCCGGTCCCGAATCCAGCGTCCGACGCTCTTGCGCTAAGCTCAGTTCCCG
The DNA here is from genome assembly GCF_902143375.2 of Methylacidimicrobium tartarophylax. Lineage (GTDB taxonomy): Bacteria > Verrucomicrobiota > Verrucomicrobiia > Methylacidiphilales > Methylacidiphilaceae > Methylacidimicrobium > Methylacidimicrobium tartarophylax. The sequence continues at coordinate 6,510 of NZ_CABFVA020000069.1, read as the reverse complement.
GTCTCGCTGCCAGATGACGATCAGAGGCAAAACGGCACAGGGGACGAGGCCCCAAAAGTTCTCTACCTTCAGGAACAGCGACCCAATCACATCTTCCCCTTCGGAACCGACGGGGCATGCCCTTGCCGCTGAGGGAGAGGCGAGGCTTCCTCCGGCTTTTGGAGATCTTTTTTCCCCGGTTTCTCTCCCCCTGCTTGCACCTGCCCGCGGCCGAGTGTCGAGTGAAAGGTCGAGCCGAGCACTTCGAGGTTTTCGATGGTCCAAGGATCTTCCGGGGCTTCCTTGAGCGCGGCTGCGAGCTCCGAGACCGCAGCAAGCCAAGACTCCACCTGCCGCTGGGCATCGGTCTCCAAATCCGCAACCCAGGCATCCAAAAGCCCTTTGGCATAAAAGATCTTATGCCGACATTGCTCGCCGTCCGAAACGCCGACGGGGGGCAAGCCCGCGGCGAGCAGCGGGAACGCCTGAGTCCGCAAAGCCCGTAGCTGGCTCAGCAGCTTCGTCAGGTGAGGATGGTCGGACTCTTCCCGACGATAAACCGCCGCCTCTGCCGAGAGGGTAGACGCTTTCTGCAGGAGGACCCAGGCAGCTTCCCGCGCGATGCCCCTACGGATCTCCTCGGATAGCGACAAATCTTCGATGCGATCTTGAAATTGACGGCCCGCTTCGGAAAGTCCCTCTCCTCGCTCCGCCGCATCCCGAAGTCGTGCGACGGCATCGCGCGCTTCCCCCACTCTCTTTTGGAGCGAGACCTGGGATGCTTGCACCTGCCGCGCGCGCCAGACCTCGCTCCCTCGCCAAAAAGCGCCAATCAAAAGAGAAACAACCCCCAAGCCCAAGAGAAGCCAACCAACCCAGCTCCGATTTCTTCTTGCTCCATTGCCTTTCATGAAACGGTCTTTTTCCAGGGAACGTTATGGACCTCGTGGGATCGCCCGATCCCGGAACCAGACGGAGCCGACGAGCGCCGCACAGGCGAGCGCGAAGAGCCCTCCCTCCCAAGGGCTCCGTTCCGTGAGCTTCCACTCCATCCGAGGACGGGTCTCTTTGCGTGCGATCTCTTCATACAAACTTTGAAAGCCTTCTTCATTTTCCGGATCGATTCGAGTCATCGTACGGTAGGCATTCGTCGCGATTTCGGCCGGCAACTCCTCCACGCTCAAACAATAGCTGCGCACTCCAAGCGCACGGGCAAATTCCAAAACCCGAGCGGTGGGGAGGCTTTCGTTGCGCACCATTCCATCCGTAAAGGCGACGATCGCCGCATCCGAATGGTTTCCAAAGATCTTGCGAAGAGCGGCTCCGTCCGCAAGACGCGCACCTCGCCCCAGCGCCTCTTGCGTTTCCCTCCAATGGCGAAGAAGAATGGCATCCTTCCACCGGCCGGATCGCACGATCGCCTCCAGCCCGGCCCAGATGCCCATTCCAAGTTCCGTGCCCATACCCATGCCTGGATCTTTGGTGCTCACTGACTGGACAACTCGCTGGAGCCGGACGTTAAGCTCCCGCTCCTCTTCGCCCCGAGCGAGAGGTACGAGCGGCAGCCGAACGGCGGCACTTCCGGAAAACTCGATCAGCCCGACGCGAACACGTCGACCCGCGGACCCACGGCTGGAGGCCAAAAAACGGAGATTGGCTTGGCGCAAGCTTTCCTCCTTTTTCCCCTGCATGCTTCCAGAAAGATCGTCAACCAGGACGAGCCGTCTCTCCCAATCGGCCGCTGGAGCCAGCTCGCGATGCGCACCAATACGCCAAATCACGGAAAGAAGCGCTGCCCAAGCCACCCAAAGCAGGAAGAGCGGCAACAGCTCCGCCAGCAGCAGCCGCACCTTTTCCCGCCGGGGAAGAGCGAGCAACGTTTCCGCGTAAAGGGTGAGTCCGCCATGACGGCTCCAAGCTACCGGCCGCTTGCGACTCCGCTTCCACAGCCAAAACCAGATGGTGATCGGTCCCAAGAGCTCCGCAACATACCAGGCCGATTCCCGATTCATGCCCTAGCCCCTTCTAGCCCCTTCCCCCGCCTCGCCGTCGAGTCGAAGCAAAAGCTCGGTAACTTTTCTCTCCGCGGCACACCCGACGGATTCCTCCAGGGCCCCATCAGCAAAAAGGCTTTCGCTCTGCTCCAAGAGAGAGTGACAAAGACCTTGCGCCGGCCCAGAAAGCTTTCCGGACCGACCTTTTTCCAGCAACTGCCAAGCGAGCTTACGCACAGACGCCAGCTCCCGCTCCCGCTCCCAGCGTTCTCTCGCTTGCCGGATCAGAATCGTGCCGCTATCCCCCGAAGCCCTCGCCCCCATCGGCTCGCCCCAATGCGCATCCTTGCGGATCCGGTTTGCCCAGACGATCCAACCCCCTCCGGCGGCCATTAGGAGAGCGCCCAAGCTCAACATCAGCCACGGCCCCGGAGACTCTGCTTCGCGAACCGTGGTTGCCCGATCCACCCAGCCGGGCAGTAATTTGAGCGGATGAAGGGCGATCACCCCGCTGGCCAAGCCGATGACCCGCAATGTCAAGGGCGGAGCTTGAGAGGACCGAATTGGGTTATCCGCCTCCCGATAGGCGACAGTGCCCGGCTCGATCAGAAACTCCCCGCTACGATAGAATCGCAGCGGCAACCAGACCTGCCGGCTCGCCCCGCCGCCCTCTTCCCGCGGCTCGCCTCGTTCGAGAAACGACGGGAGAAGAGCCTCTCCGCTCACGGGTCGAATACTCAGCTCGGAGATGCTCCTCAACGGCGCATCCCGTTCGACTTGCGCGGTGGGATCTACCTTCACCATCAACCGGAGATAGATCAAGTTTCCCAAAAGGACGCTCATGCTTTCTCCCTCTTCCCCACCAGGGCGTACGAGGGCCGCCCTCACCTCGACCGGGCTGCGAAGCGCATTGAGCACAGGAATAGCCCAGCGAATTCCCTTCGCCTGAGAGAGGGCCAGCCGGCGGGCCACTAGAAAGGGATCGGGAACCTCGAGCACGATCCCCTTGCTTTCCCCCAGTTTCTCCACTCGGCCAGCCCAGCTGGCTCCAAAAAGATCAAGAAGATCGCGGTGGATGGCCCGACAGATCTCGTCCCTTTCCTGCAGCGAAAGTCGCGGATCAAAAGCGAACTCCACTCGGGGAAGAGGCACGCAGGGGCCCGCAGTTGTTTCCACCAACGGATAGGCGAACCGAATCGACTCTCGATTCCGCAAGGCGGCCGCCGTCGCGACGATCTTTTCTGGAGGCGGACTGCCCGGCAGGTTCAGGAGAACGCCGGCCCCATAGACCTCGATCTTCTCCTCCGACCATAGGTCGCCCAGCGCGGTCTTCCAGGCCTCTGTCCACTCGTGAGAGCCGCTGGGCAGAACACGCCGGATCTCTACGTAAAGTCGCGGGAGGCGAGCCACTGCACAGAAATGGAGCTCTCGATCAAAGAAAAAGAGATCTTCGTCTTTCCGCTGCTCTCCCCAAACCGTGTCAACGCCGAACGGGAACCCCATGCCCGCGATCCACAGCAAAAGGCTGAGCCCGATGGTCCACATGACTTTCATCCCAAGACCCTCCGTCGAAAGGCGGCCATCCGCCCAATCCGCTCCCTCGCGGAATCCCCCTCCTGGACGATCTCCCACTCCAAGCCGCGCCGAAATCCGAAAAAAGCGAGTCGACTCGACAGTTCCCGCAACCGTTCGGAGGCATGCGAAGAAAAGGTTTCTCGGAACCGCCGGGAGCCGAGTGGGGCGCGCAAGGAGAAACCGGAGGGATCTCGAAACGTCCAGAGCGCCTGCGCGGAAGGCAACTGTAATTCCCAGCGGCCTGCTAGCGCGAAAAGAATCACCTCCCTCCCCGGAGCCCGCAAGCGGGGAAGGAAGCGCTCGAAGGTCTGGTCGAGAAAAAGGCAGCAGATCGGCAGAAAGAAAACGACCGCTGAAGCAAAGGCCAGCCACGGTCGCACTGCTTCCAATAATTTGGGAAGCTTCCCCTCACGTTCCTCCTCCTCTTGCAACACGCGCTTCAGCTTTGCCAGGATCCGATCTTTCCAAGTCGGTCCCGCTTGCAGAGGCTCCCGGACCAGCCCCGACCGCAGGCCGGCAACGAGTCCGATCAGGCTTTCCGGGTCCGAATAGAGGATCTCCTCCGACAAGAGCTTCGCGAGCTCGAGGGCGATGCTTCCCAGCGGGGAAGCTTTCCCGCAACAGCCCCCTTCCACCATAAGAAGACCCGGCGCGCGCGCTTCTTCGGCCAGCCGCACAAGTTTCTCTCCCCATCGTCGAGAGCTGATCCAATCGATCCAGCGGACATCCTCCCCCGCCCGAGCGTCTCGAAAGGCTTCGAACTCCGATCCGCCGGGGATCGGATTGGCCGGCCACGCTCCCGACATTGGCGAGGCGAGCCGCCGCCGGGGGAAAAAGCCGAAAGGAGTGGACGCCATGACATGCTACTCGAGATCCGGGACCCGAGAGACAATTTCCTGCAACAGGTAGCGGACGACGATCTCCCTGGGCAAAAGAGCGGTGAGGCTCGAAAAGCCGCGTCGATCTTGCTCCGATAACCTTCCGAACAGATGCGGTGCAAGTTTCGGGCAGAACACCTCCAGCTCTTCGGAAAGCCGAATGCGATGGTTCATGACATCCGCATAGATCTCCCGAACGTCAGAGGGAGCCACCCAAAGCCGGGGGATCTTACCGCTTTGGCCGACTTCGCTCCCCCGTAGGAAAGCCACTACCTTCGAGGCGCCAAGCAGCCCTAAAGCAGGCCGTTCCGCCAAATAGCCGGAAAAGAGGAGGGAAAGAGGAACGCCGGCCAGAGCCTCCAAATCCTGCCGGACGGGCGCCAGCCTCGCCTCCAGATGCTCCACCTCGGTAAGCCGAACCAAATACTCCTTGAGCAAGCGGCTCGCCTTTACTTCCGCCCAGACAAAAGAGCGGATCTCCTCGAACTCCTCGGGGGTCAGCGGCTCTTTTGCCTCATCCTCGGCGATCTTCGCGTCGAGAAAGCCTTCCGCCCGCTCCAAAAGCCGAACCCGCTCCTCCTGCTGCAAAGGCACAAAGAAGATCTGAAAAAGCGAGCGATCCCGATCGGCATCTCCAATCTGGTAAAGGCCGGAGACTTCCATCGGGTTGAGGGTCATGAAAATGATGTTTGGCCGAGGGAGAGGAAAACAGCGTTCCTCGCCAAAGGTGACCGAGACAAAGCCCTCGATCTTTGCCTGCAACACCCCGCTGCGCGCTTTTTCGGGAGCCCGGTTGTATTCGTCGCAAAGGACGACGTTGGCAAAGAGAGGACCTCTTTCGAAGACGAGGCTTCCCTCCTTTTCCACAAAGCTCCCCGTGAAATCTCTGGGCAGAAGGTCCGCCGTGCATTGAATGCGGCTAAAGGTGCCGCCGATCGCCTGGGCCAGAACTGATGCCATCGTGCTCTTACCGGTTCCCGGCAGGCCGATAAACGTGCAATGCCCGTTGGCCGGAAAGCCACCCACGTTGGGTTGAAAGACCGAGAGGGAGCCCACCAGGCCGCGAAAGACAGCCGCTTCCTGTCCCACGATCACGCGAGTCACCCTCCGCCAAATCATCGATATTCTTCGCTGATAATGGAGGTGCCTTTCCCGCATCCACTGGGGATTTTGCCTCTCCGGAGAACAGGTTTCCTCGCCTTGGCTCACGTGCTCCACGGCTTCCAAAGAAAGCCTGAACGAAAAAAAACGCAACGAGAATTCCTCCAAAGCCATTCACGCATATCGCCGGTTGAGTGGACCCCGATGGCAAGACAGATTTCTTCCGAATTTAAGCTGCATCTATTACTTTAGTCGCAGCGGAACAGCGCTGCCCTGTTGTTGCGCGGGGAGAATCCCCGGATCGCTTCCATTCCCACCTTCGCCTCAAACTCCGCGCTATGTGCTTTGCGCTTCCTGCCTTCGCTCATGCCATCACCCATCCTAAGATGACTGAAGTGCTCCCTAAAAATCCGACCGGTGGTTAAGCTAAGAAGGAAGCCCACTGGAATCACAGACAAGACAAGCAAACGGACGCGTCGTCGGCACAGCGCGGAGTTCAAGGCCAAAGCGGTCGTCGCGGCGCTGCGCGAGGACAAAACGATCAACCAATTGAGCACGGAATTTGGGGTGCATCCGGTCGTGGTCGGGCACTGGAAAAAGCAAGCGCTGCTGGCTTTGCCCGGATTCTTTGGCCGGCGGCTGGAACGCGAGACCCAAGCCGTCGAGTCGCGGGAGCGGGAGCTCTTCGAGCAGATTGGACGGCTGGAGGTGGAAAACCGCTGGCTTAAAAAAAAGTTCGGCCCTCTCACTTGAGGCTCGTCGCGCCATGATTGACAGTCGAGGGAAGCTATCCGTGCGCCGCCAATGCGAGTTGCTCGGGCTGGACCGCAGCGGGCTTTACTACCAGCCGGTGGGTCCGGATGCCGAGGAGATCGCGTTGTGTCATCGCCTGGACGAGCTTTACACGGCGCATCCGTTCTACGGAGTGCGGCGGATGACCGAGGCGCTGCGGCGCGAAGGCTCCACCGTGAATCCCAAGCGGG
>NZ_CABFVA020000068.1 GCF_902143375.2 Methylacidimicrobium tartarophylax | reverse complement strand
CTGGCCCGAGCCGTTGGCAGGCGAGGACGGATAGCCCTCCGGACCCTGCGGAGCCGGATTTTCTTGGGGCGGGGCAGGACGATACGGTTGAGCGGGTGCGGACGGCGGCGGCTGGCTCCGCTGCGCAGGAGGCTGGGGAGCTGTACGGGCCTGCGGTTGGGGCGGAGGAGGGTAGGAATTGGGCTGGCCCGAGCCGTAAGAGGGATAGGACGGATAACCCTGCGGAGCCGGATTTTGTTGGGGCGGGGCAGGACGATACGGTTGAGCGGGTGCGGGCGGCGGCGGCTGGCTCCACTGCGCAGGGGGCTGGGGATCTGTATGGGCCTGCGGTTGGGGTGGAGGAGAGTAGGAGTTGGGCTGGCCCGAGCCGTTGGCAGGAGAGGACAGGTCGGACGCATAACCCTGCGGGGCGTGCGTCGGATGTCGCCAAGAGTATGAGGGAGCATGCGCTGGAGGCGGGTTGGCCGGCGCGGGACGCGGCTGCGGGTAGGAAAAGGAGGCGTAGGCACCCTGGGGAAGGGGAGATGACTGGGGAGGGGCCATTTCCCCAGAGGCGGACGCCCCTGGATTCTGGCGCAAAAAGAACGGCGGTCGCCAGCTTGGCGAATTCATCCCTTCCGGGGCGTTCGACTGCGCCTCAGGGGGAGGCGGCTGCTCTGGATAACCATTTTGCGGAGGGGCCTCTGTTTCTGCAGCGGGCGAAGCCTCGGGTTCTCTTTGGGAAGGGGCCAGATGTCCAGCGTCATGCCCTGGCGGTAGGGAACTCATCTGGGTGAGCAAAATACGGCGTGGATGCCCGGTTGGTCAATCGGAAATGCAAAGTAGTGTTAACACACTATTGCGGAGCAGCTAACGGTTGCTTTGCGGATTCCGGCAAGAGCGTCAAGAACTCAGTGGCGTCTAGCGTTTCTTTCTTAAGCAACTCGGAGGTAACTCCCTCAAGCGTCTTGCGCTCTCTTTGCAGAATGGCCTTGGCTTCCTCGTAGGCCTGCTCCAGGAGGCGCTGCACTTCGACGTCGACCAGTCGGGCGGTTTCTCCGCTGTATTCGAGGTGACCATTGACCCCGGGAATCTCTGTCAAGCTGGGCCGGCTTGGAATGAGATGGGAGAGACCGACCGATTTGCTCATGCCGTAGAGGCAGACCATCTGCCGGGCGAGGGTGGTTGCTACCTCCAGATCATTTTCGGATCCCGTGCTGACCTCGCCGAAAATAATCTCTTCCGCCGCTCTTCCACCCATTGCGCAACGGATCTTGGCAAGGAGCTGGGTGCGAGTGAACAGGTATTGTTGGGCCGGAGGAAGCTGGAGGGTGTAACCAAGGGCGCCGCGACCGCGCGGGATGATGCTGATTTTTCGGACGGGATCCGCCCCCGGGGTCGCCACTGCAACCAGTGCATGGCCCACCTCGTGATAGGCGACCCGATGCTTCTCTGCTTCGGCGAGTTGGAGGCTGCGGCGCTCGGGGCCCGCGACCACTTTTTCCAGTGCTTCGAGCAGATCGGCCTGTTCGACCTGCTGCGCTTTTCGGCGCGCGGCCAGGAGGGCCGCCTCGTTCATGAGGTTAGCGAGGTCGGCTCCGGACATGCCGGAGGTGGCGTGAGCGATCTCCTGAAGGTTGGAGTCCGGTGAGAGCGGCTTCCCTCGGGCGTGGACCTTGAGAATGGCCTCCCGTCCCTGCGCATCGGGGAGGTCGACGAGGACGTGCCGATCAAAGCGGCCCGGACGGAGAAGCGCCCGGTCGAGGATGTCAGGCCGATTGGTCGCTGCCAGCAGGATGATCCCCTCGTTCGGATCGAAGCCATCCATCTCGACGAGCAACTGGTTGAGGGTCTGCTCCTGTTCGTCATGACCCATCGCGATCCTCACTCCTCGCTGTCGGCCGATGGCATCGAGCTCATCGATGAAGATGATGCAGGGGGAACGGCCCTTCGCTTGAACAAAGAGGTCGCGCACCCGGGAAGCGCCGACGCCCACGAACATCTCGACAAATTCGCTCCCACTCAGGGAGAAAAAGGCGACCTTGGCTTCTCCAGCGACGGCGCGCGCCAAAAGCGTTTTTCCTGTGCCCGGGGGCCCGATCAAGAGAACCCCTTTGGGGATCTTGGCGCCAAGCGCCCGGTACCGGTCGGGACTCTTGAGAAAATCAACGACTTCCTGAAGCTCGACCTTCGCTTCCTGGCAGCCGGCGACATCCTCGAAACTGACCCCGGTGCCCTCCTCCGCTACGAGGCGAGCCCGACTCTTTCCCACGTTGAGCAGGGAGTAGCCCGCGCCGCGTGTCATCCAACGGCTCAGGCCGACCCAAATGAGGAAGAAGATTCCAATGGGAAGAATCCATGAAAAGATGAGTTGGGAGAGGAGACTGGGACGCACGCTCGAGTAGGTCGTGTGTGCGCTCTGCAGTTGGGAGACAAGATTGGGATCCTCGACCCGGACGGTTCGGAAGAGGGCGGGCGTTACTCCTGGTTTGGCTTCCCCCTCCTTCTTCCCGGGAGAGGAGACCGTCTTTGCGGGAGGGAACACCAGCATCTTGCCCTGGATTTCCTCCGGAGTAATGGTGCATTCGACGATCTCCTTCTTGGCGAGCTTGTCAAGAAAGGAGCTGTAGGGAATCGTCGTGACGGTCGTCCGCTGCACGCTCTCCTGCCAGAGCCAGACCAGCAGGAGGGCTATCAAGACTTGCAGAAGGAGCTGCCAAGGAGAGTCGAAAAAGCCCTCAGGCCGCTTTTTCCCCGGGCCATTCTTTTTCTGCGGAGAGAACGGCTTTCCCGGCACCGCAGAGTTCCTCACGATAGCAAGCTTTTCGTTCCCAGCCTCGTTTGTCGAAGAAAAAAGATGCGGAGGATCTGGTCTCCATGCCCTGTCCGCCGGGGGCTCCGAAAAAAGACAGGCTAGTTAGCTCTTGGTCAGGAAAAAGCCGCGTTGGCGCTCGCTGATGGGAAGGTTCAGCCGCTCCATGACCAGGAGAAGGTCTTCCCAAACCTGCCGCTTGAGCCGCAGGTCGGGTTTATGAAGGAGGTAGCTGGGATGGAAGGTTGGAAGAAGCGGAGTTCCCTGAAAATCGAGGAAGGTCCCCCGCAGGGCGCTGATTCCCTTGCGCAGGCCCGTCAATCCCTCGAGAGCGGTCGCTCCCAAAGCGACGATGATTTCCGGACGAATGATGCTGATCTGCTCGCGCAGATAGGGCAGGCAGGTATCCATCTCTTCCGGAGCCGGCTTTCGGTTGCCCGGAGTCCCTGGGGGAAGGTCGGGCCGGCACTTGAGAATGTTCGCGATGTAGACATCCTCCCTCTGGAGCCCCATCGCTTGGATCATGCGGGTCAAGAGCTTGCCGGCGGGCCCGACGAAAGGCTCTCCCTGCCGGTCTTCCTCGGCTCCCGGAGCTTCGCCGGTGAAGAGCAGTCGGGCATGGGGATTCCCTACGCCGAAGACGACTTGCGAACGGAAGGCGGCGAGATGGGGGCAGCGGCGACATCCCGCCGTCGTTTGACGGAGTGCTTCGAGCCGGCGCGCGCGTTCCGGCCGATCGGTTGGCTCGGGCGGGACGGAAGGAGGCGTTGCGATCGACTCCAGGGATGGCTGGTTCTCCTTCGGAAGCGGGGCCTGGACGACGGAAAGAGGCCGGGAAACGGCCCCCTGGATCGGAAGGAAGAGCGATGAGAGCCCTCTGCGCCAGCCGGACCGGAGGCGAACGGACTGGCGGCCGGTGCAGCGCAAAGCCTCCACGTAGGCGAGGAGAGTCGCGCGCAAGCGTTCAGGGTCTTTGGGCATCGTTCCTCTCGAGCCAAGTGAAGAATTCTTTGGGAAGTGGGCTTTCGAAGCGGACCCGCTGTCCGGAGCGGGGATGGACAAAGGCCAGGGATCGCGCGTGAAGGAGGAGACGGGAACTCTCCGGCTGTCGGTTCCCTCCGTAGAGCGGATCGCCGACGACCGAGTGGCCGAGGAAGGCGAGATGGACCCGAATCTGGTGCATTCGTCCGGTCTGCGGTCGGCATTGGACAAGGGCGGCACTGCGATGCTGCTTCATCAGCGAGAACTCGGTGAGTGCGCTTCGTCCACCTAGGGAGAGAGCCGCCATCTTCCGACGATTCCGAGGATCGCGTCCCACATTTCGGGCACAGGAGACGGGGGTTCGCGGAAACGCTCCCCTAACGACCGCCTCGTAGCCCTTTTCGACGGTTCGCGAGGCGAACTGGTCGAGCAGGCTCGCTCGAGCCGCTTCGGTTTTCGCCACGATCAGCAGGCCACTGGTTTCTCGGTCGAGGCGATGGACGATGCCCGGCCGAATGGTGTGGGCTCCAGGCAACCTTGGGAGATAGCCGAGCAGGGCATTGACGAGTGTTCCGGTCCGGTGGCCGAAGGCCGGATGCACAACAAGGTCCCAAGGCTTGTCGATCAGAAGTAGATCGTCGTCCTCGTGGAGAATCACGAGCGGAATCGACTCTGGCGCCGGAAGGGGCGGCTCCAGAGCAGACGTCCGCACTGAAAGATCGATTTCGATCTCTTCTCCTCCGCGGAGGCGATAGGAGGCGGCGGGAGTCCCGAGAATGCCTTTGATCTGGACGGCCGACGAGAGGAGCCGTTGCTGCACCGATGTGCGCGACAGCCCGAGGGAAACGGCGAGATACCGGTCGAGTCTTTCTCCCGGTGCCTTCGGGCGGAGGATCTTCCGCGTCTCCTGCGTCTGCGAAGCGCCGTCGAGGGCTTTCTGCCGACCCCTCTGGCTTGGGAACTCACCCATTGGTGCCAAAGAGATCAACCTGCCTCTCCCCCAAGCCTCGGGTCCAAACTTTGCGACTCATGCGAACCCGCACAGCTAACTAGGCCGGAGCCTCACCGCCGCAAAACAACTCACTCCCCCGCGCTTGGCGGAGGACCACCGCCTACTGCTTTAGAGTAAGCGTTAGCCTTGTCGGACTTCCGATGCTTGGGCAGCGACCTCTGCAGCTTCCCCATCATCTCCGATTGCTTCTACCGGACAGCCTTCCTTGGCCTCGCAGCACTGCTCCTCTTCTTCCGGGGTCGAGGGCTGCTTGTAAACGAACGAATGTCCGCCGTCGTCATTCCTCTTGAAGTTCGAGGGCGCAGTCTCCCGACAGAGATCGCAGTCGATGCACTGGGAGTCTACGTAGAATTTTCCGAAAACGTTGTCCGGATACCGATTGGTGAGATCTGCCATATTTTCTTGCGTTTCGTTTTGCTTTTCAGAATGATCACCTCCCACCGCCTTCCGGAGGGATCGAGTAAGCTTACGGAGCACCTCGATATTTGCAACCGGAAAAACGATTCCATCTTTTCCTTTCCGGCACGGGCACCGATGTCGGCAAGACCGTCTGCGGCGCTGCGCTCCTGGAAGCCTGGCGGCGCCTAGGTTGGCGGCCCGTCGGCCTCAAGCCCATTGCGACAGGCTCGCAGGACGATGCTCTCCGTCTGCAAGCGGGGGCGGGAACCGAAATGCCTCTTTCTGCAATCAATCCATTTTTCTTTCGCTGTCCAGCGGCTCCAGCGATTGCCGCAGAAGAAGAGGGCCGGACGCTGAATCTCGAGGAAGTCGCAGCGCGGGTGCGGCCCCTGCTGTGGAAGTTTTCCTGCGCGATCGTGGAAGGGGTAGGGGGTTGGAAGACGCCGTTGACCCGTACGGAAACGGTGAGCGATCTCGCCGCCGCCCTCGGTCTTCCCGTGATCGTGGTCGCGCTCTGCCGACTCGGGGTATTGAATCATGCCCTGCTCACGGTGGAAAGCATTCGAGCCGCCGGCCTGACTCCTCTTGGGATCCTCCTGAACGGCTTTTCCGAGCCGTCGGCAAGAACGCGCGCACAAACGGCCGCCTGTCTGCGCCGCCATGTGGGGGTTTCCGTGGCGAGCTTTCGAGAGGCGTCTGAGCTGAGGGATTGTCCGCCACCCTGGCTCTTGCCCGGATCGCGCAGCGAATCGGATTAGCCGGCATCCTCCACAGGGGCTGTGGCGGGAGACGTCCTGGTTCCCTTGGAACTCTTTTCCGCTGACTTGGAGCGTGGGGCCAGGGAATCAGCCTGAGGAAGATCGAGGGGCCGAGCAACGAGGATGCCCGCCGCCTTCGGATGGGAGGAGAGATAATCGCTGAGCCTGGGGCCGATCACAACGCGTCGTTCCGCCTGGATCGAGGTGGCATGGAGGAAGTGGAGCACGCCACCGGAGTCTCGATAGGCCAAGCCGACGTGTGAAGTGAAGGTGCCGGGCCAAGTGCTGGCGATGCAGATGATGTCTCCATTTTGCAGGCGAGGCTCGATCGAAGCCACACGTCCCTTCGGGATGTAGTAGACGGGTTGCGCCGAGATCTTTTTCTCCAATGCCTGAAAGCGGGGAATGAGATCGGGGTTGTGGCGAAGGTAGCGGAACTCTTCCCAGTGCTCACCCATGTAGTGGAGGGAGTGGCCGGTCATTGGGACTCCGCCGAGCCGGCGGGTCAGATCGATGACCAAGTCGCGGCGGGCGTTGTCGCGAATCCAATCCTCCAGATGGTGGAGGCGGGAGTAGTAGGTTCCGTCGCACCGGCCTCCCCGGTAGCGATCGATTTCGATCATGCGGAGAAGGTCATCCGGTTGATAGTCACCCGTTTTTTCCCGCAACATCCGGGCAAACCCGAGGGAAATCTCAAAAAAAGTCCAGCAATCCATCTCGTCCAGGTCGACGGAGGGCGCCTCGATGTGATCGTCGATCTCTAAGGTCCAGTTCTTGTACGGGGTTCCAACCAGCGCTACGCCGATTCGTGCCGTGCGCTGGCCAATCGGCATCTCCCGCCAGCCTTCCCGCTCCGCCTCGGCGACCAGCCGCGTGAAGATCGGCTTCCCTCGGAAGACGATGGAGGGCGGGAGAGTCCGCAGCGTGGAGTCGGAGTGCGAGTCACCGCTTGCACGGTCGAAAAAGCCCGGGAGAGTTACCGATAGAAGAAGCAAGGGAATCAGGACCGGTCGTCTCACCATGCGAAGCGAGAATATGTTATCGCTCGAACGAACAAAAGAGCTTTGCGCAAATCCGGAGCGCCCAATTCAGGTGAGGGTCGTCGGCTCTCCCTTGGAAGCTTGGCTTGCCGCTGCCCCCAAGGGGTTTTTTTCATAGCCGAAGAGCCCTTTTTCCCGAATCAGCTGGGCCGCCCGGACCGGCACATAACTCTCCCAAGCGGGATCACCCGACCGGATGAGAGCACCTACCTGTCGCGGCGAGAAGCTAGCGTCCGGAGGATTGCGGGGGGAGAGGGTTTCGATCCGACCCGTTTCCTGCAAGTAGGCATAGAGATGGCCGAGCGGGCCCTCCAAGGCGAGCTGTTCCACCGTGCGGAGCCCTCCATCCGATCGCTTTCGGGTTGGATAGACGTAGAGCTTCACGTTCTTCTTGAAGAGGCGGCCCATTGCTTCGAGGATGCCGCCTTCGACATACGAGTAGTAGCGTTCGCTGAAGAGTTGTTCCAAAAGGGGAATCCCGAGCACGACCCCGACCAGACCTTCCGCATAGCGGGCCAGGTACGCGCTGATTTCGTAAAATTCGGCGTAGTTGGAAATCAGGACATGGTAGCCGATCGTGCAGAGGAGGTCGACGCGCTGGAGAAAGTCGCGTGAGTTAATCTTGCCATCGGGCAAGAGGAGGTTCTTGGTGGTGATCTCCAGCAGCTCAATCTTGGCGAAGCGCTCGATTGAGGGATCTTGAAGGAATTTCTCTCGCGCAAGCTGAAGCATATCCATGTGCATGCGGGTGACCGGAGCGAACTCGCCCCGTTCGATCAGCATCGATTTCCGGCGAAGGAGCTCGCCCGGCTGGCGCGGCTGCCCTGTCGGATCGAAGAGAATCACCCGTGACATGCCGAGCACGATGAGGTGGAGGTTCAAGAGGCGATTGTCGCACTGTTCGAATGCGGGCCCTCGTGCGCAAACCAGGTCAATTTCCAGGCGCGCAGAATCGAGGTTGTCCAACAGGGATTCGAGAAGACGGTAGGGGTCTGCCCATAAATAGCAAATGCTATATAGTAAGTTTACGCCAACGATTCCTAGTGCCTCCTGCTGCCGCACTCGCTCTTTATCCAGGAGCCGGATGTGAAGAATCACCTCGCTCGGCTTAGCCAAGGGCTCGTGCTGAAACCGCACCCCCAGCCAGCCGTGGCATTCGCTCCGGGGTTGAAACCCTCGAATGGCAACCGTGTCTGCAAAGACGAAGAAGCGGGTCTCGTCTCCCCGCTTTTGACTCAGTCGCTCTAAGAGAAGATCATATTCGTGGTCGAGCATGGCCACGAGCCGATCCCGGGAGACATACCGTTCCGTTGGGCCGTAAATGGCGTCGCTGAAGGTCATGTCATAGGCGGACATTGACTTCGCCACGGTCCCGGCCGCCCCGCCCACGGTGAAGAACCAGCGCGCTACCTCTTGTCCGCCGCCGATTTCCGCAATCGTGCCATAGATCTTCTGATCTAGATTGGTCTCAAGCGCTTTCTCATGGGAAGTTAGAATGCGGTTGGGCACGATGAGCAGTGAACCAATCTTGGCATCGATCCACAACCCTTTCTTGCGAAGTCGAGGGATCTCCAGTTAGGGTCTCCCCTCGGCGGAAGATCGGAAGAGAAGATAGGAGAGCAAGAAACGCATGATCTATCTGGAGGGTTCAGGCAAAGAGTTCGCAGGTCCGCCTCTTTCGCTCGAGCAGCTTGACACCGATCCGCTGCGGCAATTTTTTTCCTGGTACCAGGAGGCGCAACGCATAGAGGCGGGGGATCCGACGGCGGTCGCCCTGGCGACCTCTTCCCGGGAAGGGAGGGTGCGGAGCCGCATGGTCCTGCTCAAGGCAATCGACGAGAGGAGTTTTCTCTTTTTTACCAATTATGGAAGCCGCAAAGGGCGAGACCTCTCGGAAAACCCCCAGGCTGCCTTCTCCTGCTTTTGGCCCGCGTTGATGCGGCAGGTGTGCGCCCGGGGCATCGTAGAAAAGACATCGCTCGAAGAGTCCGCCGCCTATTTCGAGAGTCGGCCCGTTTTGAGCCGCCTCTCCGCCTGGGCTTCTCCACAAAGCGAGCCGATCCCGGCCGAGCGCGCCTTCCTGGAAAACCGCCTACGCCAGATGCAGGAGCGCTTTGGCTCGAGCAATATCCCTCTGCCTCCTCATTGGGGCGGGTATCGTCTGATCCCCGAGGAAGTCGAGTTTTGGCAGGGGCGAAGCAGTCGACTCCATGACCGCTTCCACTATGTGCGCGTGCCAGGAAACGGATGGAGAGTGGAGCGGCTTGCGCCGTAGGGGTGGGAGAGCCCGGAATCCCGGTCGGCCAAAAGAACCAACCGCGGCGCAGAGAGATATGCAGCGCTTTAAGATTGACAAAGACCGTCAGGAACGGATCACTCAGTGAGTTACGATGAAGACATTTTTGTGCACCGGGCTTGGTTCTCACACGTCCTTTTCTTCCCTGGAAGCAGTCCGTGGCAGCGCCATCCGCCGAACCCGCTGGGCTGGGATCCTGGGCGTGGCGCTCTCACTTGCGCCGCTGGCCGCCTTTTCGCAGGACGCGAAGCGGGGCGAGCAGCTCTACATGATGAACTGCGCCGCCTGCCATCAACCGACCGGCACCGGGATTCCGGCCGTCTATCCTCCTTTGGCCGGCTCTCCCATGACCGCAGGCGGCTCCAAGCGGGCGGTGGCGATCGTTCTCAACGGTTTGCAGGGTCCGATCACCGTTAACGGGGCGCAGTACAACGGCCCGATGCAGCCTTGGAAGGCCATCCTTTCCGATGACAAGATCGCGTCGATCTTGACCTATGTGCGGCAGGCGTGGGGCAACAAGGGGACTCCTGTCACCCCCGAGCAGGTGAAGGCCGCCCGGGCCGAATATGCCCAGAGGACTTCCCCCTTGAGCGAAGCCGACCTGACGGCGATCGCGGACGAAGATATCAAGCCGTAACCGGCAGTCTCGCTGAGCGGACGGACTTCTTCCCCCTCGGCGTGATCTCTCCGGCAAATCGGCTTACCGGCGGAAGAGCCAGAGGATCGCGCTGAGGAGGAGACTTGCGAGCAGGCAGGTGGTGATCGGAAGGAAGAAGCGTACGTCGCCCTTTTCGAACCGGATGTCTCCCGGGAGCCTCCCGATCCACTTGGTTCCGATCCCGAGGCTGAGCAGGAGGCCGATGCCCGCCAGGAGAAGGCCTGTGATCAAGAGAAGCCGACCGATCTGCTGCACGGGGAGAGTCTCCTAGCCGGCGGCGCGAAGAAGCTCCTTGGCATGTCCCAGAGCCGCCGGAATACTCTCCGGCCGCGCACTTCCCCCTTGGGCGAGTTCCGGGCGCCCGCCCCCCTTGCCCGAGACGGGCAAGAGGATTTCCTGGAGAAGCCGGGCGGCGTTCACCCGGGCGCGGTAGGTCCGAGAAACGCCGATCAGGAAGGCCGCACGCTGAGGATCGCGGGAGGCGAGGACGGCGACGCCTTCCCACTGGCCCTGGATTGCCTGCCAGAGAAGGGGAAGATAGCTTGCGGGAACCGATCCGCAGTCCAAGACCAGCGCCGGGAGAGAGCCACAGCGCTCCGCAGCGCTCGCGGCGGATGCCGCATCTCGTCGGGCGCGCGCCCGCAAGGCGTCTTCCGCTTTCTTTGCCGCCTGCTTCTCCGTTTGGCGAATCCTCCCTTCGAGCGACTGGAGGAGCTCGCGGCGCTCCTCCAACCTCTTGGCCGCCGCAGCGGGGATGAGCTCCGCAGAAAAGGGAGCGAGCGGCGGAATTCCGGGTTCTTTCCGATGGAGGCTTTCCCACGCGCGCTCCTGGATGGCTGCCTGCTCGCGAAGGAAGTCGAGAAGCGCTACTCCTCCGGCGGCCTCGATCCGGCGGATTCCGGCCGCAACCCCGGTCTCGGAGAGAATCTTCCAAAATCCGATCTCGCCTGTATGGCGGATGTGGGTTCCGCCGCAGAGCTCTCGGGAGCAGTCTCCGATCGAGACGACGCGAACGTGCTCCCCGTATTTTTCCCCGAAGAACTGGAGGATCCGTGGATCGTTTCTCACCTCCGCGTAGCGGTGCTCTTCCCAGCTCACGGGCTCATCTTCGACGATGCGTTCTTGCACAAGCTGTTCCACGCGGGAGATCTGCCCGGGCGAGAGCGGTCCTGTATGGGTAAAGTCGAACCGGAGACGATCGGGGCCGACGTAGCTGCCTCGTTGGATCGTTTGCGGACCCAGTACCTCACGAAGGGCCCATTGGAGAAGATGGGTCGCGGTGTGATGAGCGGCAGTCCTTTTCCGGCGCTCACGGTCGACGCGCAAGACGACACGGCAGCCGGGCACCAGCCGATCGACTTCACTTAACCGATGCAGATGGGCTCCGCTGGCGGAACGGGTAGTGTCGACCACCGGCAGACGGCGGCCTTCATGCTCGATCGTGCCGGAGTCGCCGACTTGGCCTCCCATCTCGGCATAAAACGGGGTGCGGTCGAAGACGGCGCGATTTCCGGCTAGCAAAAGAACGACCTCCCCCTCCGCCTCCAATTCTTCGTAGCCGACAAAATCGCTCTGTGCCGCCACGCTCAAGAGATCGTCTTCGCGCGCCGCTGCGGAGCGGCTGCGCTGCTTTTCCATGCTTTCCTCGAAGCCCCGCGTGTCAATGCGGAGTCCCTGTTCGCGCGCCATGAGCTCGGTAAGATCGAGAGGAAAGCCGTAGGTGTCGTAGAGCAGGAAGGCTTCTTCGCCGGAGATTTCCCGGCTCTCCCGCCTGGCGGCATCTCGGGCCAGATCTTCGAAGAGGGAGAGCCCCCGCTCCAAGGTGTGGGCAAAGAGCGTCTCCTCCGTGGCGAGAACCGTGGCAATCCGGGACTCTTGCTCGACCAGCTCGGGGAAAGCTTCCCCCATCGTCGAGGTCAAGGGGGGAAGAAGTTCAGGAAGGAAGGGGGGGCGAAGGCCGAGGGTGCGGCCGAAACGGCTCGCCCTCCGGAGGATCCGGCGTAGGACATAGCCCCGTCCGACATTGCTGGGAAGGATGCCGTCGGCGATCGCAAAGGCGAGGGCCCGAAAATGGTCGACGATGACACGAAAGGCAACGTCGCTCTGCTCTCCCCGTCCGCCGGGCTCGGGGAGCGCTCCTTTGTATGGGAGGCCGGAGAGCTTTTCCAAAACCAGAAGGAGAGGGCGGAAAAGATCGGTGTCGTAGTTGGAGATCCTTTGGGAAAAGTCGCGAAAGCCGCGCGTGCCTTGCAGGATCGAAGCGATCCGCTCCAGCCCCATTCCCGTGTCCACATGGCGAGCGGGCAAGAGGGAGAGGGAGCCGTCGCCCCGAGCATCGTACTGGATGAAGACGAGGTTCCAGACCTCCAGGCAGCGTGGGTCGTTTCGGTTGAGGAGCCGCCCGCGGCTTTGGCCTTCGGGCGTCAGATCGACATGAACTTCGGAGCAGGGGCCGCAGGGTCCGGTTTCCCCCATCATCCAAAAATTGTCCGGTTTCCCGAATTTGGCGACGTGGATGTCCGGATCGCAGCCGGCGCCGGCAAAAAGAGCGGACCAGGCTTCGCAGGATTCGATATCGAATTCGCCCGGCTCGCCGTGGGCAGGTTCGTAAACGGTCGCATAGAGACGGGCCGGTGGAAAGCCCCACCCGTTCGTGAGCAACTCCCAGGCCCATCCGATGGCCTCCTTCTTGAAATAGTCTCCGAAGGACCAGTTGCCCAACATTTCAAAGAAGGTGTGATGGGAGGTGTCGAAGCCCACTTCTTCCAGATCATTGTGTTTTCCTCCCGCACGGATGCACTTTTGCGTGTCGGCGGCACGCGGCGGAGAGTAGGGGCAGAGGCTCTGGCCGAGGAAGATCGGCACGAACTGGTTCATCCCCGCATTGGTGAAGAGCAGATTTGGGGAAGCGGGCAACAGCGGCGCCGAAGGGACGATCGTATGGCCGCGTTCCCGAAAGAAGCGGAGAAAGCTCTCGCGAATTTCCGACGAGGTCACGGCGTCTTTATCTCCCCGGGACCGCCGCTTCCGCCTGCGCCATCATCTCAGGGGCCATCTCGAAGTTGGCGAAAACATGCTGGACATCGTCGTGCTCCTCCAGGGCATCGAGCAGCCGAAGGAGGGACCGGGCGCTCTCCTCATCCTTGAGCGAGACGACGTTCTGGGGGAGATAGGCGAGCGCCGCCGACTCGACGGGAATGTCGGCCGCCTCCAAGCTTTTGACGACTCCTTCCAGCCGGTCGGGCGAAGAGAGAATTTCGATCGACCCTTCCGAGGGCTGAACGTCGTCCGCCAATGCTTCCAGAGCCACCTCGAAGAGGTGATCGAATGATGCCTTGTCTGCGTCGACGTGGATGACCCCCTTGCGCAGGAAGAGCCAAGAGACACTGCCGGCCCCGGCCAGGTTTCCCCCGTGGCGGGCGAAAAGACTGCGAATCTCGGCTGCCGTCCGGTTGCGGTTATCGGTCGCCGCCTCGACCAGGACCGCAACGCCGCCGGGAGCATATCCCTCGTAAAGAATCTCTTCGTAGGCCACTCCGGCGACTTCGCCCGTTCCGCGCTGAATCGCCCTCGTGATGCTTTCCGAGGAGACCCCGTCCGCCTTGGCGGTTTCGACCGCGCGCCGCAAGCGCGGATTGAATCCCGTATCTCCCCCGCCCAGCTTGGCGGCCAGAGCAATTTCCCGCACCAGCTTGCTGAAGAGCTTCCCTTTCCGCGCGTCGGTCACCCCTTTCTGGTGCCGAACCTTTGCCCAGTGGCTATGTCCCGCCATCTTCTCTCCCTTCCTGTTACAATTGGAGGCGGAGCAGCCGGAAAGTCAAACCTTTGCAAGCTTGGGAGAAGTGGTGTTTTTCCGGTCCGTGCGGGGCCGCATCCCTCAGCGGTTGGCGAAGAGTTCCTGCTGCCAGCGGCACCAGCGCCCTTCCGCCAGCAGACGCTCCGGTGCGCCTTGGGGATCTAGGGCCAGCTCCAAGAGGATGGACTTGGCGGCCAGCAGTCCGGCTTCCATGCCCAAACGGGCGGCGAGCCGGCTGCGCGCCTGGTTGAGCTCTTCCAGACGACGAGCCGCTTCGGAGCTCAGCTTGAGCCTGGGCTTGGCGGCGGGAAGGAGATCCGCGGGCGATCCCTTTGCGCGAGCGAGCGCGGCCGCGAGCCGGGAGCGGTCCTTTTCACCCAGGTGGCGAGGAAGCCATTTTGCTGGGACGTTCTCCTTGTGGGTCGCGGCCCAGGCCGCCATGCGCAGCAGTAGGTCCGGAGGAACTAGGCGGAAGGGAGCAAGGTCGCGGCGCTCGGCCTCCTCTTCCCTCCATTCCCAAAGGGCGAGAAGGAAGGGGAGCGCCTTGGGAGGGAGCTCGCGCCAGCCGCGAATCCGCCAAGCCCCCTCCTTTTCCGTGGCAGGCTCCCCCGTCTTGCGCAGGAGCCGCGCGCAGCTCTCCTGGTGCCAACGAAGCCTGCCCAGTCGATCCAGTTCATCAGTCAGGCGCTCTTGGAGGGCTTCCAGGTAGCAAACGTCCTGAGCCGCGTAGTCGAGCATCGCAGGGGAGAGGGGGCGCCGGGCCCAATCGGCCTTTTGGCTCTCCTTGACCAGCACAACCCCGAAAAAGCGCTCGACCAGGGCCGCGTAGCCGATGGCGGGAAAGCCGCAAAGCTGGGCGGCAATCATCGTGTCGAAAATGGCGGGAGGATCGAGCGCTCCCGCGCCGCGCAGCAGCCTCCGGTCGAAGTCCATTCCATGGAGGATCCAGGGCGAGCGAGCCAAGCGTTCCCAGAGCGAAGTCGGGCGCAGAGCGAGGCTATCGAGGACGGCGACCGTCTCTCCCTGTTGAATCGAGAGGACACAGAGCTTGGCCTGATAATGATGAAAGGCGGCCGCTTCGGCGTCGAGGGCAATGGCCCGGCCCGGCTGAAGGTTTTTTAAAAAGGAGGGAAGTTCCGCATCGGAATCGATCCAGGGTGCGGCCGGGCCTGCAGTCTTGGAGTGCCCCTCGGGCTTCCCAAGGCGGAGCTTGCGAAGAATCATCGCAAGCAGTAGATAAGTAAACTTTTTCTTTCGCAAGCCTGGGATCTCCGCAACATTCAGGGTGGGTGGAATTTGTACCATTCTGATGCCCAAGAGCCCGGAACGGAAGAGGGTAGGAGAGCGATTCGATGAGCTATTTACCGCGAGTGAACAAGATTTTTCCGACTGCCGGTTTTTCTCACGAAGAGATCCGGCGCTACGGCCGCCATCTCATCATGCCGGAAGTCACGTTGGAAGGGCAAAAAAGGCTCAAGTCGGCGCGGGTGCTCGCGGTGGGGACGGGAGGGTTGGGTTCGCCCTTACTCTTGTATCTCGCGGCGGCGGGAGTCGGCCGGCTGGGGATTGTTGATTTCGATACCGTTGATGAGTCGAACCTGCAGCGGCAGGTGCTTCATAAGACCCGCAACATCGGCAAGCCGAAAATTGAATCGGCCATCGAAGCCATCCAGGAACTCAATCCCAACGTCGAGGTCGTTCCCTACCAGACGGCTCTCCGATCGGAAAATGCCCTGGAAATCCTCCGGGATTACGACGTCATCGTCGACGGCACGGACAACTTCCCCACCCGCTACTTGGTCAACGATGCCTGCGTGCTCTTGGGAAAGCCGAACGTCTACGGGAGCATCTTCCGCTTCGAAGGACAGGCGACGGTCTTCTGGGCGGAACGCGGTCCGTGTTACCGGTGTCTCTATCCGGAGCCTCCCGATCCCGGCATGGTCCCGAGTTGTGCCGAAGGGGGGGTGCTGGGCGTTTTGCCGGGCCTCATCGGGATGGTGCAAGCCATCGAAACCGTAAAACTCATCCTCGGATTGGGAGATCCCTTGATCGGCCGACTGCTCCTTTTCGACGCCCTCGGCATGGAGTTTCGGCAATTCCGCCTGCGAAAGGATCCCGCCTGTCCGATCTGTGGAAGCAAGCCGGAGATCCGCGAACTGGTGGATTACGAGGTCTTTTGCGGGATTGGTGCCCCGACTGCCGTGGACGACGTGCCTGAGATCACGGTGCAGGAACTCAAGCGGAGGTTGGATGGGGAGGCCGCGTTTGATCTCATCGACGTGCGGGAGCCGCACGAAGTCGCGATTGCCCAGATCCCGGGGGCGAAGGTGATTCCACTTTCCCAATTCCACCAGCGCATTCACGAGCTCGATAGTGCTCGAGAAATCGTTCTCTTCTGCAAGCTCGGCCCTCGCTCCGCGAAGGCCTGTCGGCTTCTCTTCGACTCGGGCTTCCGAAAGGTGCAAAACCTTGCGGGAGGCATCGAGGCATGGAGCCTGGAGATCGATCCTTCCGTACCCCGTTACTAACACATTCAGGCTAAGGGAAGAACGGGTGGTTCAGGAGAGTTCCTCGGCGAGGTGAAAAAAAGGCTCCGCTTGTGTTCTTGTGGGCGCCATGGGGTCAAGTATAATGCTGATTTTGTTTAGAACACTGATCTCCGAAACAGGGAAAGCGGCGGATGTCATGGAGCAGTTGGCGGTCCCGGAAACGATCCACGAGGAAGTCGTTGATGAAAAGGTTCGTGATGCGTTTGAGCGTCACTGGGCAGTGATCGTCTGGAATGATCCAGTCAACCTCATGAGCTACGTGGTCTACGTCTTTCAACGAGTGCTCAAGATGAGCAAGCAGGAAGCCACTCGCCATATGATGGAGGTCCATCAGAAGGGGAAGAGCCGCGTCGCCCAGGAAACACGGGAGCGCGCCGAGTTTCTCGTTCATCAATTGCAGCGGTTTGGCCTCCAAGCGACCATGGAGCACGAGTGAAAGTTGCACGGAACCAAAACGACATCGTTTTTCGCTTCGAGGCGGCGGAGAGAGAGATTCTCCTCTCTTCTCTCCTTGAGTTGCGCAAGCACTACCAGACCGACGTCTCTCAACTCCCGGAAGCGTTGCAGCGGCATTGGCGGGGAACGGTGAGCCGCGGGGAGGAGGACGAGGAGATCCCCGGCGCAGCCGAGGAGTTGGAAGCGGAGCGCCTCGGTTGGCGCCCGGAGCGGCTTGCCCTTCTCAAGACGTGGCTTGCACCGGATAGCCCACTCCAAAATCCTGCTCAAGCCTCTTTGAGGTTGAGCCAGGGAGAAGTCGACGAATTCCTTTCCATGCTGAACGACCGGAGGCTCACGCTCGCGATCACCCAGGGGATTACCGAGGAGCAAATGGATTGGAACCCTCTCACCGTCCGATCGCGCGATCTCCAAAGAGCGCTCTGGGAGATTCATTTCCTCGCCTATCTCCAGGAAAGCTGCGTCTCCTCTTTTCTGGAAGACTAGCCTGCATGTCTCACAAGCGTTCTCCTACGGCTTGCGAAATGGACCTGTCTGCTGCGTTGGGACTTGGTTTCCCCTCC
>NZ_CABFVA020000067.1 GCF_902143375.2 Methylacidimicrobium tartarophylax | reverse complement strand
AACCAAGGCCCAACGAAGCAGACAGGTCCATTTCGCAAGCCGCAGGAGATCGCTTGTGAGACATGCCGGTTAGTATTTCCCTATGCAGACCGTGACCATCCACGAAGCCAAGACCCACCTTTCCCGATTATTGCGGAAAGTTGCGGATGGCGAAGAGGTTCTGATTCTGCGAGGCAAAGTGCCGATCGCCAAGATCGTCCCATTGAACCCGGACCAGGCCCCGCGTCGGCTGGGGCTCGACAAAGGAAACAGTTGGATCGCCCCCCATTTCGACGCGCCTCTTCCCGAGGAGGTCCTTCGGGCCTTCGAGCGTTGAAGATCCTGATCGCCTCCCTGTCTCCCAAGCGTTACCCAGAGGCGGTGCTCTGGGCGGACCGCGGGAGGAGACCGTAGGTAGCCTAAGGAAGGGATGCTCCTCCCAGCTCCCGGCGCATCCCCGCCAGAAGCTCGGCGAACCCCTCCCAGAACTCTGGGAGCTGCCGAAAGAGCTCTTGGGCCAACTCCTCCTGATAGACATGGACCGCCAGGTTCTTCGCCCGCAGGATCCGGTCCCACAGTTCTTCTCCGCTCGTCCAGCCGAGGGAGAACGCCGCCTCCAACCCCGCCCGCCGGGCCATGGCGGCTGCGGCCTTCCATCTCACCTCGTAGGTGAGTTCGAAGCGGAGAATCGCCGAATCCCGTGCCATCTCGCTGGAAGGAGCCGATAACGCCTCCTTCCAACGGGCGAGGGCCTTCTCCAACTCCGCGAGCCGCTTCTCTTCCCGCCCGCTTCCCTGGGGGGAAGTCATAGCGGAACGCCTTCCCTCGCGGCTTCGCTCCGAAAGGCTTCCCCCGCGGCTCCCAGGTCAACCAGTTCGATCCGCCGGATCGTCGGAAGCTCCCCCACCGCCCGGAAAAGCTCTGCTTCCCCTTCCGGCCGCCTCGCCCCCTCCCGGAAAAAGCCGAGATCGAGGTCGGACCAGGGCCGCGCCTCTCCCCGGGCAAAGGAGCCGAAGACGACCAAGCGAATCCCCCGAGGCCGGAACCGCTGCGCAAGCCGATCGAGCCCTTCCCGAAGCGGGGAAGGGAGATCGCCCAAGGCCAACCGAGGAACCGCTTCGCTGCGCCGGAGCATAGCTTCCCCACCATCTTCCTCTGGAAGGAGGCCGATGGCAACTCTCCCGAAAGCGCCCACTCCCACCGGCTTGCGCCTGGGTGCGTTCGTTCTTTTCGCCTCGGTTTCTCCCCCGGGTGCGGCAACGCTGGACATCGCCGCCAATCTGTGGACAATAGCCCGCCAACCGTGGTTCGAACCGAACGGGGTTCGACCTCTCCAGGAACGCAGGCAGCAGAACCGCAGACAGCAGACAGTCCCCATGGATATCTCCCGCATCCCGATCGGCGCCAACCCTCCCCACGAGGTGAATGTGATCATCGAGATCCCCCAAGGGGGGACGCCCGTGAAGTACGAGATCGACAAGAAGTCCGGTGCGATGTTTGTCGACCGCTTCCTCCACACGGCCATGTTCTACCCGGCCAACTACGGCTTCATCCCCCACACGCTTTCCGAGGACGGGGATCCGCTCGACTGCATGGTGCTTTCCCATACGCCGGTCACACCGTGCGTCGTGATTCCCGCCCGCCCCATCGGCGCCTTGCTGATGGAGGACGAGCATGGCATCGACGAGAAGATCATCGCGGTTCCCCTCGACAAGCTCCATCCCTTCTATACCCGGGTCGCCAGCTACCGGGATCTGCCGGAGATCTTCGTCCAGACCATCGCCCACTTCTTTGAGCACTACAAAGATCTCGAAGAGGGCAAGTGGGTGAAGCTCATCCGCTGGGCCGAGCCGACCGAAGCGGCCGACCTGATCCGCTCCGGAATCGAGCGGGGCAAAAAAACCACCGGGTGATGGCCTTGGTCCGGCCGTGGACGGCTCATCCCCTCCAAGGCCGCCTGATCCTCGGGGGCCAGGCCAGGCTGTATCCTCCGCCCTCCAAGCTCAGGTTCGGGTTGTAGGCCGGATCCCGTTCGATCACTTCTGCCCACCTCGCTCGAAAACGCTCCCGATCTTGCCCGCACGCACTGGCGGGAGGCTCCAGGTACGCAAGCTCCGCATAAGGAGTAAAGACGATCCGATACCCTTTTTCCCGCAGCCGCAGGCAGTAGTCGATATCCCACAGATCTCGGCCATACCCTTCGTCGAACCCTCCGCACTCCTCCCAAACTGCCCTGCGCGTCGCCAAACATCCGGCGCTCACCGCCGACGGGTTCCGGGTCACAGTTGCTTGACCATAATAGCCGAAAGAATGGGAGCTCCACCCCTGGAACGCTGCTCCCGCACTCCCCTCAAGTCCCATTACGACACCAGCCTCGGCCACCGTCCCATCGGGGGCTAGGATCCGACCTCCCACAGCGCCCACTTCGGGCCGGGCCACCTGACTCACGAGTTCCGCGAGCCAGCCCTCTGCCTTCGGCTCCACGGGAGCCTTGAGCAAAATCAGAACCTCTCCCTTCGCCTGGCGCGCGGCCCAGTTCCACAGAGAGGGCCCGGTTAGCTCCGCAGGAGGACCCAGGAAGCGTACACCTTCTTTACCCTCGTTGCCCCGCTTCGGGCATTCCGGGCCACCCGCAATCACGAGCAATTCCGATTCCGGGCAATCCGCCTGCTTCCGTATCCTCTCGATCGATCGTCCTAGAGCCTCCGCCGTTATTCCCGGACCGAGCAAGAGGCTCACGCGGAGATTCTCCGGGAGACTCCTGCGCACCCGATAGGCCCAGCGAATCGGCGTAAAGAGGACTTCCGCCGGTTCTCCGACTCTCCGGAGATGGTCCCCGATCGCCCGTCGCGCCGCCTCGTAAGCGTACGGCTTCGCCTGGTCGCAGGCCGCTCCGGATCCCGCAATCGCCCTCCAGTGGTAGAGCACTCGAGGGATGTGACGGATCTGCCCAGGCAAGAGACGTTCCGCGAAGCGAAGGGCCAGGTCATAATCCTGTGTCCCGTCCAAACCGCTCCGGAATCCTCCCAGGGAGCGCAAAAGGTCCGACCGGTAGGCTCCCAGGTGGCTGATGCAATTCTGGGAAAGCAGCAGGTCGTAGCAGAAGTCTGGCTTGAAATAGGGCTGAAAACGGCGGCCCGCCTCGTCGATCTTGTCTTCATCCGAGTAGATCAGCCCCGCCTCCGGATGGCACAGGATTTCCCGCGCAACCAGATAGAGCGCCTCCTCGGGCAACTCG
>NZ_CABFVA020000066.1 GCF_902143375.2 Methylacidimicrobium tartarophylax | reverse complement strand
TGGCCGCCGAGTGGAGCAAGCGCGGCGTTTTTAAATGCGTTCCTGCGCTCTTGCGGCGCCTTCAAGCAATCCGCCTCGGTATTCTCTCCGTCGAAGGCAAGCCGATCGTTCGTCTTTTGAGCAAGATTCCTCGGGAACTGAATCGGCTCCTGGGAAAACTTCGTCTGCTCCCGCTCTTCGCCCAGCCGTCGGCCTGGGCAGCCATGTAGCCAGTAGCGAAAAGGCCTGTCCTTCCGCATCAATGAGTTGTGCCGCTACTCAAAGGAAGTCAAGCAAGAGAATATGCACCAGATCGCTATATATCAATCAGAAAATAAAAAATAAATAAACACCATTTATATTCTGGCTACAGCTCTTTTCGCTCTTTCCCGTTCGTGTCTTGTCTCGCTGACTTGTCGTCGGGAAGTTCGGATAACTGCAAGAGCATCCCTTCGCTAGACTGAAGGTTGCCGATCATGAGACCGCTAAGGCACTGCAATCTAGCGCCTGGATGAGTCGCACAATACGCTTTAATTAGCTTCTGTGCCTCCTTCGCTTCGCCCTGACCGTTCAGAGCACAATCCTCATCCGCATCGCTATTATCCAAATACAAGTATCCACCCTTCTTGAGTTTTGACAAGACGTTTCGGACGCATGTCTTCCGATCATACCCGTCCACTACTGCCAGATCCAAGTATCGTTCAGCAAAATCATCTAAACATGAATAAGTTTTCGGATCTCTAAGCAATAGCGTAACATTGCTTATCCGACATTTTCTTAAACGACCGTCTACTCGTTCGTGCCAATTGGGATCGCTTTCAATGGAAACCACTTCGCGTGCACGTCTCGCAAGCCACAGCGTTGAACTGCCCGATCCGAATTCAATGACCATTGACTCGGGTCTGATGACCGCGTTAACTGCATCGACTGCCGGAAACGGCCACCACGGCAATTCCGGTCGTTCGCCGAGGCATTTTGACTGAATGAAGTAGAATATATTCTCAGGCAAACGGCCCATCTCCCGCCATCCAATAAACTTCCCATCCCAGTTATGAAATCTTCCCCCTCTATCGTTGCCGCCTGTAAGAACGCTTTTTAAGAAACCTTCCATAATGGTTTTCTTCCTCTTGCAAATGTCGTTTTCAATAAGACTTTGTCTCTTCGGTGAGGCTCATAGCTGTCGGGGTTCGCATGATTACCTTCTAGTGCCCTGCATGCTAAATGGCATGACACGTGCGCAGCATTCTGGCAGTGCTTGTTATGCGGAGAAGATACTAGAAAAGGTCTACCGCGCATGGGAAGCCTTGCTGACAGTATGTTAGGTCAAGTCGAATACAGGGCACTAGAAAATCGCCATCCGTTGCTGATCGGGCATGCGGTGCTGCGCGAGGTTGTGGCAGGCTGGAAAGCCGAGGTAAAGATATGAGAATCACCCTGCACAAGAATGCGACGACTACGCCGGCAATCCGCGCGGCGATTCGGGCGGGCAACGGGTAGCGATTACGAGTTGGCGACGGCGTTTCGCGTGACTCGGGAGACGAGTCGTCGGTGGCGGAAGCGGGATAACGCCCGCGGACGCCAGCCACACGCCGCATCGTCTTCCGACAACACTCAACTCGGGACAGGAAGAGCTGGTGGTCTACTTGCGCACGCAGCTCCGGCTGCCGCTGGACGATCTGCTGGCCGTCATCCGCGAATTTATCGAACCCTCCATGACCCGCTCGGCCTTGGGTCGGCTCCTGCGGCGTCGAGGCCACTCCCGACTGCCTCAACCGGAAAAACCGGCCAATCCCACGAAACCCTTTAAAGTTTATCTGCCGGGCTATTTTCATGTGGACCTCAAATACCTGCCCCAGATGGCCGACGAGACTTCTCGCCGTTATGTCTTCGTCGCCATCGATCGAGCCGCCCGTTGGGTCAGGGCCCAGATCATTGCGTACTGCTTTTTGGGAAATAGATCGGGGTGAGAGCGTTGCCATCCTTTAAATGGTTTAAGCAGGCTTTAGAGGACTAAGCTAGGTCATCTTCCATTCCGGGCCCAACGGTAAGGCCCTCGCAAAAAGCTTGTTCGCCTCCATACGCCGAGGATCGGAGAACGAGGCGGGCTTCCCAATCCGCCGTCAAGGAAGATCGACGAAGTCGAAGTGTCCTTGACGGCAAATCGCCCGGACACAAAATCCGTTGAAGACGGATCGCAAGAACACCGTTTCTTGCCATCCCTCAATGGCAAATCCGCTCCCTCCGTCCATTCCATTCAGCGAAGAGCCTCTTAACCTTGTAAGTCCGAAATCCGCCTAAATCGAATCAAAATGCATTGAATCCGGGGCCAACGGATCGCCCGCCCATCCGCCGACAGCTGATAGGAAAAGCCGGCTCGCTCCCAGAAATCCAAGAACCGCGCTAGGCCCGGCTGCGATCCTTCGAGGTTCTGGTGATTATGGTGATACTCGACCACGGCTTCCCGAACCCTGGCGAGCGCTCCCGATTTGAACAACTCGGCGATAACCTCGGTTTCGCCCCCTGCGATATCCATCTTTAGAAAATCGACCTCATCTCCGATCCATTCCGAGAGCCGACGCGCCTTTACGCGTACGGACTTGCCGCCTCCCCATAAGTCCGCCTGAACGCTCCCGCAGGTAGTATAAGTTTCGTTCCGATAAAAGTCGATCTCACCCTCTCCTCTCGCCAGGGCGCAGCAATGGACGTTCACGTCAGAAAGTTCGTTACCTCGAATATTGCGCTCGAGAAGGGTTACCAGATTCGGATCGGCTTCGAAGGCATCAATACGGCTACGCGGGTAGCTGACCTTGAAAAAGAGGGTCGCCAGCCCGACGTTGGCCCCACAGTCGAGGATGCGCGGAGCCGGATTGGCCGAGACAAACTCGTAACCGCGCGCGACAAAAATTTCCTGCAACAGCGCCAGCGCCGCTCTTTTTCGGCAAGCCCAGGTCCGACCGGCGATTCGGACAACACCATCGTCCTCTTTGCCATGTCCCACAGACGCTTTTATCCGCATGTAATCCACGAGGATCGCTGCCTTTGAAAGACCGGGAAGCTCCGCTCCCCGGTAAAGCCCGCGCAAGGCCAACAGATGTGAAAAGATCTGGATGTCGCGATCCGCAAGCCATCGCTTAGCCCTTTCTCGCCATCCAGACCCTCCTTCCAATGCTTCTTTTGGCATCTCTCGCTCCGTAGCTTGGAAAGCTTCATGCGCCAAGCGTTTTTTCCCAGACCGCTCTCTCAAGGCCATTTCTGTCGACCGACATCAGGAACTGATCCCCTGGCGATATTGTGGAATTGAACCCTTTCTGCTGGTTTCTGAACGGTTGCGGCAAAAAGGCTAGGGTGCTGCTCCAGCAGCACCCCAGCGCGCCGTTTCTCCTTGAGCCGATAGCTCTCCCCACGGATCGTGATCCCATGGCTGTGGCGGAGGATCCGATTGAGGATCGCCGTTAATTTGAGGCGGGTCAGCATCGCTAGGAGCGGTTCGTGGTCGGTCATCGGAAGCTCTCCCCCAATAACCGTTTCGTACTCGGCCAGCGGTCGAGCCAACTCGCCGCTTCCGGCGGGCGTCTCCAGAACCGCCGCGGTCGGTCGTCGAGCAAAGCCCAGCCCGGTAAGGCCCTCGAAGTGCCCAGGGGCCGCTCGAGCGCTCCGGGCTGGCGGGAAGCCGGGCGTGGCGGGCCACTTCGGCCGCCCCGCGGCTGATCGCGATGACCTCCTTTTCGAGGTGGACCCGGACCGTCTCGCCGATCAGCCTCCAGAGCACCGAGTAGTAGTTAGCGTCAACCTCAACGCAGGCGTCGCTGCTGACCAGCCGGATCAGCTCCCGTGTCAACTCATACGAAGGCCGGCCCCCAGCGGAGAGAGCGCCCTCCGCTCTTCGCAGCTCGCGCTGCTCGGGCGATTCGGCCGCTACAGTCTTGGGATCGCTGAAAGCCCGACCGCCTTGGGCATCCTTGATCCACAGATTCAACGACCAATGGGAAACGCCGAGATCGCGAGCTACCTCGAGAATCGAACACCCCCCTCGCACCAGGGCCACCGCATTCTCTTTGAACTCGCGGTCATAACGCCGCGCGAACTTGCTGCTGCTCTTTCCGTTGTTCATTTGGGGTTTTCCTTTCTATCCCCCAAAGCCCTTGTCCGCAAAATCGAAGAAACTTCAAAGTGTCCTTGACGGCAAATCGCCCGGTCACAAAATCCGTCGAAGACGGATGGCAAGAACACCCTTTCTTGCCATCCCTCAATGGCAAATCCGCTCCCTCCACTACTCCATACAGCGAAGAGCCGCTACGGAACATGACACGTTCCCCCTCACATCAGCGAAGTGTCCCTATCCGCAAATAGCTCTTGAAGCTTTCCTTCCAGCTCCTTTGTGTCCACCCACAACTCGGGATCTATAGTGTTCCTAATCCGCTCCGGCTTCCAAACCTTGCAATCAAGCCAGTGATACTTGACCTCGCACTGTGCCGCTAAGTAGCCATACATCGCATATTGTGGTAGAAACGGCGCCCGGAACTCCAGAACGCGTGCGCCACGCCTGCAAAACACAACATTGGCGAGCCCAGCCCCGTGAGCCGCCGCGACACAATCGGCGTCCTGAAATATTCTAGCCTGTTCTTTCACGGTCCACTTTTCGGGGTAGATGACTTCAAACCCGCGTTTCGAAAGCAGCTCCATCACTTCGGTCTCGTTCACTAAGGCTCGTCTCGCCCTGCCTCCACGAGAAATATAAATGCGTTTTGTTTTTGTATTGAGTCGTTCCTTGCCGCTATCAGATTGCCCAAGAACTAGGCTTCTTACAGAATGAGCCACCCACTTGGGTATTGGTTGCACTCCAAGCGACTCGTGCGAGCAAATATATAGCGTATTGATCTTTAGATTTAGGTCCGGGCTAAGCTGCACAATCTTCGCCTTGGGTACCTCCGCTAACTCGAACAATTCTTCCTGAAATGGCAGGTCGATTACGTTGACGATGATTGCGTCCAGAGCGGGCCAGTCCGACAGGCTCTTGAGAAGAGTCAGCCTATAGGTAATTTCAAATAGCCAGTGAGCATAATTGCGCGCATTAATGTAATCCGTGAAAACTACCGCTGCTCTATCAATGCATCTGGTCACCCTCGGCAACCTCGCCCGCATGAACAAGGAATGCTCGGAGTGAGTGGGTGCGAGTTTCGGGGTTGCCTCAGCGACGAGGCGATTGTCATTACTGATGATTACCCCCCAAAAGGAGCAGACCCTTGCTCCTTGCAAGGAAAACACATCGATAGGCCGTGCCTTTTTCAACCATAGCTCATCTCTGGAGCCGAGGCCGAAAACAGTGGGATCTCCGGTCACCCAATCGAAGTTCTTGGTGAGTAGCAGCGCTCCCATATCGGGCTGCTCCGCGAAGGAGACTCGCACGTCCTCAATCACTCCCCGGGGTGGTTTCTCATCAACTGGGGTCTTAGCGATTGCGGCGATGCACCGCGCGATGCGGATTCGCGCTGGCCTAATGATGCGATATTGGGCAAAAAGGTAGAGAGGGCGAAGCCAGGGGATGTAGTGCCACAAAATCCTGCGTAGCAATGTCCGCAATCTCGTCGTCATCGTTCGTGACCGGGCCTAGCCTGGCGCCTGGCTAGTGTGCTGCATTCGCATTGGCCACAACATATGGTCCACAGGGCTTCCCATGCGCGGTAGACTTATTCTAGCGTTCTCCTGGAGCACCCATCGCATCTCGTACTGTTCAGGCGATTCGGCGGCCAGAGGCTTCGAATCGCTAAAAGCCCGACCGCCTCAGGGATCGAACGGCCCGTTTGAACCAGAGCCGCTGCGTTTTCTTTGAACTCGCGGCCATAGCGCAGTGCGAACTTGCTGCTGCTCTTTTCCTCTTTCATTTGGAGCTTTTCTTTCTATCTCCCAAAGCCCCACGCCGCAAAATTGAAGAAACTCTGATGTGCCCTTGACGCCCTCCTCCCTCCCCAGAATCCGTCGACGACGGATGGCAAGAATTCCGTTCCTTGCCATTCCTCCAATACGAATCCAGCCCACCACCACTCCATACAGCGAAGAGCCTTAAATTCCAGTAGACCTTTCCCAGTTTTTAGAGGCGAAACAGGAGTCAGTCTACCCGCTCCAGCCGTAGAATTGTGACTTCTCGGGGCGACAGGGCAACTGGGAGTCCCTCCTTTTTGAGCCGATCGGCGGTCATGACGCCGCGCTCAGCTTGGGAAACAAGTTCGGAAACCCGGTAACGCCCATCGGGAAGCAAGGGAAAGCGAATAACTCCCTCACCGCTTCTTTCCGGCTGGTCGTACCACATCAGCCGACCCACGAGACAATAGTAGACTCCTTCCGATCTTCGCTTGAGCAGGTTCGCCCATAAGTGCACATTCATGTTTTCCAGGAAGAGGGGCACCCCTCCCCACGAGGCGATGTCGCGAAGAAAAGGGTAGGAAGGATGGCCTTCCCCATGCCCTTCGCTCACCATGGGAGGCACGATCTCGGACGCCCAGATCACTACGACCTTCCCCTTTTCAAAGGTCCTCCAGCTAATCGCCGGCTCTCGCGGATCCTCAACAAACGATGCCGCCGTTTGTGCCCCCGGAGGGGTTGATTGCCCCCGTCCGCAGGTATAGAGCTCAAAGACACCCGCGCCCGAGGGGAAGACTGTTCCCGGAACCGCCCTGGCTCGTACATAATAGCGAACTTCTTCGCTGGTTGGCGGTCCAAAGCCAAACTGGCGCAGGAGAATCCAGTCCTCGCCCGGATGATCCGGGCTCTTCCGTCCGGCTGTTGCGCACATGACAAGGGTGCCTCCCTTCCTGACGTACTCTACCAACTGCTCAATCACTCTTTCCCGCAACTGCTGCTCCGACTGGATGACGAAGAGCATCTTGCTCCGAAAAGCCTTGGGCAGAGAGCCAACGCCAAAGGTAAGTGCCGATTGAGCCAGGGTCATCATAGCCCAGGGCGTCGGATTCTGAAAATTTTCGCAGAAGAGGTAGGCGTCAAAAGGCATTGCGATCGTTTGTCGCAATTCACCGAGGATCGGAACGAACTTCCGCAGGCGATCAAGGGAAACCGGCGGTTTATCCCAGGCGTCCGGATGATTCGGCTCCATGGGGAGATACGTCCTCAGGCCAATGCAGTTCCCGCCCCCGCCCAATGTCGCCGTAAAGACCGTGTCCTCGATCCGAGTAGGATCGTCTCCCCACATCAACGAAACCGATTCACTTCGTTCCTGAAATTCCACCTCCGCTCGCTCGATCATGCCGCCGCCGAGGGTTGCCGGATCCTGTGCTCCACCATTGGCCATGGCACAGCCATGGTCCCTCATCCACTGCTCCAACTCCCAGGAATACCATCCTTCCACGAAGATCAGTCGCCTGGAATCCTGTCCACGAATTGCCTCGACGATCTCCTTGTGAAAGGAGCCCAAACGCAGGCGATAGAAATCCCACCAGTCCGCTTTCCAGGAGTCCGAAGAGTCGCGTGGCGGAGAGCCTACCTCCCTCCAATCGATGAACTTTGCCTCCCACCGATTATTGAGTTCCTGAAGGGTAGCCCACCGCTTCTGACAATACGCCCGGAACTCCGCCTGCGTTTCCGGCTCGTAACCTCCCGGCGTCCGGCCATAGCTCTCATCCATGATAAAATATCCGTGCAGGGCCGGAGAGCCACGGTATCGGGCAGCCAACCTGGACATGAGGGTTTCGATGTGGGCCTTTAGCGGCGGAGCCAAATAGTTGAGCCGGCCACCATGAAAGAGATAGAGCGGCGTAATGCCGAAAATCCTATGATCCTCGTCCTCCGCGTAGGAGGAGGGCATCCATTCCGGGAGCGATCCCGCTTCAAAGCCAATCCAAAGGTAGATGCCGATTCTCTTCTCCTTCGCAAAGTTCAAGATGCGATCCAGCTCGCTCCAATCGTATACTCCGGGATAGGGCTCGAGCAGAGCCCAGGGGACAATCCATTCGATCGTCGGAAACATGGGAGGCAGCGTTTTCACCGCTTCCGTAAAGATTTTCCATCGGTGGTCCACGTCCGCCGTGCGGTCGAACACTGGGGTAACCGAGAGCAGTGGAGTTTTTCGAGCCAGTTCGTCTTGAAACGAGGGAACCTCCGCAGGAATCGGGTCGGGATTCTCCGTCAGTCGGCTTGTGTTTTCCCTTTTTGCGACCAGCCGTGTGACACGATCAAAAGGCCGTAGTTCCGTGGCGATCTCGGCTTCGATCTCGTAAAGGCCGGCGGGCAACGTCCGCAGATCTAGCGTATAAACAAAAGGAGCATCTCCCGGCCACGCAGGTTGAACGTCGATCGAGCGGACTTCTTCTCTCCATGGGTACCGCCGAACATGAATCTTGTAGAGGAACTCGCCCGGAGGACGGAAAAAGGCTACGGGGACCAAAAAAGGCTCCCGCACGCCATAGATATAGGATCCATCCCGAGCCGCCGAGCCGATCCTGACATATTGATTCGGGATCGGCCGAGACAATGGCCAGGTGGTCATCTTTTCTTTGGACCGCCCGGGGATGAAGAGCCGATACTCTTTTTCTTCAATCTTGTCGGGCAGAATGCTCTCCACGTTGGATTGCCGAACACGGACCGAGATCCAATACGTACCCGGATTCCGAATGGGGATGGGCAGGGGCTCGGTCAGTTGGAGCAGATTCACGCCGGGCTCTTCCTTGCTCGGCGCTAGATCGTAGGTTGCTCCACCCGCGAGGACCGGCATGCCCGCATAATCGTCTCGAACCTCCCAGCTCACTTGAAGCTTTCGTGCCGAATAGCTGAAGTCCGCCAACGTCAGGGAAGGGACCGGGTCTAATTCTCCGAAATATTCCTGATCGTTAAACAGGTAATAGAACTCGGAGTCGATGGGATTGAGACGGGCCAGCGCAAAGCCCCAGAACAGAAGGTTGGTCGGCTGGTCCGCGCTTTCGTACTGTCCTTCTAAAAAGAATCCCAACAAGGTGTAGGGAGGCTGGGGAGCGGGATTTCCCGGAAGGGATGAGGCATATCCGCCTCGTGCCCGGGATCCGAATGCAGGCACACTGAACCGAACAGCTCCCACAGGAGTCCATGATGTCGTGTAGCAACTTCCCCGATAGACCCCTTCGGGTCCCGACCCGATCGATTCCGTGTAAAAACGATATTCCCTACCCGCGCTATCCCGAACCAGGAAGTCGAGCTTAAGTTGGGTTCCGTGTGGGATGTCTTTGATACCTAAAAAAGTAAGGCTGTTGGCCCAACGTGGGATCTCGAGCGGATGCTTCAGAAGAAGTGTCTGCGCATTCCCCGGTCGGCACGAAAAGACAAGATGCAGACGATCTGCCTGCTGATCAACGGCAAACCCCTTAGTCCGGTTGGGCGCTTGCCAACTCTCGACATTCGCCAATTGAGGCAGAGGCTCGATTCGAATGGAAGCCTCGGCGGCGAGCCGCCCGCTCAAAAGCAAGAGAACTCCACATCCCAACGCGACATAGCGCAGAAGCGCGGTAGCGACGGCCCGAGTGCGCAAGGGCATCGCCATTCGCCGAGCGATTTTCTTACCTCGTCGACGCACGACTCTTCCCGTCGTTGTTCTCAAACTTTTGCTCGAAAGTTCGGCACCGCGAATCCGCACCCAAGGCGACCTACCGGCGCCGATCACTCCGAAGGGGCTAAAATGCCGTTTCGGCCATACCGCCCTTCGCCTTTTCCTGTCGGCCCAGACCAGTCAGGCTTGCAGCGCCATCCTCCGGAAACCCCTGTAAGGGCGGAGTGGCGCGAGCCAGATTTCGCGGCTTGTATGCGACCAGGCCGATGCTGAAGGAAGGCCAATCCAAGAAGCGGGTTATCCATCGATCCAGAAGTGCAATCCCCGGACGAAATGGGAGAGAAACCCCCCATCCGAGCCATGGATGAAGAACACTGACTCGCCGCATCAGACCCGTCACCTTTTGACTGAACCATCCACTGCAGTAAGAGATCTCCTCGATCCAAAGACCCGCCTCGCGGCAGAGTTCCCACAACATAGAGGGGGTGTATCCCCTGCGCACATGCCAGCCAAGCTCCTCCCTCTGGAAAGGCCCATTATCTTCTTTGCTGATTGCCCGGTAGAGGAAATTAGGAGTGGTAAGCAAGAGACGGCCTCCGGGAATCAGACATGCCGCCATCGACCGGAAGAGAGCCGCGTCGTCCAGGAGATGCTCGACAGTCTCCAAGCAGAGCAGGACATCGAAATGCTGACTCCACTGCTTTTGCTCGTGAAGAAGCCGCGCGTCCAACTGGAGGAATTTTGCCCTCTTGGCTCCCGAAAGCTCAGCCCTTATGGTCGCCGCTTCCAGATCCGCGTGACTCCAGCTAGTTCCGACCGAATCGTATCCGCGCAAGCTGGCGCCGATGGTAAACGCTCCGCTTCCGCAACCCACATCGAGTAGCTTCTCTCCATTAGCGGTTCGAGGAAGGCGTTTGCACAGCCAGCTCCACCGATCCCAGAGGAGAGTGTCTCCGTGCAATAGACCGGCCCGATACCCAAGAATGCGAAATAAGAGATGACGGTCTATGTGCATCGACATCAATCCTTCCTTTGTTTTTCTATGGAACTGTTCGTCCAGTTGGCGAAGCGCCCGTCTTCTATCCCGTTTCAAAGGGCCGCAATTGAGCATTGCGCCTCCACATCAAGAGAAGGAGCGAGCAGATCGCTCTTAGTCCCGAGTAAAATCGTGACACTCGTGTTTGCATCTTCCTTCTGCATAAAGTCACTACGAGGCCTTCAAGGCTTCCAGCCTCGCACGCTGAATGCGTTCACCGCCCCCACGCGCTCTCCCAGGCGTTGCCAAAATGGGGATTGCGTGCTGAAATATCGAGTCAGCTCAGAACGCAGCCCCATCTCGGTGAAGAGACGTTGAATTGCGTCCTGATCAACTCCATTACGGACAACATGATACTCCACATTGTCCGCATCTTCCCTGCCGTAGATGCCGCGTCTTCTTTTCAGATACCTCGTTGCTCCGCCAAGGATATCTCCCTGTCCCAGTCTCCAGGCAAGATAGCCGACCCGGCTGACCAGCCTGCTCCACGATGGCAACGAATCGTACCGCAGAGGATCCTCGTATGTCAGAATTTGGCCGTGCGTTCCTAGGATTCCTATCGCCTGGCGGAGGAGCCCGAGGTAATCGGGCACATGGTGCAGGAAGGCAACAGTCATCACGACATCAAAGCGCTTGCCTTGACTCCGAAGTGACTCGAGAGCAGGCATCGCGTCGGATTGGATGGTTTCCAGCATAGCCGAATGCTTCGAGCACTCCTGCCGGAGCTGATCCAGACGAGCCTGGGCGACATCCACTGCTGTGACCCTAGCTCCGAATGCCAATGCTTTTCGAGTGACAGAACCCTCGCCCGCCCCGAGATCCAAGACCGAGGGACTCGTCGTGTGCTCCGCGGCACACGAAAACACTCGGCTGAGCAATCTATCGTAAAGCTCCGCCAGCTTGCGGTGGCCAATATGCGGCGCGCCCTGGATGTACCTTTCACGCGCCAACTGGTTGTACGAGCGAGAGTTGGCCTCCGCCACCGAATGAGAATGAGCGTCTTTCATCGTACCGATCTCCTGTCTGCAGGCTGCGCTCGGCTTCTTCTTTGATCGGCAGAACGAGCGCACCCAAAGGATTCCGCCGGTAATCCGTTTATGCATCGTCTTGCCTCCCACTGCTTGGCATCGATGAGAAAACGGAACCAGAATGTTTGCAAGACGTAGAAGATGAAACCCTCGATTCCGTCTAAAATGCCTGCACGGATGAAGTAGCGATATCCAAAGAGAAGAAATGGTCGGACGAAAATCGGCAATCGGTCGTAACCCGTCCGCAATGCTCTCTTCCGCTCCACTGGATTCCCGAACCACTGCCCGGAGATCCGTTCTCCCTCAGTAGATCTTTGCAGTTCCAATACTTCGGCATCTGACCAGCGGTTATGTCGGATCGTCCACTCGCTCAGGTCCAACCCGATGTTGTCGATGATCGGACTATGGAACCTGCCGGTTGGGCCACGAACGAAAAAGTGTTGATCGTAGAGGCGGTCTTCGCACTTGCCCTTGCCGCGCCGAAATAATCGCATGTGCCATGTAGGCGATATGCCGCCGTGGCGCAGTACTCTTCCTAAAAAACAGACCAATCTTGGGATGAAGTATCCGTCCACCCCTTCGACGGGATCGGGCGCCAGAATCTCCCGCACGAGCT
Source organism: Methylacidimicrobium tartarophylax (assembly GCF_902143375.2). Taxonomy (GTDB): domain Bacteria; phylum Verrucomicrobiota; class Verrucomicrobiia; order Methylacidiphilales; family Methylacidiphilaceae; genus Methylacidimicrobium; species Methylacidimicrobium tartarophylax. The sequence goes on along the minus strand of NZ_CABFVA020000066.1, from coordinate 45,819 downwards.
CGGGAGAAAGCATCTCGTCGGCGTCAAGATGAAGCTCCCAGGGATGCCGGATAGGCAATTCACGCATGGCCCAATTCCTCTGTCGGGCGTAATCCTCAAATGGGTGCTGAACGACATGCACCGGCCATGACCGAAGGAGTTCCATCGTCCGATCCGTACTGTACGAATCGACTACATGCACATCGTCGGAAGCTGCTAAGGCTTTTTCGACCGTGGCTCCGATTGTCTTCTCTGAGTTATACGTAAGAATCACAATGGAAACGTTCATTTGTCATTCCCACGGAAGGTCGGCTCGCCTTTCAACGCTCCAGTTTCTGCCCCGGCGAATGGCGAAAAAAGAAGTCGGCTTGGATGCTTTGTCCCTCAGTATCGCAAGCGACGTTGTAGACGCCGTTCAAGCGAAAGCCAGAACGGTCGGGAAATCGGAGCGCCTCGTCCGCGAGAGCCTGTCGACAGTAAAGCTCTCGGAAGGAGCATTCGGCGTACGCGAATTCAAAGAGAGCCAGGAGGTCTTCGCAGCCGCGCAAAGCTTTCCGCTCGCATCCCTCTCCCACACTCACCCTCGCTTTCTCTCCAGTTCCGGGGAAACACTTATCCTGAAGCGGGCCGATCCCCAGAAGGGATGAGGACTCGTCCCATGACAAGAAGGGCATGATAGCGAGGCCATTCGTTGGGGCGATTGCTGCCCGCGTAAGCCGGATTCGGGTATCCCTGAAAAAAGGTCTTCGAAGGGGTTGCCAGGGTTTACGAAAGGTTCAAAGGAAAGATGTGCTCCTCCGGCAAACAGCGATGGGCCGCCAGGGCAAGCCGACTCCGATTCGCTCCAATATCGACCAGTGTCCCGCAGCCAAGAGGTGGCAGCGCCGACTCGTGCTCGATCCCAGCGGCGATGCCTTGAAGCAGCGCGCGGCGATATGCGGATCGCAGCGAAAACGCCGGGAATTTCCGCGATTGTTTTATTAGTTCTTGGACGCTCACGTTCGCTTACCAGCTCTTACCGGCGTTTCAGCGGTCCCCGGTGGCAAGGCAGATTGCCTCCGAATTTAAGCTCTATCTATTACTTCACTCGCAGCGAACCGGCGCCGTCCTATGTTGACCGGAAATGGCCGGGACGCCGGCCCCTCCTCCACTGCCACCGCATGAACGGCATCCGGTGTTCGGTAGCCGGCTGACTGGTGCGGACGCTCGCCGTTGTTGGAGGCGAAATACTCCGCCAGCCCGTGCGTCAACTCGGCCACCGTGCCATATCCCTTTAAATACAACCTCGTCGTGCTTTAGGCTGCGCCAGAGCCGCTCGACAAAAATATTATCCAACAGTCGATCCATTCATGCTAATCGCCATGCCTGCGCCCTTGAGCATGCCCGTGAACCTAGCGCCGGTGAACTATGAGCCCTGATCACTGTTGAAGATTCCGGGTTTCCCGTGCAGTGCCAACGAATCCTCCAGGCAATCGACGAAGACCGAGGTGTCCAGGCTGTTGCTGATCCGCCAGGAGAGCCGCATCATCGAGGAGATGTTCTTCGGCCTTCAGGCAGAGTGCGACGTCGAAATACCCATGCCACTGCTTTTGCTCCTGAAGCAGCCGTACATCCAACCGAACGAATTTCGCGTCTTTGGTTCTCGAAAACTCTGCGCGCGTAGCCGCAGCGTCTAGGAAGCGGTTTGCACAGCCAGCGCCACCGGTCCCCAGCGTGTCTCCGTGCAGCAACCCAGCCCGGTGCTCAAGAATGCGAAACAAGAGATGACGGTCTATGCGCATCGATACTGGATTCTTCCTTTGCTGTCTCAGAGAACTGCCTGCCCAGTCGCGCGGAACGCGCGCCTTCCATTCTCCCTACATGCTGTAAGGAAGCCACCGTATTTTTCCGCTCCGCCGCAGGAGGAAAGACGGGGGAGGTCCATACCGACCCCGAAAGAAATCGATCAGCGCACACGCCCGCCCAAGGCCGAATTCATCAATCCGGTGATTCTTGGCGTCGAGGCAAAGAAAGCGCACGGTGTTCAGCGCAAAGAGAAGCGCACGAACCGCCGCCGCAGGCGATCCACCGTACCGCAAGGCAAGAAAGAGCGAGTTTCTTCCATGCAAATAGGAATATAGGAGAGAAGGAGCCGCCCGCCCCGGGTTGTCGACCGTCGCGCCCCAGACAAGGATAACGCGCCAGCCGGCCCGACTCACGCGCAACCCGAAATCGTACTCCTCCCCGTAGCAAAAGAAGCGCTCGTCGAAAAAGAGGTTGAGTTCGCGTATGCACCGTTTTCGCACGGCAAATAGGGTTGCGTTTGCGAAAACCACATCTTTCCATTCCCCCTTCTTTCCGGGCTGGCAGCGAACGCTTCTCGGCCCACGAATCGGCGTAAAGTGCGGATAGACAGGAGCAACCTCGGCATCTTGATCCGGGCAAGCGATCCCGATGGTCGGATCCGAAAGGAGAGCTTTCGCGAGCAATGCCAAACAGTCTTTACGGGGAATGACATCATGCGATGCCAAAAAGCAGATCTCGTCCTCGGGCGATTCTGCAAGCCAGCGGCGAAGCAAAACGTTGAGGGCGCCCCCAAATCCCCGGTTTTCGGCAAGCGCGACAACCTCCACCTCTTTTGGCAATCCCTGGCAGAGCTGCGCTCGCTTCTCCGGGTCTGACGCGTTGTCCGCGATCACGATGCGCAAGGGCACTTCCAATTTCTGCAAGCAGTCGACCGACTTGAGGCAGGCCTCGGGAGCATTCCAGTGGGCGATGAAAAGTGGGATTGAGCGCATGGGCAATCTCGTCATCCCGCTAGAACAGGGTATATGAACTGTCGCCATCAAGGCGCTGAGCGGCTCCAGTGGCGGTTTCGAGCTTTGCCGCGCTCATCGCCCAGGAAGATTCCCGCTCCTTCAACCGCGCTCTCGCTGCGAGCGGGATGCGCGCCCGTCGAGTCTTTCGAATCCATGAGGCCTTCCACGTCGTTTCCAACGAATTACTCATTACTCATGCCCTCCTTTTGTTCCGTTGCTTTTCCGCTCCATTCTTTACGTCCCCCGCCGCTCCCCCTAACGGACGCTGGCCGTTGAGAATGCGAAATATTCCGCCAGCCCGTTCGTCAGTTCGGCTATCGTGCCGTACCCCTTTCAGATACACGTCCTCATTATTGTCCAACGCTCAAGCCCTTCCATCCATGCTCATCGCAATGCCTGCGCGTTTGAGCATGGCCGTGAACGTAGCGCTGGTGAACTGCGAGTCCTGATCGCTGTTGGAGATCTTCGGTTCCCCGTGCAAAGCCAAGGCGTCCTCTAGGCTGTCAACGCAGAACGAGGTGTCCAGGCTGTTGCGGATCCGCCAACCCGGTACCCGCCACGAGCACCAGTCGATGATCGCCACCAGATAAACGAAACCTCGCAGGAGTGGGATGCAACGTAATGTCGGTGCTCCAAACCGGATCGGGCCGGCTGACCTCCACGCCGCGCAGCAGGTTGGGATAAACTGCCTGCATAGGATGTCCTACGTTCGTCGAAGACCCCGGCGCCACCCCTGCCAACTCCATATGGCGCATCAACCGCTGCACCCCCTTGCGGTTTGCGACATATCCCAGCCGTCTCACAAAAACCCGCGGATCGCCTTCGCTTGTGCCATCACCCTCCCAAGATCGGTAGCTTATATCCCTGTCTCAATCGGGGCCCACTATACTGGGCGCTGAGAGGCAACGAATAACCGCGCAGGCGATGACCAGAAAAGTCTGCGCCGTTCCTTCTGCGCCGCAAGAATGCATTATGCGATGTTTGTCCGCGTGCTTTGATCGCGGCTCTTGCCGACAATAGCTCGATAGAAAGCGATGAGATTCGGAAAAACATTTTCCGGAGAGAAGCGCTGCTCAAAAAGCCTCTTGGCGTTCTCGGCCATTCTGCTCCGGAGTCCCGAGTCCTGCAGGATGGTCTCTATCTTCGTTACCGCGTCCTCCCTTCCATGGACCACAAAGCCCGCCCCGTACTCTTCTACCTCCGGAATATTCGCTCCCGGGGTCACGATGACCGGAATGCTCGCGCGCAAGGCTTCCAGCACTGCAGTGGGAAGTCCTTCGCTCTTCGAGAGGGCTACAAATACGCTCGCAGCGCCGAGCACCGCTTGTTTCTCAACACCGTAGAGCGGCCCTAACAGCCGTATATTCCTTGAGCCCGTCATCGAATCGACTCGTCGCCGCACCTGCTCAGCGTATCTGGTTCTACCCGGACCGACGAGAAGCAGCACGGTTTCAGGCCTTCTGCGCCAAAGCTGCTCGAAGACATGCAAAAGCTCCAAGACGCCCTTCTGCGGATCCAGCCGTCCCAAAAATAAAACCGTTTGACCGTCTCCTCGGAGCTCGAGGCTCCTGAGAGCTTCCGTTGATGAGTGATCCTCCGGTTTCTGTGCCGGCTCGAGCCAATTGGGAGTTATAACCCCTTTACCGGCTTCCGGAAACCAGCATCCTCTTCTCTCTTCTTCGGATAGAAAGCGATAGCCGCTTGCTCCCTTCCACGCGCCCGACAGCCAGAGCGATGCGAAGATCCGCTTTCGTACCGGAGCTTTGCCAACGTCCCATTTCGACGCTTGGCCATGGGGCGTTATGACGTAGGGAATTCGCAGGGCTTGGCAGGCTTTGGCCATATCGGAGCAAATAAACGACCATATTCCCTGGATATCCACGACGTCAAAACGAGATCCTTCCCGATACAACCATTCGATGAGCTCGGGGCAGCGCAAGAAACGCCGATTCCATTTCCCCGAAAGAGGAAAGATTTTCAGCTCGACGTTTTTCTCAATCGGCACCAGCCCTTCGGAAATGCCCTGATTCGAAGTAAGGACGGTCACTTCCCACCCGTTCGCGACAAGACGACCGGCCATCGCAGCCACGGATACGCCCGGCCCTCCGCTGATCTTCGGAATGCCGGGAATCACCAGTGCTACCCGTAAACAACCCATTGACTCTCCGATCGCGCATCCGACAGCACGATGCACTTCACGTTCCACACCCATGTGATCTTATCCGCCTCGCCATCCGTCCCTTCCGACTCCGTTCACCTAGTTGCTCCAACCCGTTTGCCGCTTTGGTCGACCTCGGCCCGCGCTTTATACCCCACCTGCGCCCATGGAGCTAATCGAACCGCTGCCGGGCGACCATGCGCCGACCAGAATGCGTCGCAAAGACGAGCGCCCGGAGAGATGTGAGGAGACGGGCACGTCCGCACTTCCTTTTAAGCCTCTTCAAAAAGTTTTCGCCCCTTTCCAGGGGAAGCGACCGCAACGAGTTGCCGTCTGCGAAGCAACGCTGCTGTAAGCTTCCCTGCCAACTCCAAGAGCGACGGATGAATTTTCCAAAGCCGTGCCGTCCCAAGGCCGCCAGCAGTTGGAATGAACATGCACCTCTCTCGATTCGAACCCCGTCGCACAAAGGAGATTCCCCAGAGTACGCGGTGTCCATGCATAGAGATGCATGTCGCTATCACCCACAATCGCGGTCCGTTGCGCCCGTGCCCGCCAATCGTCTAGGAACAGAAGCAATACCAAAAGGCCGTACGGCCGGAGCAGTCCTCTTAGACCTCGGAGACAATGCTACGGACTCGGAATGTGTTCCAATACATGCTGGGAGATGATTCGAGAAAAGCTCTGGCCTTCTAGCATCTTCAAGCTGGAATACATCTCAAACTCTAGATCCCAAGCATGCTCTAATGCCACGGAATTCACTTCGACGCCCACACGACGTTTGGCTCCAAGATGTTGGAGCAAATACCCCTCTCCGCAGCCAAAATCCAATACGCTGCCCCCTTCCGACAGGTAAGAGCGCAGGATTGTGACATTCCACTCTGCCCCAACACCTGAAGCTCTTGCTCCTCTGCCTTACGCCCACTTCTTCCCCAACGGGTCGTGCGAGCTGTTCGCAATCGCCTCCTGCGTCCGGCAACTATGCGCTCAACAAAATCACCGGTCCCGTTGCCTTGCGCGCCGGTGACGGCACCACGATCGCCGCCCTTTCCTTCCGAATGGGAAGATCAAAACTCGCAGTCTCCATCGCCCGATGATTCCGGCTTCCACCGAGCGTCACACGCTTGCCTATTGACAAGCCCTCTCACTGGCCGGGCTGCACCTGCAGATAGATGGAAGACGGAAAATGCCCAGCGGGGGTTTCGAATGGAGCAAGGCGGTCTTCTACCAACCCATCTTTGCCTCCTTGCGGCCGGTATTCTGGAAAAACCTCGGCAAGCACCTCGGGTCGCCCATAATGAAGCTGACTCAGACAAAACAAAATCTTAAATCTTTTATTAAATATGAGAAAGGCCTGCAGCAGCGAGGATTCCGTACCTGGGAAAAAGCTCTTCAGCAAAACTCGAGAGTAATCATAGGGAAAGTAAATATCATGGAAATGCACGACCACGCCTTCCCGGAGCCTGGGAAGCACCTCCAAAATGAGAAAATTGACATCTCCTCCGGGCTTTACCGCATGAGATGAATCGATGAACAAGACATCTTTCTCCCTCAGGCAGTCGAAGGTCTCGACTCCGGTTTCTTGGACTTTTGAGCGAATCACTCTAACTTCCTCCATCGCACGGAGTGGTGCCGATGGAAAAGGCTCGATTGCGGTTATCTCGGTCCGAGCGCCGCCCTCCGCTTCATTCCTGCGAGCCGCCTCACGTGTGCAGTAGGTTGACGTTCCTGATCCAACCTCGATAACGCGTCTTGGCTGCAAGTAGCGAATCACACCGTGCAGAGCCTGCGCTTCGATATATCCATAACCAGGACCGAATCCTCTGCTCACTGCTTGTCGGTACGTCTCATTTCCCTGATATTCCTTTTGGAAGGGCAAGCAGATTAATCGCAGGCTTTCCGCCTGCTGATCGAGATCGACATCGATTCCGTGCATCCGCGATGGCCGAGCCCATCTGTTTCGACTCTTTTGCAGCTCGATAGGATCTGCCACCGGTGAATAATAATGAACGGGTACTATATGGACGTGGAAAAGCCGTCGGGCAATCCAACTTATGCCAAACAGCATCCGCTTTAAGGAAAGTTTGATCCGCCTTTTAATTGCGTGGAAGGGTTCGCGCATTTTGTCGTGCCCTAACACCTACATCTCTTCATAGACAATCCCTTGTACTGTGATATGCTGATTGGAGACAGACGCGGCCCCAAAAACCGCCTGTTCGCTGTTTTTCATAAGTTATGAGGTTACGACGGGTAGATCCAATCTCAGCTTTCCGGCTTTGAGGAAAGCGGCGATCCGCAGGTACCGGAAGCTTCGGAACTCTCTCGCCATCCTTTTGGCGAGCTGGATAAGGCCGTTGATTGCCTCGATGAGACCATGGGTCACCCGGCTCTGGAGGAAAGGAAGAACGCCGTCCACGTGCTTTTTGATTGTCTTGGAAAGTTTTCGAAAGGGAGCAAGCCGGCTGCGGGCGGCCCACTGGAGACAAAAGCATAACACTTGGCTCTTCAGCGAAGAGCGCCTTGAACTCCGTGTGCGCCGTCGGCGCGTCCGTCGGCTTGTCTTGTCTGTCATTCCAGTAGCTTCGTTCTTAGCTTAAGCATGGGTCGCATTTTTAGGAAGCACTTCAAATGAGCGCAATCCGCAGACGTCTCATCCCACCGATAATTGACGCGATCTTCGCTTGGACCCGAAATGTTCGGCCATCCAGCGTTGTGCTCGAAACCCCCCCATCAAAATGAGAAAAACGAACCCCCAAACGTGATATGCCATGATTCCGCGCACCTCGTGCAGCAGCAAATACATCAATAACGCATAACCCAGAAGTTCTCCCTCTCCCCTCATGCGCGTCCAATAGATCGGCTCCAAGATGCGCACTCCCAGGCCGAAGAGCAGGCCTCCCACCAATAGGAACGAGATGCCGCCCATGCGCAATAGATCTCCAACGATGGAAGTTGTCACGTTCCACGAACGCAAGTCATCTCCATTGTCGATCGCCATTGGTTTTTCCGGCCAAAAGATTCGCGGGATCAGAGAGATCGCGAACGAGCCACCCTCTTCCGCTAAGCCATCAATAAAGCCAAGCGGTCCCTGGTGGTCCTGCTGAAGGAGAGGCCCCCTGCTCCGAAGCACGTCCACGATGTTCACCACCCAGTGAAAATTGTCATCGCGATGGGCCTCTGCCGCGTTCCACGCCACCTTGTCCACCCGGTCCATGTTCGACCATCCGGATGCACGAACTTGCACCATGGTGTCGAACAGCGGAGCCAGTAGAAAGGAGCCAGCGACGATTCCCCACAGCCAACGACGAATACTCGGATCTCTTTCTAGCGCACGGGCAAGGAAAGGAAGCACAAGCGACATGACCACAAGGGACCGAGCTCCGTCCAAAACGAGGATTCCCAACTGGGCGATGGAGATCAACAAAAGCACTGTTTTTTTCAGTGGACGAACCCCTTTTTTCCAGGCGCGGTCTGCAAGGAACAGGGTTGCGGGAAAGACGACGCCGATCGGTTGTAGGATCACCCGCCAATCCCCATTTACTCCGAAATGCATCGCATCGCCTTCTACGCCTCCTGCCCGCGATTGCAACAATAGGTACCAAAATTGAGAGACGCTCCATCCCACGAGCGCGAACCGTTTGAACACCTCCAACGAGAAGACCGCGAACGCCATCCAAAAAAGCGTGTTGGCCGAAATCGTCCCTGCCCCCCATCGCAGGATCGGAGTCAGCGGGCTTCGCCGGGCTTTCACCAATAGCCAAAGAGCAAGCGCCGGCACAAGAAAGACCACGAACGCGGTCTCCCCGAGCAGAATCGAGAGAGGCGGAAACTCTTCCACGTCACGGAGAGTGGCCATGTCGAGCACCAAGAAGTAGACGCAACCGACGAGAAAGACGTGGATCGGCTCCGCAAGGAGCGCGGGATCTCGAAGAGCAGCCGTTGCGACCGGTAAAACAAGGAGCGCCGCGAGCGCGCCCCCAAAGATCTGCGCCAATCCGAGTGAGGCACCAAAGAGACCTTCCCATAGCCAAACGACGAACGTCGCAGCGAGCACAGCCGTTAGACACCCAATGATCGCTGGTCTAGTGCAAACGGGTGTCAAGCGGATCCGTCTCCCGGCCTGTGCGATCGTCGTCTCCATCGCCTTCCCCGCCTCAGCCAAGTTTCCCCGCCCGCGTCATAGCAAGGCGGGCGCCGCGAACCAGGCCCTGCGCCCAACGCTCGGGTGTGTACGCGGAGATGATCGCTTTGGAGGCTGCCCCCATTCTCGCCCGCTCGGTCGCCGAAAGGGCGCTTACCTTGCACAGCAACTCCGCAAGTGCCTCTATATCCCGCGGAGCGAAGGAAAACCCATTCACTTCTTCACTCAGAAGATCGGGAGCGCAGCCGCAGTTCCGAGAGAGGAGCAGCGGCAGGCCGCCGGCCATTGCCTCATTCACGACCAAGCCCCAGGGCTCTATCACGCTTGGCAAGACAAACCACTCAGCCATGGCATAATAGGGCGGCAGATCGCTGGTGGGCCGGTATCCGGCAAAGACGACGTCCCGCAACGCGGGCCGCTGCGCCAGCGTTAAGAGACGAGGCTTTTCGGGTCCGTCGCCTACCAACACCAAACCGCATTCTCCGTTCGTCCGCTCACGATATAACTCATAGGCACGCAACAGGCTTTCTACGTTTTTGTCCGCCGCCAACCTGCCGACATAGAGAAAATACCGATCGGGTAATTCCAGCCGCTCCCTCCATTTTCGGAAATCTCTGCGCACTGCCTCGGTTTCAGTCTGAAAGAAGGCGTTGTCGACAGCGGGGTCGAGCTCCATGATCCACTCCGGGTCCATTCCCAATTCTACCAGATATTCGCGATGGGCCTTTCCACTTACCAGCGCCGCATGGTAAAGCCGACGGACGAGGATTCCTTTTGCAAATTCTTTCAGTGCCCAACGACGCCGGTCCTTCCGAGTTGTTTCGTGCCAGAGCAGCGATCCACGAGAAGACTTTCGAGCCCAAGCAGCAGCGGCTCGCATCACGGGGTCACCGTATCCGCAGGTGACAACGACGTCCGGAGAAATCCTCTCCAGTACTTCTTTCAGCCTTCGTACGACCTTGGCCGCTGGAATATCCTGCAACGCCCCGGACCATAATGTCTCGATCGCGACCCCGCGCTCCGGATCACGGAGCCAAAGATGGTCCGTCTGATATCGTGCCACTTCCAGAAAATAAGGCTGTATGCCATCCACTTGGAGGAGCGCTCGCGCCCGTGCCAGATGATAGGGTCCCCAATGGAGATAGCAGACAATGACCTTAAGAGCGGGCATCCTGCTGCCTCGATGCAACTCCTCTCCGTTCTTGTTCTGGCATCCGCTTCCGCAGAAGATCCGCGATCCTCGCTGCATACGAGTTCCACCCGAACTGTTCCGCTCTCTTCCGAGCGTTCTGCCCTAACCACTTTCGCAGGTTCACGTCTCCGTACAGCAAAGCGATCTTCTGCGCCAGAGCCTCGACATCTCTGGCAGGAACGACAAAACCATCCATTCCGTCCCGAACGACTGAGCCGGCATTCGGTGTCGTGACGACGGGAACGCCGCACGCAAGCGCTTCATATATCGCCAGCGCGGAACCTTCCCAAAGGGAAGGATAGACGAACACGTCTGCTCGCTGCATGTAGCCAACAACCTCACTTCTGGGAACGTTTGGCACATGGGAGAAAACGTCTGCATACCCTCGAAGCGCCAAGCCCGATCCCACGATGCCTCCCACTAGAACCACTTCCGATTTCGGCAAGCAGAGCCGTTTCATCGCTTCCAAGAGGTACTTGATGCCTTTGCGTTGACTCAATTGGCCTACGAAGCAAACGCGAAATATCCCATCCGTTGCCTTGGCTGTGGGTTGGAAAAGTTCCAGATCCACTCCGTAGGGCAACACCACGACCTTTTCACCGGGCACGCCGATCTCCATCAGCGACTCCCTCACATATTCCGATGGTGTCAGGATAAGATCGGCAAGGAGGGCCTCCTCGCGGTTCTGATCGATCCACCAACGAGGAATCACCGGCAGGCTATCCGCAAATTCCGGATTGCACTCAGCCTCCAGATCGAGCAGTTCTTGAGCTGCCGTCGGAAACGCAATCGTCTGGTCCAGAATCCCAAGCGAGCCCACCTTCCGAGCCGCAGACAGCGTCTTCAAGGCAGCCGAATTGTAAGCAACAACCGCTGCCGGACGAAGCGTCGCAACCCGCTTCGCGACCCATCGATCAAAACCAGTGTTTCTCCAGTGCAGGATCTCATCTCCCAACCACCCGTCCACGCCAAGGCGGCTCGCGGCAACAGCAAGAATTTCGCCGTGCGCGAAGCATCGCACCCGCCTCGGGGGAAGACCCGAGTGATGCCGCCGACGCAGCTGCCTTTCGACTCTCCCGCGAACCACGCGCGGCACGACCTGGAGTAGCCGCCCTAGAAAGGATTCCGGCTTGTAATACCATCCAGTATAGTATTCGGCCAATAAGCCAGTGTCTTCCAAGGCCTTCGCAGTCCAATAGGAATGCTGGGTACCCGGGTGCGCCACGATCACTCCCCGTTCCCGGCCGTCTTTCCCCCTCTGCATACCTCAATCTTTGTTTATCGAATGACCGGAAGCGAATAGACGCGGATTGCGACGAAGGCAACGATATCCGGCCTTTTCGTTGTGTTTCTTGGATTTTGTGGCCACGACGGCAAGATCCCACGTCAGTTTTCCGGTTTTGAGGAAAGCGGCGATCCGCAGCTACCGGAAGCTTCGGAAGCCTCTGGGCATCCTTTTGACGAGCTGGATAAGGCCGCCTTTCGCCTCGATGAAATCGTTGGTCACCCGGCTCTGGAGGAAAGCAAGCACGCCATCCCGGTGCTCCTTGATCGTCCTGGAAAGTTTTCGGAAGGGAGCAAGCCGGATGGCAAGAACACCGTTTCTTGCCATCCCTCAATAGCAAATCCGCTCCCTCTTCCCATTCCCTTCAGCAAGGAGCCTGTCCCGACCTTCGCTCGTCCATCGTATCAATCATTCCTTTGGCAGCTATCTTTTCTTTTTATGGATTGTAACTGCCATCCGGCGTAGGCAAGCACACGCGTCGCCTCCGGAAGGCCCAACATCCGGAGCAAGAGAACAAAAGTCGCCAGAGAAAGTACGGAAGCGACTCCCAGGCGAAGCAAGGCACCGGCCTGCGAACTATAACAAAGCCATTCTTTGATCCCATAAGCGACCCAGCCCGCAACGGCGCTCGCAACAAGGAGGCTTGCCACGAAACGACTCCAGGAGCGCCATCCGTTCGCGCCGATGCTGCGCGAGGCGGCGGCTAGCCAGAGAAAGCTTATCCAACCGATCCCGGGAGTCAGCCATGCCAAGCCGGCTAGACCGAAGCGCCGTGCCGTTATCTCAGAGCAGGTCATCACCAGGATTGCGCCGATCACGGAGACCGCACTAGGGAACAGGGTCTCATTTCGAGAATAGAAAGCTTTTTGCAAGAAGGCCGTTCCTGCCGTGGCCGGAACCGAGAAGGTCAGGATGGCCAACACAAGACCTGTTTCTTCAACCGCAGCACCGGAAAAAGCGCCGCGAGCCAGAAGCACCGAGATCAGATCCCGACTGAAGATGGTGCAAAGCAGCACCACTGGAGCCGAGAAAAAGAGCATCAACCGCAATCCCTCCCGCCAGAGTCGCCCGAATTCCACCCCCTCCTTGGCACTCCAAGCATCCGACATTCGGGGAAAGAGAACGGTCGCGAGAGCTCCCGGAACGATCAGTCCTAGTTGCAGAACCTTCCAGGCGTATCCAAAGCTGGCGACTGAACCCGAAGCAAGGAGGGAAGTCGCCCGAGTCACGAAAATCACGGCAGCATAGCCTGCGCCCAATGTCAGAAAAAGGGGCAAGCCATTCTTAAGAAATCGACCCAGGATCTGGAGAGAGAGCCTTCCTGCGGACCAGAGCGGCCATCCTTCCTGTTTCGCCAGAGGCAAGAGTCTACCCATAAATAGCAGGCCGATCAGGAAACATCCAAGGATCGGGGCGAGGATCAGCCCGTTCGACCCGGTCCAAAGGATCGCGCCAAGAAGGAGGAGATTGTACAGGCCTTGAGCGAATGGCTGCACCCAGAAAATTCCATGACATTGGAAAAGCCCGGTCATGATCCCGAACCAAGCAAGCGGGAGAACCGCCAGAGAAAAGGAGCGCACGAAGGAAGTCGCGGTCGCAAACCCCGCCGGATCGAGTCCGGGGGCGAACCAGCGTGCAAGGGACGAGGCAAAAAGACTCCCCGCCGCCGCAAAGCCGATGCCGAGCGCCAGAAAAAAAAACCCAAGTCCGGAAATTGCCTTCCAGGCTTCCTCGGTTCGTTTGTCCCGAGAAACCTCGGAAAAAAAAGGGACTACCAGATTGGGCAGAATGCCCCAAGCGATCGATTGAGCAAAGAGGAAAAAGACAAGCCCTACCCGATACCCGTCGACCAGCGGTCCGATCCCGTAACGCCATCCCAAGGCGAGCTCGACAAGAAATCCGGAGAGCGGGCCCAAGAACGAGAGAATGCTGAGGCCGATCGCACTGCGGGCGATCCGGTGTGGGCCCGACGGCCTTCGGTATGAGAGAGCATCTGCTCCTGCTCCCTCTGCAGTCGCAGCCACTCCGGGCATCGACTCCGGTTTCTCCAGGTCAGCTTCCATGTCGGTTCGTCCGCATCGTCGCAAACCGCCCCGCTCCCCGCCTCCCGTCGGCATCTAAAAATGTCCGGGAGCGGCGTTGCGCCATCCCCCATGCGGCGGTTGCCCATACGAGACACATCTCAAGCTCCCTTCCTTTTCCGTCTCCCAGAAAATCACCGGCCGATTCGTATTGCAACAAAAGCACCAGTCGTCTCGAGGGAATCGAAGCAGGAATGGGTGAGATCTATTCCCGCCTTTTCGTCTCCCCTTCTGCACTCTCCGGGGATCCCGCATTTTTCGTGGCAATGCAGACGATCTCCTCCCCGGCCTGCGGCCGGAGTCGAACCAGGAGGGGTCCGACGATCCAATTCATGACACGCGCCCAGAAGGTTTCGAACGCTTCACTGGTCGAGCACCCCGCATTTTTCCGGCTCCAGTGCCAAAAAAAACCCATATCCAGCGGGCTCGTGCTGACCACGGCCCTTACGGGCAAACCGCTCAGGATCGCCTGGTAACCCGAGGGGCTCGGCAGGATCAGATGACGGGGAGGCTCCAACCCCCGCCAAATTTCCCGGAGGCACCGCGCGTTCCAACCCGTCGGATTCGGAGAAAGGCTCACCAGGACGCCTCCGGGACGGAGGGCGGCGATACAACGCTCCAGCGCCGCTCGCGGATCGAGAAGATGCTCGATGACATGGCTGAGCGTGATCGCATCATAGGAGCCTGGCCTCAGCTCTGCGTCCTCGATTCCACCCTGCCGCACGGGAAGCCCAAGCTTGGTCGATTGCCCCGCCGCCCGTCCATCGGGCTCGATTCCTTCGACCTTCCATCCCAACTCTCGCATCCGGGTAAGAAACTCTCCGCTGCCGCTGCCCACGTCGAGCAGTTTGCCTCCCTTCCGGAAAGGAAGGAAACGCACCATCCGTCCGGCAGGAAACCCTGGGAGGAGCGCCTGGACGCTCTTTGCCCAGCCACGCCCGACCGCCCGTTCCCACCATTGCTCCGGAATCCGGTAGCCGAAGCGAGCTTCGAGGATAGCCAGCTGGATCGAAAGGCGCAGCCTCCCGATCGCATGGCGGGGAATAGGGCCCGAAGAGACCGAAGCGTCGTGCGTATAGTAGTTCTCGGGATAAAACCCAGGAATCGCTTCCGGTCGAGGAAGCGGCTCCATCCAGAGGGAGCCGCAACCGCCGCATCGCCGATAGGTCCAGCTTCCGGGGAGCTTGAGGACAAGGTCCCGGCAATCGCTCATGGTTTCACACGGCTTGCCACCGCATACTGGACAGTTACCGATCGAATTCGACGCCACGCTCCAGAGTTCCTCTCCTCGCTCTCACAGAGTACTGGACTGCATTCCTATTCCATCTACTCGGCACTGCCTGGAAAGGCATCGGCTATTCGTCGCAAGTGCTTTTTCCTAGGCGATATACTTTGGATTCGACCCATCATCTCCTTCGCGCGGCTACAAGAAGTTCATCTCCTTCGAGCCTTCGAGGATCACCATCCCAGGGAAGCAAGGAGACGACTTCCCTATCGAAACGGCTCGCAAATCGAAGAGACTCGAAGCCGAAGGTAACCAAGTTTTTTGCAAAGAACGAAGGGGTAAGGGCCGAGCAATGTTTTTCCCCGATCATTGGTCCCCAGCGGACTCCTAACTCTCTGGCATTCTTACCTCCCCCATTCGGAACCAGAATCAACACCCAGCCTCCTGGGCCAAGAAGGTCTGAAAATGCCTCAAAGGCAATCTTCGGGCTCGGGAGATGCTCCAGCACATGGGACGAAACAATACAATCAAAGGGAGCCCGCTGCTCGATCGCAGACCAATCCGACTCTACGGGGACGTCCAGCATCCTTCTCCCGAACTCCGCCCTCGGCCGGGAGATCTCCCATCCGACCGCATCATAACCCGAGCGGATCAATTGATAGACGCCGTATCCCCAGGACGAACCGTAATCTAGCACCTTACCGCTTGGCAGCAGGCTCGAAAGGATAGGTATAATCCGTTCAGAAAAATCCATCGGGGAACCCGAAAAGTTTGTTTTGCGCAGGAGGGCGATTTCTTCCGGGTTGGGCATGGCTGTGACGGCCCCTTGATCATAATCGCTTTGATAAAAGCAGTCGTTATCGGAATCCGTATCCTTCGGGTACCGGAACAGGAGTTCACAATTCAGGCAGCGACGGAGTTCCAATAGGAGATACTTTCGCTCCATAAGAGTTGTCTGCCGAGATTCGCAAAAGGGACAGCTTCGATCCTGCGTCCCTGCTAGGCGCTTTCTAAAGCAAGAGACTGCAAAAGCTACTCGAGCCATCTCCGGTTCCTTTCCTTCCACGCCCACTTTGCGATCGGTGAGGTTCGCTCCGCACGTCCTCCCATCCCATTTTTAATAAGCTGCCTGCTGTCGTTCTTGGGTGTCGCGGTCCCTGCTACCCATCCACACTCTCTCCGCTTTCCCCATGACGACCACGGCCGCTGCCACGTAAAGCCAGTTCGCCATGATGCTTAGATCAAAATTCGCCACGCCTTGCAAGCAGGCACCGACCACCGCAACAAGAGCTCCAAGGACGATCCTCTCCTGCGAATGGCGTCTTGCTTGCGCCAGCGCCCGCCATCCTACAGTCAAAAGCGCCGACATTAGCCAGAGCGTCAGCCCAAGTCCCAGGACACCCGTATCGCAGAGAAGCTGGACGTAGTTGCTCTCGGCATGGGTAACCGCATGGTTCCCCGGAAAGACCGTTCGCACAAGGCCGAAGGCCGGCTCAAAAGTCCCCAAGCCACTTCCCGCAAGAGGAAACCGCCTCCAAAGATCTCGCGCTTCGCTCCACAACGCCAGGCGGCCGCTCTCCTTCGTATCCATGGCCTCTGTGACCAGCCGCTCGGTCGCCCCGAAAAACAGGTCTGCCGCGACCCAAAGGGCCATTGCAAGACCAGCGATCAGGAAGGCCGCAATGCCGAGAAACCCGCTTCTCCCTTCCTTTCCGCGGGAAGCATACCAGAGCGCCATGAGAGAGAGGGCCAGGAGAAGCGAGGTCATCGCTCCCCGGGATTTCGAGGTCAGCACACCCCCGGCCATGATGAGGAGTAAGAGCGGAAGCAAGAGCCGCTCGAAGAGCTCCTCCGGAGGCAGCCGGACCCAGATGCGCCAGTCGAAGCGTTCGCCATTCCGCCGGCGGGTTGCTTCGGCCAAAAGGAAGCCTAGGCCCATCGGAATGATCAGCAAGAGCAGACCTCCCATGTGGGTGCGATTCACGTAAGGACCGAATGGATCGCCTGCGTAAATCGGCCGCACCCAGTAGATGGCCCCTTTCCAGGTGGCCCTCTGAATGAGGGCAAAGAGGGTCAAGGCGGCTCCGTTGGCGATGATCGCGAGAAGAAGCCGGCGGAACTGGTTTCTGTTGGCGATCACGTTCCAGAGAAGAAGGGCATACAGGCCTATTCCTCCAAATTCCCACAGGTACCGCCGGGTCAATCCAGGATCGACTGAGAGCGCAAACCATTTCGGGGACGAGATTCCCAGAAGGTGTGCCGCTTGCTGCTCCAGCCGAAGACGCTCCGGGGAGAGCAACGCAACGAGGCCCGAGGGGATAGGCATCGCCTGGAACCCCACCCAAACCAGGAAGCAGACGGCCGGAATCCACCCCGGCGGGAGATCGAGCGGCCTGCCCGTGGCGGACGCTCGGACCATCCAGACCGACAGGATGAGTACCGTGGCCGAGAAGACCGCAGCCTGCGCCCAGGGTTCGACCGAGCCGAAGAGCCAGGGAGCCAGCACGAGGACCCCGAGCGTCCCCCCCTCGACGATTCCGTCGGTCCATCGGAGGAGCGCGCTAGGGGGCGCGGATTCCGGGTGCGGCCGAGGCTCCTCGGAAGTCGATTTCCGGTGCTGCGTCGACGATCTCCAGCTCATCGAACCACGCCATCCCGTAGGTGGGGATTTCCCACTCGGAGGTTCCTTTCCATTTGATCTGCACGAGTGCCGGGCCGCCGTCCGAAGGTACATCGATCGGGGCCGCCAGCTCGGTCCAGTCGGTCGTGCCCCCTAGCACGGGAGTGGTCGCCCAGACGGCGCCGGTTTGTGCGTCGCAGACTTCGAGGACCAGCCCCGAGCTGCTCGTGATCTCCTCCGCCTTGCCCTTCCCGTGCAACTCGTAACGATGACCGGGAGAGAGGAGGACCGTCTGTTCGGCGAAGACATGGTCGCTTTCGACCGCAAGACCGCTCAGGCGGATCCGGAGGGAGTTCTGCCCCGACGAAACCTTCTTCTGGTCCCGACGGATGCCCACCCCGACCTGCGGCTTGGTTCGCCATCCGAAGCCCCATCCCACCAGATCCTCCTCGAATCCCCCGTTCCAGACGATGCCTCCCCTGGGATAGAGAGTCTCCCAGGCCTTTCTCGCATCGGAGAGTTGATCGGCTTCCCAGAGCGCTTCCACGTAGCGGCGGCAAAGGGTGGGGTCGAACGGCTTCCCTTCCCGCTCCGCTCGCGCCCAGAGACGGCCCGCCTCGCCTAGCCACTGCTCTTTCAACGCCAGGTCGAAGTAGGCGGCGAGCAGCCGGGGGTCTTTTGCCGGAACGAGCCGAAGCCCGCCATCCTCTCCCCAGGTCGCCTTCGCGACGTAGGCCGCTTGGCGGCGCAGATCAGGATCGTAGCGGAAGACAAGCCGGAGATCGCGGAAAGCCGTCCGAAGTTCGCCCAGTTCGATTGCCAGGGATGCCGTCTTCAGGCGAATCGAGCTGATCGGCCCCGCTTCCCTTCGACATTCGGCGAGCATCGCCTTGGCCTCCTCGAGCCTTCCTTGGTTCGCCCGCTTCTGGGCGAGGGCCAGCCACCGCTCTGGCTGGAGCGGTGCCACGAGGAGGCGCTCCCTAGGGCTCTGCGAATCGAGGAGGCGGAGAGCGACCAGGAAAAGAAGGGAACCTGCTGCGAGCCACTGGAGCGATCTCCCACGAACTTCGCTGGTTTCTCCGATTGCTGGCTCCATCGGGTCTCCTAGTCTCCTAAAGGGCGCTGGGGCAGGCAAAGGAGTCAGGAGGGCTGGGAAGGAGCCTTGAGCGACTGCTCTCTTTTCTGCTCCTCGGGAAGCCGGTAGGCGTAATGATAGGCGTAGTAGGATCGGGCCGATGTCTGTACCCGGTTGAGGACGGCGCCGAGGATCCGGGTGTTGACGCCCAAAAGGGTTTCGACGACACGGCGGGCCTCGGAGCGGTCGACATAGCCGTCCCGGATCACTAGGACCGCTCCGTCGGCCAGGGTGCCAACGACTGCGGCGTCGGGCATGCCGGTCAAGGGAGGACAATCGAGAAGAACGTAGCCAAAGTGGGAGCGGGCCCACTGGCAGAGGTAGGCCATGGCCGCCGCACCGAGAAGGTCGGCGGGGTGGCAGGGGGTGCGGCCTGCGCCGATCGCCCAGACGTTCGGCAGAGCGGTTGCCTGGACGGCCTGTTCCAAGGGTGCCTGGTTGGTCAAGAGCTCCGAAAGCCCGGGATGGGGACGCAAGCCCAACGTCTTGTGGAGAGAGGGCCGGCGCAGATCGGCATCGATCAGGAGGACCGTCCCCTGCTGGCCTAGGACCGTGGCCGTATTCACACAGGTCGAGCTCTTGCCTTCGCCCATCTGGGAACTCGTGAACATCATCACCTGGGGGCGGCCGTCGGGAATGCTGTAGTGGAGAAGCGTCCGGATCTGCCGAAAGGAGTTGCTTATCGCGGAGTCGGGTGACACGTGCGTCGCGAGAGCCATCGGAAGGTCGGCGGGGATCTCGTCGATCCCTTTGGCCCGGAGCTTTTCGGTGTCGGGAACCATGCCCAGGACGGGAAGACCCAAGGCCCGCTCGACCTCTTCCTTCCCGCGGAGCCGAGTGTCAAACTTCGCCAAGCCGATCGCCAACCCGATTCCGCCCATTCCCCCGCCCAGAAAGCCAAGCAGCAGGTTGCGGGCTTTCTTGGGACGCGATGGCATGTTCGGGACCTCGGCGCTCTCAACCACCTCGACGTTGCTCGCATTGAGGGCCGAGGTGATGTCGGTCTCCCGCATCCGCCTCATGACGCTCGAATACATCTCCCGGTCGGTGTCGGCCTCCCGCTTGAGCAGGGCATAATGAGCCAAGGCCTTGCTCTCCCCGCGTACCTTTTCCATTGAGTGTTGGAACTCCTGCTCAAGACCTTCGTAGTTCGCCTTCGCCGCTTCGAAGTCGGCCTCGAGATCGGCCACGCTCCCCTCCTTTTCCTGGGCGAGCTCGCCCTTCAGCCCTTCGATCTCCGCGTGGAGCCGCGTCATGCCCGGATACTCGGGCTTGTAGGTCTCCTCCATCTGTTGGTACCTGGCGACCTCCTTGAGAAGAAGCTTCTTGATTTCCAGCGTGTAGGGATTTTCCGGCACGCCTGCCCTTCCGTCAGCGAGTGCGGCCTTCGCCCGCTCGAGCCGGATCTGCTTCTGCAGCATCAGGAGCCGGGCGCGCAAGAGCGAATCCCTAATCTGGACTGACTCCTTCTCGGCCGGGGCCTTTTCCTGGGGGGAGAGGTGGGCGATCCCCGCCTCAGCCATGAAATCGGCGAGCCGCTCCTCGCTCTGGGCCATCTTCTTGCGCAGGGCATCCATCTGACCCGCCAGAAACTTCCGGGCATGGCGGTTCGCCTCGAGCTTCCGGTCGAGGCCGAAGTTGATGAACGACTCGGCATACCCGTTGGCGACCTGTGCGGCGACAATCGGCTGGCGGCTTTCGCAGCGTATCCGGACGAGCCGCGTATTCCTGATCGGCTCGACCTTGAGAGATCCCATGAGGATGCCGGTTAAGGGAGACGAGTGGACCTCCCCATCCGCCTCGGCTTTCCGGGCCGCCTGCAGCCAGCTTGGCTTGAGGCCGAACCAGTCCGGGTGCTCCTCCAGATCGAGCCGCTCGACACGCGGGCGGCCAACCCCCGGCTCTTCAAAATTTCAAGTTCGGTTTTGTAAAAGGTGTCATACTCGAAGGCGTTGGCCGACTCGTCGCCGACCTGCCGATAGGGGAGGATCGAGTTCCCCGCCCCGGTTCCGATCTTCATCACGGCGGCCGCTTCGTAGACCGGCTTCTGCGTGAAGGTCGCCACGACCGTCAACACGAAGACACTGGCAAAGAAGGTGAGAGCGGCTCCCCGGTAGCGGTTGACATCAGAGAGGAGGCTGCGGACGCTCTCCCAACCCCCCTCTTCCTCGAAAGACTCGGCCGGACCCGGCGTTCCCGAAGCTAAAGGCCCAAGGCTTTCCCGCGGCCTTGGTTGAATTTCATCCATATAGGAATAGGAGACTACGCGCCCCCGAGGAGCCAGGCGGCCATGATTCCCGGATAGAGGAGGTCCTTCACGACGCTCCAGGCCACCAGCCCGGGATTCGACCCCACCATCACCACATCGTCCTTCTGAAGCGGAAAGTCGATTCGCGCACTGTTCTTTTTACTGAGGTCGAGCTTGATCTCCTGCCGCTGTCCGTTGGGCAGCAGCCGATAGACCCTAACCTTGCCCATCTCCGCGACCTGACTCGGCCCGCCGGCGGCGATGATCGCCTGCTGCGCCGTCATTTTTCCTCCCAGGATGTCGACCGCCTTTGGATTTTTGACGTCGCCGCCCACGTAGACCATTCCCGCGCGCGGCACTTCCACGATATCGCCAGGACGCAGGAGGAGATTTCCGCGATCCGCCTTCCCATCCAACAGCTCCCGCAAGTCGATTTCCACGATGCCCGGAGCGAGCCCGCTCGCGGGACTCGTTTTCGTTCCCTCTTCCGAAGCGGTAGAGGCGACTCCCTTTTTGCCCGCGGCGGAAGACCGCTCCGGCAGGCGCCGCAACAAGTAGACTCTGGGCGAAGCCTCATCCTTGAGGCCCCCGGCCATCCCGATGGCGTCGGCAACGCGCATGCGAGTGCTCATGTCGTAGAGGCCGGGTTTGTTAACTTGGCCCATCACGGCGACCTTGTGGCTCCGCATCTCGGCCACCGAGACGGAAACCTGGGGATTCCTCACATACTTTTCAGCGAGCAACGTTCGCAGCTTTTCGTGAAGCTCCTCGGCCGTCATCCCCTCCACCCGGAGCTGGCCGAGGAGCGGCAACAAGATGGTCCCGGCAGGCGTCACCCGCGTTTTAAGATTCTTCAGCTCCGGGACGTCGGCAACCTGGATCTCAAGAAGGTCTCCTCCCCCCAAGGGAGCCTCGTTACGGTCGGGCTCCTGGGTCGCCTGTCCCAAGACGACATGATTGATCCGGCTGTTCGGGGAGTCGAGGCTGCCTCCCGGATAGGTAGTGACCAGGGGAGGCACCGGCCCCTTGGTGCTGGAGCAAGCTCCGAGGGCGAGCGCGGCCACGAGGGCGAGCATTCCACGCGAGAGAGCCGCTCGCACGGTCAACTTGCGCAAGCGGCTCTTCATGCGGTAAGGCAGGAGTAAACCGTGTGGATCTAACCTCCACACCCGTTCGCGCCCTTATGGGCTCGTCGACGTCACCGGAACAGCTGTCGAGGGCGTGGTCGTAAAGGCCGCTGCAGCGCCAACGCCGGCACCCACGGCTGCCAGGGTTGCGACCCAGACCCACCAGGGCAATCCCGCACCACCCTTATCACGGCTGTACGGGTACCAGACATTCTTATACAGATAGCCCTTGTAGCTTCCGTTTTTGGCGAAACCTGCGGTCGCTCCCTCCGGCTGATTCGCATCGGCCGGGATGTCGGACGTGGTGAACGTCTTGTTAATCGGCGGCACGACCCCTTTCTGATAAGCGAAGCCGCCTTCCTGCGGCACATATCCGAGCGACTGGCCGTTCATGCCGTAGATCGGCTTTGCTCCGGAGGGAAGGGTTGTATCCCCTTCTTCGAGGCCCGCCGGCGCTTGGGTACGCTTGATCTTCGCGACGGCCCCGGTCCCCACATCGACCGGATTCCCGGCGGTGGCAAGCGTCACCTTGTGGCTGGCCAGATCCTTGACCGGCAGGGTCCCCTTGGTCATGTAGATCGCCGTGTTGCCATAAGCGCCCAGAAGGATCTCTCCTTCGCGAAGCTCCTTTCCGGTCGAAGTGGCATGGAACTTCTCACTCTCGAAGGCGAGGCGCGAGCCGGCGGGCAGACGGAAGTGAACGATTCCCGACTCCACCTTGGCTACGACACCCGTCCCGGTTTTCTGGAGGACCATCGACCCGTAGGGCCCAAGCACGAGCGAGCCGCCGCTCAAGAGATCGACCCGGGCGGAGCCGTCTTGGGTCTCGATCCGAGCGCCGTTCGCCACCGGCATGTTGCCACTTCTGAGCGGAAGATGGATCCCGTTTTGGGCCAAAATTCCCGCACCAGTAACGTTGCCCACGGAGGCAGCCGCCACCGATGCCGCCCAGAGCGCGGGCGAAAGCGGGGCGGTCGCCATCAGGATCGCCGCCGTGCCTGCCAAGGACGTTGCCGTCCAGAATCGAGACAGCTTCTTCGAACGAAGCCGTCCCACCGAATCCTCTTTCCTATAGTTCATCGTTCCTCCCCGTTGTTTCTGGCTATGTTTCTCCCCTGGTACCCTAATACTCAGGATCTTTTACTACATTTCTTACTTGCGTCAACGCTTTTGTTGTCCAAACGTTTGCCCCCCTGGGAAGCGATTACTTCCCCTTTCCGCCGAAGACCGCGGGAATCGTCCGGAAAAGGATCTGCAAATCGAGCCAGGGACTCCAGTGCTCGATGTAGTAGCGGTCGAGCTCGACCGCCCGCTCGAAGCGGGGATCGCTCCGGGCTTCGACGGCCCAGAGGCTCGTCATCCCCGGCTTCGCGTCGAGCCTTCGGTAATAGCCGACGCTCAGTCCCTCGTAGCGCTCGACCTCGTCCGGGGTCGGAGGCCGGGGACCCACGAGGCTCATCTCACCTTTGAGCACATTCCAGAGCTGCGGGAATTCATCCAGGCTGTACTTGCGAAGTGTGCGCCCGATGGGGGTGATCCGCGGATCGTCGGCCACCTTGAACATCGGGCCCTGGCGCTCGTTGCGATCGACCAGATCGGCCTTCCTAGCCTCGGCGTCCGGAACCATCGTGCGAAACTTCCAGCAGGAAAAGGATCGGCCTTTGCGCCCGATCCGGGTCGAACGGTAGAAGACGGGTCCACCATCCTGGAGCTTGATCGCGATCGCGAGACCGAGCAGGAAGGGGGAGAGCAGGAGGAGACCGGTAAGCGCACCCACGAAGTCGATGCCCCGCTTGAGGAGGAGATAGAGCACGGGAACCGGCTCCCAATGGAGGGGAACGATCGGCCGGCCGCCGACCAGCTCGAGCGCACGCCAGTCGGGCTTGGTGGTCATGCCTTCCACCGGGGGCATAGGTAGGAGCCAGACATTCTTGCGCCGCTGACGAATTTCGGTCAGCACGGTCTCCCACTCTGCTCTGTCCAAGCGGCTGGCGATGAAGACCTCGTCGACGAGGTAGCGATCGAGGACCCGGGGGAGATCGGCGATTCGGCCGAGCACTCCTTCGCCGGGCTCGCCATCATCCAGGAAGCCTCTGACGAAGACGCCCAGGTGGGAGGAAGCCGAAAGAGCGCCCGCAAGCTCCCGTCCGCGGGCATCGGCTCCGACGATGAGCACGTGGCGCCAACCGTTGCCCGCGTCGACATCCCGCCGGGCAAGATTCCAGAACAAGACCCGCCAGGCAGGCAAGGCAACCAGGGAAATCCCGCAGAGCCAGAGGACCATGAGGCGGCTGATCGGCATCCGCGCCAGATAGAAGACCACCATGAGCAGAACCGTCCCTTGCAAGACGCCTTTGGCGACCGCCCAGAGCTCCCGGCTCTCGCCCCTGGCCCAGGCGAGCGTATAGACCCCTTCTCGCTGAAGGAAGAGGAGGACCAAGGCCAGATAGAGCAAGAGGAAGCCGAGGTGGCGGTAGCTTCGCGCCCAGGTGACCGCTTCGCCTTCAAAAGAGCTGCGCAGCCAAAAGACCACGACCCCGGCGGCAAGGATGCAGGCGCTGTCGACCACGATTGCCAGGAGGTCCCGACGATGGCCCTGGCTGCCCGTCCAGACTTCCCGGGCCGCTCCCCTTCCCGCGATCAGAGGCAGATTGGGGGAGGTCATGGCCGCCGGATCCCCACGAGTCCGAATGTTTGAGGAGAAGCTGCCGCCCTTGGCCGCTCCGCTCTCGGAAACGCCAGACTCCTCTTTTGTGACCTGTAAAAATAAGTCACGGACATTGGCCTTGCGGCCAAACCGGCGCAACGTCTCCAACGGCCTGCCCTGTTACCGGCCGCCCTCTTACTTCCGCTCAGGCTTGTACCAAGACTAAAGGGGCATGGGCAAGCCCAATCCGCAGCCGTTGGCTTTATTGCCTTAAGGTATCTAAAGCTTCTTATTATACCGCCCGGGGCTCCTCTCAGGCGGGAAGGCGCCCGCCGGCCCCAGGCCCTCACCGCGCCTGCCGGTCCTAGCCTGCATATCTCACAAGCGATCTCCTGCGGCTTGCGAAATGGACCTGCCTGCTTCGTTGCGCCTTGCATCCAGGCCCATCCGCCGCGCCTCGGGTACGAACTTTGTGAGACATGCAGGCTGGCCGTTGCGGTAGTTCGCGAAGAGGACGCCCCGCCGTTCCGCTTCCCGGCGCGCCTCCTCGGTGATCCGCCGCCCGATCACCAGGGCGTAAGATTTAGCGGGGAGGCGAGGCAGGAGCTTCTCCCACTGCTTGGGCTTGGCCTCCACCGCCGCTCTCAGCGCCTTGAGAAAGAGCTCCGAGCGGAGGCCGGCTCTTTCCACATCGTCCACGTTCACCGTCGTCGAGACCTCCGCCGCGGCGCATGCAAGCTCGCCGGTCTTCTTGTCCTCTCCTACCGCGAGAGCATCGGCATCGCCCAGTTGATCGCGCTCTTCTTCGGTGATCGCGCCAGCTCCGCGGGCGGCGGCGAACATGCGGCTGAGCAGCAGCCGCGCCAGAACCTCGAGCGGATCGATCTGCTTGTGCAGATAGTTATCCAGCTTCTCCACGGCATCGCGCTGCGTCACCTTCCCGTCCAGCTCGTCCAGCTTGATACTCATGCCGGTCAGCAGGTTCTCGACCGCGATAAACCGCCTTTCCGTGGAGTCCATGAAGGACTGAAGCGTGTCCTCGGTCTTTTCCTGCTGTTGCGCCAGCGCCCGGGTTGTTTCGGCTAGCCCCTGCATCGACTCCCGGATCTCCCGGGAATCCTCCCTCCGTTCGAGCTCGGCCTTTTCGAGCTTGGCCGGAAGCCCGAGCAGCTCCCCGGTGAGGATTTCCCGGCGGATCGCCTCCCTCCACTCCGGATGC
The DNA here is from genome assembly GCF_902143375.2 of Methylacidimicrobium tartarophylax. GTDB lineage: Bacteria > Verrucomicrobiota > Verrucomicrobiia > Methylacidiphilales > Methylacidiphilaceae > Methylacidimicrobium > Methylacidimicrobium tartarophylax. The sequence goes on along the minus strand of NZ_CABFVA020000066.1, from coordinate 19,964 downwards.
TCCCGGAGCGCGGCAAGGAGCTCGTCGCTGGACCGGATCGGAATGCTCACGGCTCGACTGTAGCCGCAAAGGTCGGGAAGGGCAACGGACCGCCGCAGCCGTGTCGCAAGCAAGTGAAGCGACCGGGGCCAGCGACACCCGCCTAGTGCAGGCGCCGGCGACGGGGAGAAAGCGGCGAGAAGCAAAAGGGGATGGAGTGGCGGTCTCCCCAGAGGGCAATTCCTTCGCGAGTTTTCCGTTGACCGGCTGCGGCAGAGCAGGAACCCTCTTCTCGGAAAGGGCAAAAGAGAATGGAAAGCTTGGGAATTGGGCTGCTCGGGGCGGCGGTCGGGGCGGCGGTCGTCTGGCTTTTGGGACGGGGGAGCGGGGCCGCGCTGCGCGCCAAGCTCGGGGAATGGGAGAGCAGCCGCGGCCGATGGGAAGCAGAGCTTGCGGAGAGTCGGCGGGCCGGGGAGGAAGCCACGGCCGCCCTGCGAGAGGAGACCGAACGGCGGGCGGCGGCGGAGGCGAAGGCGAGCCGCCTTCCCGGCTTGGAAGCCGAGCTTCAGGAAAGCCGGGGTGAGCTCGGGGAAGCTCGGATGCGGGTTGCCGAGCTGCAAAGCCGGCTTTCCCAAACGGAAAAAGCAGCCCAGGAAAAGCTCCAAATCCTGGAGGAGGCTCGGGCCAAGCTCGGAGAGGCATTCCGCGGGCTTTCCGCGGAAGCGCTCCGGCAGAACAACGAGGCTTTCCTGACGCTCGCCCGGGAAAACTTCGCCCAGTTCCAGGAAGGGGCGAAGGCCGAACTCGAGGCCCGGAAGACGGCGGTGGAGGCCTTGACGCAGCCGATCCGCGAATCGCTCCAGAAGGTCGACGGGAAGCTGGGAGAGATCGAGCGGAACCGGATCGGGGCCTACAGCGCGCTTCACGAGCAGCTCAAGGCGCTGGTGGAGACCCACCTGCCCCAGCTTCGCAGCGAGACCGCCAACCTGGTCAAGGCCCTCCGGCAGCCGGTGGCGCGCGGGCGGTGGGGGGAGATGCAGCTCCGGCGGGTCGTCGAGATGGCGGGGATGGTCGAGCGCTGCGACTTCCTCGAGCAGACGAGCGTGGAGGGGGAAGAGGGCCGGCTGCGGCCGGACCTGATCATCCGGCTGCCCGGGGGAAAGCAGATCGTCATCGATGCGAAGGCGCCGATCGCCGCCTACCTGGAAGCGGTCGAGGCGTCCGACGAGCCGGCGAGGATCGCCCGGCTGGCCGACCATGCCCGGCAGGTCCGGGAGCATATCGCCAATCTGAGCAAGAAGGCTTACTGGGAGCAGTTCGCGCCGACGCCGGAGTTCGTCGTCCTCTTCCTGCCGGGGGAGATGTTCTTCTCGGCGGCCCTCCAGCAGGACCCGGGGCTCCTCGACTACGGGGTCGGGAAGCGGGTGATCCCGGCCACGCCGACGACCTTGATCGCCCTTTTGCAAGCGGTCGCCTACGGCTGGCAACAGGAAGCGCTCACCGAAAACGCCCGGGCGATCAGCGAGCTGGGCCGGACCCTCTACAAGCGGATCACCACCCTGGCCGACCATTGGGCCGGGGTCGGCAAGGGGATGGAGCAGGCGATCAAGGCCTACAACAAGGCAACGGCCACTCTCGAATCGCGGGTGCTGGTGACGGCGAGGCGCTTCACGGGCCTCCAGGCGGCCCCGGAAGGAGCGGTCATCGAGACGCCGGAGCCGATCGACCAGTCGGCCCGCCTCTTGCAGGAGCCGGAGCTGCTGGAGGAAGACCTGGGGAACGACGGGACGGGATAGCTCTTTTGCGATTGGGCGGGTTCGGATTCCCGCTCCGGCTTTCCTTGCGGAGAGCCGGCGATCGCATAAGATTCCGCCGGAGGCAGAAACGTTCTCTGCGGGGCCATGATTCATCGCCATCTGAACCACCAGCGTGGGTACTATCAAGTTGGCTCATGCAGCCGCTGGGGCTGGAGCCGATACTGATTTCCTGGACGCCTTGCGGCGTCCGGATGACCTCACCACGCTCGACGGCATCCCGCCGAAGTAGGGATTCGTCTCGCGTGGGTCGACGGGGGCACCCCTGCTCCCGGTTCGACGCGGGCCATAGGCCCGCATCCGTCGCTCCCCGAACTCGCGCACGAGTTCGGCAAGGACCGCCGCCTTCCCCACGAACACCGAACCAATGGGACGCGCACGGCGCGCCCCGATGTTCGATGCGGCATTGAGGTCGGCATGCAATTCTTTCCCGCACCATAGGCAGCGGAACCGGCTTCGGCCGGCCCGGTTCCGCCGGTCCACGTAGCCGCAGGAAGAGCAGGTCTGGCTCGTGTAGGCGGCATTGACCTCGACGGCCGCCACTCCGAACCGGTCCGCCAGGTCGGCTAGTTTCGACCGCAGGACTGCCCGTCCGCAGCGGTGCAAAAGGGAGTTCATCCGGCGGGACAGGTCCGGATGACAGAAGTCGAGCCGTTCGAGAACCAGCTCCTCCGGCCGGCCGTCGGCCACCAGCTTGTTGAGGACGCGGCCGATCTCGGTACGGAGAAATCCGCGGAGATCCTCGACGAAGGCCCGGTACCGCCGGCTCCGGCGCGGCTTCTTCCCTGCCCGCTGCTGGCTGGCGGCAATCATCGTCAGCAGGGCGTCGTAGCGGCGCAGCCGCTTGAGCCAGTCCCGCCCGAGCAGCTGGCCTTCGGATGTGGCCAAGAGGGTGGATAGGCCGAAATCCAACGCAAGGACGCCCCGACCGTCGTATTCGGCGCGACTCCTGGCACAAGCCTCCCCGATGTCCGTCACGACGCCGAAATTCAGCCGCCCCTCGCGGTCGCAATGGATTTGTATGCCGTCGATTGTGCGGCCCGCCCGACGCGCGTGATATTCGTAGTCCAGCAGCGGGATGGCGATCCTCTTGCCCGGTTCCATCGTGGATAGCTTCAGCCACCAGCGCACCCTGCCACCTTGCGTCGCCTTCACCGGCGCGGCCAGAGAGGCCGCCCTGTGGTCGAGCCGCAGGGAGATCCGCGAAAGATCCGGCCGTCGGTGGCGACTCATCAGATGCCGCATGATGGACCGGGCCAGCCGCCTAACTTCCCGAGGGATAACCTCGCCCGTCTCGCGCATCGCCACATCCGCACGGACGAACCATGCTCCCATGCGGTTTAGGACATGGAGCCTGTGCTTGGTTTCGGGTGGCAGACTGCTGCGGTTCACCACATCGCGGAACTCGTTCGCCCGGTTGCTCACCCATCCCTTCAGCTGGCCGACGACCTGGTAACGGCACATCTGGACCCGGTTCGCCGCTCCCATCACGGCAGCAAAGGTCTTCTTGTCCACATCGTGGATCTTGTCGAACCTGCCCGTCTCGAAAAACAGCCGCCATTGCTCGCGGCCGAGCAGCACAGCCCCTCGGCGATAGGCCGCCAGCAGATCCAGGACCTTGGCCCGCTTGCCCGCCGTCAGGTTGGAGGGCAGCAGGTCGGTACGCAGAACCGGCGGGTGTTCGGGCTTTTTCTTCATGCGGTGGTCTTGGCCGTCAGCAAGACGTAGCAGAGCAGACGGCCTTCGCCGTCCCGGACCCGCTCTGCCATCCGGGCTACTGTGGACTGGGTCTTCCGGTTCCATCGGAAGGCGGTTTCAGCGGCGTAGCGCCCGAGATGCTTCGCGCGGATCTGGTGCCAGACTCCGAGGACCGCACGGCGCAGGAAACTGTTGAAGGATTCGACCCGGTTGACGTGGCCCCGATGGCCGGTGGCCGCGTCGATGCGGGCATACTCCCGGTCGGAGTGGATTACGTACAGATGGGTGCGTTCGGTGCCGAGGGGTTTGTAGGCCGGCCGTCCGTCTGTCATGACCACCGCATCCGGGGCGAGCTTGCCTTCGAGGGCCTCCGCGATGGGGGCCTTGCCGTGGGTCGGGATGACCCGTGCGGCAACCTTCCCGCCACGCTCGGCGGCGATCCGGAGCAGCGAGCGCTTGGTCCCCCGGCCCTTCGGGTTGGCGGGCGGCGTCTGGCACTCCTCGGAAGCGCGGGATGATTTCGCCCGTTTCCGGGACGGCGCACCCGCATACATCTCATCCAACTCCACAACACCGGCAAGAAGGGGATTGGCTTCGGCCATCATCGCCCGCACCCGATGCCCCAGATACCATGCACTCGGGTACGAGATGCCCAGCATCTCGCTCAGTTTGCTGTCCGAGTTGCCCTTGCTGAACGCCACGATCCGATAGATGGCCTGTGCCCATGTGAGCAGAGAGAGGTGGGTGCGATGCATCGGCGTGCCCGCCGTCACCGAGAAATGCTCGTTGCAGCTCGAGCAGCACCAGAACTTCTTGGAGGAAATCCACCATGCCCTCCCGACAAGCCCACACTGGGGGGCACACGGGACCATTCGGCCAGCGCGCCTTCTCGAACCACGCCCGCGCCGCATTCTCGTCGGGAAACATCTCGTTAAACTCACGGAGAGACATCGCCGGCGACTCATGTTGAGGGTGTTACACCTATGGATAATATCCGTCAACTTGATGATTGCGTTTCCGAATACAAGGGACTCGATTCGCGCTGGCACAAATGGGAAGCCGTGAAGGCGGCCGGCGGTCGCATCGCGGTGGCGATCTTCGATCGGATCTCCCATTGGGAGGTCGCTCATCCCGAGGAAGGCGGCGAGCAGGGATAGCCTCTTGACTGCCGCAAACCGCGGTTGGACCGGGCTGCTTATCAACCTCCGGAATCCGGCGAGCGCCGCCGTCTTGGGTCGGCTTTCGAAGATCCCCCTTGTTTCCGGAATCGGGCTTGCCGCGAAGGACGGGACGGAAGTCACGCCTTCCGGTCGCCGATTCCCGCCCTTCCCGTTTTTTAGCGAATCGACCCCGGATTCTTCTCCCGACGAATCTCCTCTACGGCGCAGACGAGGTCCTCCCGCTCAAGGAAGAGGCCTTCCAAAAAGGATCCCCGCAGGTCGACCAAGGACACTCCGTGCTTAGCCGCATGTCGGCGCATGGCCAGGAAAGCTGCCCGCTGGCAGATGGCCGCCAGCTCGGCTCCGGAAAGGCCCTCGGTGGCTGCGGCCAGCGGCTCGATCGCCAGCTTATCGCTGCCGGGGAGCTTCCGCAGATGGATCCGGAGGATGGCGGCGCGAGCCGCTTCGGGGGGGAGGCCGATCTCGATCTTGCGATCGAAGCGCCCGGGCCGAACCAGGGCGGGATCCAGATCCCCGAACCGGTTGGTTGCCGCAAGCACCGCAATCCCCGTGTTTTGGCGCAGACCGTCCATTTCCCGGCAGAGTTCGCCGAAGGTGCGGCGCATGACGCCCTCGACGCCCATTTCGTCCCGATTCGTGCAGAGACCGTCGATCTCATCGAAGAAGAGGACGACCAGCCACCCGCCGGAGGCGATGCGACGAGCATCCTCAAAGAGCCTAGCTACGTTCTTTTCGCTCTCCCCATGCCACATCGAGTTGATGTCGCTTGCCGAAACCGAAAGGAAGAGCGCATCGAGCTGAGTCGCCAAGATCTTGGCGATCGTCGTCTTTCCCGTTCCGGGAGGACCGACGAGCAGGATTCCCTTCGGCGGAGCCAGGCCCATGCGCCGATAGGGCTCGGGGTTGCGGAGCGGATATTCGATCAGCTCCCGCATCGTCCGCTCGACCTCCGGCATTCCCCCGAGGTCCTCCCAAGACGCTCCCGAGACCCGAACCGCAGCACAGGGGCCGGCCCCCTCTTCGTCGGACGGAGGCTCTGCCGCTTCCAAGAGTTCCCGCACTTCGGCAGCCGCCTCCCAGGCACATTCCACGGAGAGCGATTGACCCAAGAAACGGAAGCGGAAGAGTGCCGCTCCTTTCCGGGCTTCGAGCTGCAAATCGGTCGGATAGAGTCCTAGGATGGGATCCATCGCCAGTTTCGGGGCTCCTTGGTGTCGGTCGGAGCGGATCGTCACCCCCTCGAAGCCGCTGGAAACTTCCTGGAAGAGGCGGCAGAGAGAGCGCAGGGAGCGGAAGCGACGCTCGATGACCGAAAATCGCCGCGCAAGCCCCTGGCTTTAGCCATGGGGTGAGCGGCGTAGGGTTGCAAGGTAGGGAAACAAGTGTATAAGAGTGGTGGTGCGGTATTGCAGCAACAGGAACGTCGTATTTTCCTGCAAATACCATGTCGTATGGTGTCCGAAGTACCGGAGGAAGGTGTTGGTGGAGCCAATCGATCGGCGGCTGAAGCAGGTGATTCTCGATCTTCTTGTCGAGAAGAATGCCGATCCGATCGAGATGGAGGTCATGCCCGATCACGTTCACCTGCTTGTCGGCTGCGATCCTCAGTATGATATTCATCGGCTCGTGCGCCTGATCAAGGGACGGACGTCAGCCATTCTCCGCCACGAGTTCCCGGAGTTGCGCCGCAGGTTGCCAGCTTTGTGGACCAACAGCTACTTCGTTGCGACCGTCGGCGGAGCTCCGCTGGCGATGGTTAAGCAGTACATTGAGAACCAGAAGCGTATCTGATGCGAGCCAAGACGCCATCCTTCATCGCCGAGTTTCCGCTGCGGACGACCGCGGCGGACGAGGTTGCCCTCTCCACGCGCCTCAATGCCGCCCGCCGGCTCTACAACGCCGTCTTGGGCGAGACTCTGCGACGGTTGTCCTTGATGCGGCAATCCAAGGATTGGCAACGGGCTTGCAAGATGCCGAAAACGGTCAAGGACGAACGGAGCGGGAAGCGGATCAGCAACAGGGAACGAACCGCTCTTTTCCGCCAGATCCGGGAGAGCTTCGGCTTTAGCTCTTTCTCGCTGCAGAAGTTTGCGCAGGCGTGCCGGGATGCCTGCTTCCTTGCCGATCATCTGGGTTCGCACGATACGCAGACCACGAGCCGAAGGGCTTTCCAAGCCGTTAAGGAATACGCCTTCGGCGTCCGGGGCCGGCCGAGATTCAAGCCGGCCAGCCGGTTCCACTCGGTCGAAGGCAAGGGCGATGCCGTGATCCGGTTCCGGAAAGAGCCGGTTCCGGCGATTTACTGGGCGGGGTTGGCCTTGCCGCTTCGGCTCGATCCGAAGGACAAGCGCGGCTGGCAGCGGATCGCGCTGGAGGCCAGGACCAAGCACGTGCGCATCGTCCGCCGGACCATCCGTGGGAAGGCCCGCTGGTACGCGCAGCTCGTCCAGGAAGGAGTCGCCCCGCAGGTTCGGTCCGCGGGGGAGGGGGTAGTCGGCTACGACCTGGGGCCGTCCACGCTAGCCTTCGTCTCGGACACCGATGCCGGCCTCGAAAGGCTCTGTCCGGAAGTCGATCAGCCCTGGAGGGAGACGCGGCGGATCCTGCGGTCCATGGATCGGTCCCGCCGGGCGACCAATCCTAGAAATTACGACACCGAGGGCCGGGTGAAGCGCGGCGTCAAGCGGTGGATCCGGTCGGAACGCTACAAGCGCAGGCAACGGTATCTCGCAGAAACCGAGCGGCGGCTCGCCGCAGCCCGGAAGACCGCGCACGGCAATCTTGCGAATCGGATATTAGCCCAAGGAAAGACCATCAAGGGGGAGAAGCTATGCTATAGGAGCTTTCAGAGAAATTTCGGAAGGAGCGTGAAGGTGCGCGCTCCGGGGATGCTGGTGGAGAGGATTCGCCGCAAGGCTGAGAGTGCCGGCGGCGGACTCATCGAGATCGATCCCCGGAAGACCCGCTTGAGCCAGTTTGATCACACAACGGGCCACTATGCGAAGAAGCCGCTCTCGGAGAGGATGCACGTCTTCGGCGACGGCCGCACCGAGCCGGTGCAGCGGGATCTCTACAGCGCCTTCCTCGCAAAATGCTCCGAGAAGGATTTCCTCGACATCAGCCAGGTCCGAAAGGCTTGGCCGGGTGCGGAACCGCTCCTGCGACGGGCGATGTCGAGGATGCAGGAACCAGCGAGACGGGAGGGCTTGTCCCGACCGCACGTCAGGAACGTCAGAGCCGGTCGTCCGTCGAAGGGGAAAAAGGGAAGCGGCTGCCCTCGCAGCCGTTCCGGCGAGGCCGGGGATGTTGTAGCGCAAGCGAGAGCCCCGGAGAGCCGGATCTCTATTCTCTAGAACCCCCTGGCTTTAGCCATGGGGAGGTTCAGGGGGAGCGACCGGACGACAGGCGCGCAAGCCGCCGACTTCCCTTATCTTACCTGAATCATTTAATCGAGTACATCTCGGCCAGCAGATCGATGTAGGCGTTGGCCGCCTCCGCGAGCTTATGGGTGTAAGCCATTTCGCGGCTCTCTTTCTGCCCTTGCTTGTGGAGCTCGGCCATCGCCTTGCTCTCCATGACCCTTTTGACCAGCGCCTTCGCTTCGCGAATCGCGCCTTTGCCATGCTCGGCCGCCAGCTCGTCCGTTCCGGGAGCCATCTGCATTTCGCCGAGCATCACCAGATTGGAGCCTTCGGCCGCCATCTCGACCGCATGGTTGATCACGGCGTGCATGTGGTGGAGTTGCATCGAGCTGTCGGCCTGGCGCTCCTGGGAATAGAGAGGGGATGCCGCCAGTCCGATGCCGAGCAGCACCATCGAAGCCAAGAGAAGAGTCCGCTTTTCCATTGTGTTCTCCTTATTCAGGGTTGGTTTGGTCTTTTTCCGCTGGGAAAGGAATGCTTTCCTTCCGGCAGCAGCCTATCGTGGACGCCTGTGAAGCCCAAGTCGGAACCGCACCCGCCCGGGCCTTCCCTTCGCTCCCCGCCGGGCGCTCGGCTGCGACCGGCGGAAGTCCTGAAGAAGATCGCGGCCGAAGGGTGCGCGCTCGTGCTGGCCCTGCTCTTTTCGGTCGGTCCCGCCGGGGCGCAAGGCACCCCGCAAGCGGCCGAGGAGGAGAAGCGCCCCGCCGGAATGGCGCCCGACGCCTCGCTTCGGCCCGAGGAGCTCGCCGACTTCGACCGGCAGCCGGCGCCAGTCCAGGAGGTGATCCGCCAGGCGCTTCGCTTAACCACAATGGACCTCACCTACCGGTACGGCTCCGCCGATCCCACGGTCGGCGGGATCGACTGCTCGGGCTTCGTCTACTTTGTGCTCCGGCAGTGTGGCATTCGGGACGTCCCCCGCACCTCGAGCGGCCAATACATCTGGGTTCGGAAGGCGGGCAACTTCCGGGCAGTCGTGAGCCGGGATCCCAAGACCTTCGAGCTCGATGAGCTGCAGCCGGGAGATCTGCTCTTTTGGGAAGGGACCTATGCGACCAAGAACGATCCGCCGATTACCCACTCGATGATCTACCTGGGCCGGGAAAAGGCGAGCGGAGAGCGGGTGATGGTCGGATCGAGCGATGGCCGGACCTACCACGGCAAGCAGCGATGGGGGGCAAGCGTCTTCGACCTCTGGCCGAAGTTTCCCGGGCAGGCGGCGGCTCCGGGCAGCAGCCGGTTCGTGGGGTATGGGAAGATTCCGGGTTTGGGGATCGCAAGCGATCGGCAGGCGACGGGAGAGAGGGAGGAGTAGTGTCTTGAAGGGGAGACAGCCAGGTTTCTCGATCCGCCGCCGGAGGAGAGGCAACCGCTAGCGGGTCCGCGAGCGTTGCATTCCGATCGTCAGGGCCTGCCGAATCCTCGGCATCTCCAAGGAGAAGCCCGGTAAAAGCGGAGTAGGGATCGAATCCTCAAAGCTCATGATCGCGACCGGCTTCTCCCGGTTTTCACCGAAGCGGTAAATCCGCACACTCTCCTCGTGGCGGTCGAAGATCCAGTATTCTCCAATCCCCGCCTCGCGGTAGATTTCGACCTTGTCCTTCCAGTCGATCTCCCTGGTCGAGGGCGAGAGCATCTCCATGACAAAGGCCGGAACAACCCCTTCCTGGAAGTTCGCCTCTCCATCCCACTTTTCAAGCCGGTCGTTCGGGATGTAGCAGAGGTCGGGCACCACCTCTTCCCGCTCGGGGGCCAGGATCCCGGGAAAGGAAAAGGCGATGCCGTGGCGCACGATGCCCAGCGGAAACTGCTCGAGATAATTTCCGATTCTCCGCTCGATTTCCCCCGCCAAACCGCTGTTGTCCGCCGTTTCTTCGGTCAGGATGAGGTTCCCATGGATGAGCTCCCAATGCTCGCCCTCGGGAGTCGCGAGCCAACCCTTGACCGTGTGCGGCCCGAAAGCGGCTGTCGGCATGGGCGGTTCCTTCCTGCTCCCTCCAGGCTACTAGCGCGCCCAGCGGACGGCAAGGGTGACACGGGGGCTGTCGCAAGCGAGGGAAGTCCTGCGAGTTGCTCCGAAAAACGAGGGGGTCATTCCTTAGCCCAGGGAGCCTTCACTGCCATGAGCCGTTCACCCCCCGGATTGGGCGCGGGTGGCGCATCGAGCAGGTCGATGAACTGCTGAAATTTCTCGGCGTCTAGGTTGAAGTAGACCTGATCGAGCAGCACGGCCTGGGCCTTGTCGCAGGCGGCCTCGAGCATGAAATCCGAACGGTTCTTGCCCAGGAGCTGAGCGGCTCGGTCGATCAGATCGCACTGCTCGGGCAATGCTCGTAGGTTAATGGCGGCGTCTCGCATCGCTTACTCACATGTACACAATAGGCACACAAAAAACTAGAGGCGCGCATAACTGTCGGCAACACGCGCCTGTCTTTTTGTCGTGAGCACGGGAAGTGACTGCTTGGGTAGTGGGAAGCCGGAGGGGCTACAAAATGAGGGCATAGACGGTTTTGGCGAGACTAGCGCAAATGCGCCGGTTGAAAAACAAGCTCTTCTTCGGCAGGATCACGGAAAAGACAAGGGAGCGCTTCCCATGACCTGCACTGGTGGTGGCGTAAGCCCGGAAGCTCGCTTGATCGAGGAGCGGTTGGCCGAAAGTCGGAGCAATCTGCAAGATTCCGTTTCCCTGGGGCGAAGAGACGTCGAAGAACGGCTTTACACGATTGCCGTGGAGTGCCGCAAACCGAATTGGGATGGATCCGGCGCGGAGCCGATCTCGGACGCGACGCATAGCCTCGCCCACTCCTTTCTTGCGGCACTACCGTTGGGAAGCTCGATGCCGACAGTGGGCGCGGAACCGGATGGGCAGATCACTTTCGAATGGCACCGCTCTGCGCATCGGACGCTTTCCGTGAGTATCGATCCCGAAAGAAGGGTGCACTATTCCGCCTTGTTGGGTGCAAGCAGGATGCATGGGGAGGAGCCGTTCTTCGGCGAGATTCCCGAACCGATCGTGAACATTATCGGTCGTCTGGACCGCTTTTGAGCTGCCCAGTCGGAACCCTCTCATCGAATGTTCGATCCCCCTGCCGTGTGACTGGGTAGCCGGGCCGTTGCAAGATCGGGACCGTTTTGTTGCCGGAGAGATCCCCTGGGCAATTTCAGACGATCTTCCCGGACCTATGGGCTAAGAAAAGCGGGATATCCAGAATCGGTGATTGATTCCCCTGCCGCAGACGGTCTGGCGCAATAAGACTGCAAATAGAATCCGTGGTTGATCTGTCGATTACGCTGATAGATAGTGAAATGCGATTACATGATAGCTCGGGGAGTCTTATGAGACCGTCTGAAACTTTGCGGGGGCACCGCGACTCAGCGTTGCGCATCGCAGCCAGCCTCGGTGCCCGTAATGTCCGCGTCTTCGGCTCCGTGCTTCACGGTGAAGACAACGAAGGCAGCGATGTGGACCTCCTGGTGGACGTGCCTAGGGGCACCACTCTGCTCGATATGGTTCGGCTGCAGAATGCCATCGAGCAGGAGCTGGGCGTGTCGGTGGACGTACTCACGGCCGGCGATCTGCCCGCCAAGTTCCGGGATCGGGTACTCAGGGAGGCTAGGCCGCTGTGAGCAAGGACCGGCGCGACCAGGATTACTTGGAGCATATCCAAGAGGCGATCAGCAAGATCCAGCGATTTACGGCTGGCAAAAGCGAAGCCGATTTCCTATCGGACGCTCTTCTTCAAGATGCTGTGATCCGCAACCTAGAAATCATCGGGGAGGCGGTCTCGAAGCTCAGCGCTGACTTGAAGACCGAACACGGTGATGTGCCCTGGGGCGAGATTTCCGGCATGCGCAATCGCTTGATCCACGGGTATATGACCGTGAACCTGGAAATCGTCTGGAGTACCGTGGAGAAAGTTGTCCCTGATTTCCTTCTCAAGGTTACCGGCATCCAGGGAGAACTTCAGGAATCAACGCCGCTTAGACCCGGCGGGGGCCATCGCTCGACATAAGGCCGCCCATAATGGACTGGATTCCTCTAATTACATCTACCCTGCGGTTGGTCGATCTGCATGATAGCGACCGCGCATACGGAAGCTCGCCTAACCGAACTTTCCCTTCGCTGATGCGCAAGTGATGGCAACAGAACGTTAACCGAACTCGACTTCCAGCACGCCGAACGGCTCCAGCTCCACATACGCGATGCGGCCCGCCAGGGTTTCGCCCGTCTGTTTCAACCGGTCGATTGAGGCGGATCCAAGCAGGAGGAACCTTCCGGCACGGGATCCTCGGCGCCGCCCGCGATCGATGAGCCCCCGCAACGTCTGGAAGAGCTCGGAAATCCGATGGACTTCGTCGAGGACCACGAGTTTCTCTTCCTGGCTGCCTAGGTAGAAAGCGGCATCGGATAGCTTTTCCCGGTCGGCCGGATTCTCGAGATCGAGGTAGACGCTCGGCCTCTCTCGGCCGATCTGCTCGGCGAGCGTGGTCTTCCCGACCTGCCGGGGACCGAGCAGAGCCACGGCAGGAAATTGATCGAGCCGGGCGCGAACGGTGTCCGCCTTCCAGCGAGGAAGCATCCTTGTATTCATGGCATGGCGTGCCGGCTTTGCACGGATAGGCCGCCTGCGAAGGAACTCCGCTCGCGGGCTTCGAGGCTGCAACCGCCCTTCCCGCCTATCCGCGGCACTCTGCGGCGATTCGCGCCGCCGCCTCTTCCACCGCCGCGGCGACCCGCGGGGAAAGCGGGGCTCCCGGAGAGAAGTCGAGCCCTTCGGCCGCATAGACGATCAGCCGCGCGGGAAGCAGCCCCAAGGAGCGGCCCAGATCGATCGCCTCGGCGAGTCCCAGCCCGTGGGTGGAACAGGCAGTGGGCCGGGGAAGCCCTTGGCAGAGCGGCTCCAGCCGGCGGAGCCTGCCGGGCTCCTCGCCCATGGCGGCGTCGACGACGATCGCAAGCCGCCTGCCCGGCCAGCGATCGAGCAGGTCGAGCGGCCGGGCGCAGACGATCCGCTCGGCTTCGGGAAGGGAGAGCCGCGCCAGGCGGGCGAGAACCGCGGGTCCGAAGCCGTCGTCGCCCCGGTCGGGATTGCCCAGGCCGGCGAGGAGGACGGATCGCGGACCGGAGGAGCCCCAAGAGGTGCTCATCGCCTGCGAATCTGAAGCCGGAGGAAGTGGGTCGAGCAGGAGATGCAGGGATCGTAGTTGCGGATCGCCTGCTCGCACCGGTCGCGGAGGCTCTCCTCGGGCTCGGAGAGGTGGCGCTCGGCCCAGAGCCTGAGATCCTCCTCGATCGAGGCCTGGTTCTGGGAGGTGGGGGGAACGATTCGGGCTTCCTCGATCGTCCCCTCGCGGTCGAAGCGGTAGCGGTGGTAGAGCAGCCCGCGGGGGGCCTCGGTCGCGGCGTGGCCCTCGCCCGGGATCGCGGGGAGCGCCACCGACGGCGCTTCGGGCGGCTCGTAGAGGGAGAGGAGCCGGAGGGCTTCCTCGCAGGCGAAGAGCACTTCGACCGAACGGACCAGGATGCTCCGGAAAGGGTTCCGGCAGGAGGGCCCGAGGCCCGCCTCGCGGGCGAGGGATTGGACCCGAGGGGAAAGGCGGTCGAAGTTGATGTTGTACCGAGCCAACGGGCCGGCCAGATAGCTGCCCCGCCGGCGGAGGCGGCAGTAGAGGGCGGTCGAGTGCGGGAGATGGCTCTCCTCGAATTCGGCATCGAACTCCTCCGGGAGGCAGGAGAGCCCCCGGCTCGAGACCAGCCGCCCTTCGTTCATCGGATATTCGGACGGGTGGCGGAGCGAGACGAACTCGTAGTCGCGCTCGCAATCGGGCATCGGGAAGGTCGCGACCCAGCGGAGGAGAGCGACCGCCTCCTGCCCGGCCTTCTCCAGCTTGTCCCGAAGCGCGGAGAGCTCGGAGGGGGTCGGCAGCCGGTAGAAGCCCCCGACCCGGATGTTGATCGGGTGGATCTCCCGGCCGCCCAGGAGGCGGAGGATCTCGTTGCCCGCCCGCTTGAGCGTCAAGGCCCGCTCGACCTCCGCGCGGTGATCCCGGGAGATCGCGATCGCGTCGGGGAGCCCGAGGAAATCGGGGGCATGGAGCATCACGATGTGGAGGACATGGCTCTCGATCCACTCCCCGCAGTAGAGCAGCCGACGGAGGAGCCGGAGGGGGCCGCCCAGGGCGATCCCGAGCCCCTGCTCCAGCGCGTGGACCGCACTCATCTGGTAGGCGACCGGACAGATCCCGCAGATCCGGGCTACGATGTCGGGGACCTCGGAAAGGGCCCGGCCCCGGAGGAAGGCTTCGAAGAAGCGGGGCGGCTCGAAGATCTTGAGCCGGGCGGTCTCTACTTTCCCCTCATGGAGGGAGAGCTCCAAGCTCCCCTCGCCTTCGACTCGGGCCAGCGCTTCGAGGGTGAGCTTTCTAACCGCCATGAGCCTCGCTTTCCCGGCGGAAGGGCTCCGCCCCCGCGTTGAAGGTCCGGAAGACCCGGTGGAGATCGCGTTCGGAGGCGCCGAGCGCCTGCCAGCGGCGCCCGAGGCTCGGGGGATTCGGGGTCTCCATCGGCCCGTAGCAGCCGTAGCAGCCCCGGCCATAGCCCGGGCAGATCGCCCCGCAGCCGGCATGGGTGACCGGACCCAGGCAAGGGGTCCCCCGGGCGACCAGGACACAGGGAGTGCCCGCCCGCTTGCATTCGAGGCAGACGCTGTAGCGGGGGATCGCCGGGGTGCGGCCGGTTAGGAAGGCCGAGATCACCTCCAGGAGCTGGAGCCGGTTGACCGGGCAGCCCTGGAGCTCGAAGTCGACCGGGACATGGGCCGCGATCGGGGTCGAACGGTCCAGGGTGCGGATATACTCCGGGGAGGCATAGACCGCCGAAACGAACTCCTCGATGCGGGCGAAGTTGCGCAAGGCCTGGATCCCGCCCGCGGTGGCGCAGGCACCGATCGTGACGAGTTTTTTAGAGAGGCGGCGCACCTCCCGGATCCGCTCGGCATCCTCCGGGGTGGTGATCGAGCCTTCGACCAGCGACAGGTCGTAGGGTCCCGGGAGCGTCTTCCGGGAGGCTTCCAGGAAATAGCCGATCTCGACCGCCTCCGCCAGCGAGAGCAGCTCCTCCTCGCAGTCGAGGAGCGAGAGCTGACAGCCGTCGCAGGAGGCGAATTTCCAGACGGCCAGGCGAGGTCGGGCGGGCATGATCAGAGTTCCCGGAGGGAAAGGAGACGGGAGATCCGGTCGTAGGCAAAGACCGGTCCGTCCCGGCAGATGAAGGTTGATCCGAATTGGCAGCGGCCGCAGACGGCGAAGGCGCATTTCATGTTCCGCTCGAGCGAAAGGAAGATCCGCGCGGGCGGCACTCCCGCACCCAGAAGAGCGGCGGCGCTGTAGCGCATCATCACCTCGGGTCCGCAGACGAAGGCATGGGTCCGCTCCGGCGCGAAGCGAGTGTGGGAGATCCGGGCGGGAACCACCCCGACGGAGCCGCGCCAGGCGGGAGAAGCATGGTCGACGGTCACCTCGACCTGGAGATCGTCGCGGCTGCTCCAGTCGCTCCTCTCCTCTCCGAAGAGGAGGTCGGCGGGGCTGCGGGCGCCGTAGAGGAGAGCGATCCGCCCATAGCGCTCCCGCTCGGCCAGGGCCGGGAGGAGGGCGGAGCGGAGGGGGGCCAGGCCGAGGCCTCCGGCGATCAGAAGAAGATCGCCTCCCTCCGCTTGCGGGAGGGGCCAGGGGGAACCGTAGGGGCCGCGAACGCCCAGCGTGTCCCCCGGGCGGAGCCGGCAGAGGGCCTGGCTGACCGGCCCGACCGCCCGGACGGTGTGAAGGAGGGGGCCTTGGCCCCAGAGCCCGCTCACGCTGACGGGGATTTCGCCGATCCCGAACGCGTAGAGCATGAAGAACTGGCCGGAACGGAAAGCGGGGATCTCGCCCTGAATGGGGAGCAGCCCGAGGGTGACGGTGTCGGCGGACTCGCGCCGGACGCGGTCCACCCGAAAGAGGCTCGGCACGAAGGGATCGGGGGATCGCATGACTCAGGTGGGAGTTTCGCCGTAGACGTCGAGGAGCTGGAGCCGGACGGCCTCCAGGCGCTGGACGAAGAGCGGCAGGAAGCGCTTGAGGAGCTCGTAGCCGAGTTTGGGGTCGGATTCGGATTTGCCGCGGAGGCAGCGGGCGTCGACCACGATCGCCCGGACCGGATCGAGGGCGCGCACGTCGCAACTCCAGCGGTAGGGCGGAATCACCCAGGAGGTGCCGACCAGCTCGCCCTCGTGGAGGGTCTCGAGCACGATGGGCATCCGGCCGGGCCGGTGGAGCTCGAGCGCAACGGTGCCGCATTCGAGGAGAAGGAAGCCGGAAGCGGGCTCCCCTTCCCTCGCCAGGAACCGGCCGGCCGGGAAGGAGACTTCGTGCGCGCACTCGGCGAGCGTCTCGCTGATGGAGGGGTCGATCCCGGCGAAGAACGGGTGCCGGACGAGTACCACCTTGGGATCAGGCATGCGTTGGCTCCAAAAGGGAGGATCGGATCGCTCGAACCTCCTCGGTGATGTCGATGCCCACCGGGCACCAGGTGATGCAGCGCCCGCAGCCGACGCAGCCCGAGCTGCCGAACTGGTCGAACCAGGTGGAGAGCTTGTGGGTGATCCACTGGCGGTAGCGGGAGCGGATCTCCTTACGGACGCTGCCCCCGTGGAGGTAGGAGAAATCGAGGCTGAAGCAGGAGTCCCAGAGCCGCGTCCGCTCGGCGCTCTCGCCCGTCAGCGCGGTATGGTCTTCGACGGTCGAGCAGAAGCAGGTGGGGCAGACCATCGTGCAGTTGGCACAGGCGAGGCAGCGGGTCGCCACCTCCTCCCACCGGGGATGCTCGGGATGGTCCTGGAGGAGCTCCCGGATCCCGCGGGTGTCGAGCGTGCGGCCCATCCGGGAGGCCGTGGAGTCCAAGACCGCCTCGGCCTCCCGCCGGTCGGCTTCGCCGGCCGAGCGGTGCGGAATCGCCGCAAGAATCTCCTCGCCGGCTCTGCTCCCGACTTCGACCAGGAAGCGATGGGAGCCGTCGCCCAGCAGTTCGGTGAGCGCCAAGTCGAAGCCCGAAGAGGCCTTCGGGCCTGTTTCCATCGAGACGCAAAAGCAGGTGCCGGAGGGCTCTCCGCACTGGAGAGCCACAAGAAAGAGATCCCGCCGGCGCTCCGCGTAGGAACGATCCGGGTGGCTTCCCCCCAGGAAGACCCGGTCCTGGATCGCCAGGGCGTGCAGCTCGCAGGCGCGAATCCCCAGGAAGGCCCAGCGCTCGGAGGGCGGAGGCTCTTCGAGGAGGTCGAAGCCCGCCTCGGTGCGCCGGGCCTGCCAGAGCCGCTGCCGCGGGGGAAAGAGGAACTGCTTCCAGGAATGGGGCCCGACCGCATAGCCGAAGAGCGCCCGATCTCCTCTCCGCTCGAGCCGGTAGCGGCCCCCGTCCTGCCGGTCGGTCCACCCTTCGGGAAGATCGGCAACGTTTCGAAGGGGAGCGTAGACGATCGCCTCGTCCCGGATCCGGGGACCGATCACGGAGAAGCCGCGGGCGCCCAGCGCGTCGAGAAGCGCCTGCAGCCCTTCCCGATCGATGATCGCTTCGCCGGCGGTTGGGACATGGCCTTCGGGCATGATACAATCCTCCCCTGCCTTCCGTAGTAGCCCACGGGGGCGATCGCAACAAGCTTCCTTGCCAATATAATACATTTGTATATGCTACTTCCGTGCTTCCGCCGCAGCTTGTCCAACTCAGCAGCCGATTGGGCCTCCTCGACATCCCTCGGGGACCGCGAGGCAAGCGGCTCTCTTTCTTGGAGGAGAGTCCCGATCCCTGGCTGCGGCGGGGCGTGCTCTCCCACGCTCTTACCGAGCTGGCCGCTCCCGGACCGGGAGCGGGGCTCCTGCTTTCCGCCGCTCTCTGCTTTTGCGCCCGAACCAGCCTCCCGGCGGCGCTGGTCGACGGGGCCGATTCGTTCGATCCGAAGAGCGGCTTGGCCGGCCCGACTCCCTCTCTTCTCTGGGTCCGCTGCCGCCTTCTCCGGGAGATCCTCCGCGCCGCCGACCTCCTGCTCCGGGACGGGAGCTTTCCCCTGGTCTGGATCGACCTCTCCCGGCTTTCGCCTTCCGAACTCCGCCGGATTCCCTCGACGACCTGGCACCGCTTCGGGCGCTTGGTCGAAAGGAAGGGGACGGCAGCGCTCCTGATCACCCCCCTCCCCTGGATTCCCGAGGCGCGGGAGCGCTACCGGATCGAGTCTTCCCTCTCCCTGGACCGCCTGGAGGAACCAAGGGAAGCTCTCTGGCAACGGCTGCGGCTCGCCCCCTTGCGGCTCTCCGGTTCCGGGAGTCCCGGATCGCCTGCCCGCCTCGCGGCGGCCGCCGGATAGGGAGCTCACTCCATGTTTGCCGCCCTCCTTCTGCCCCAATTTCCCCTCCAAGCCGCTCTCCGTCCCCAACCCGCGCCCGGGCGGGAACCGGCTGCCCTCGTGGAAGGCGATGGACCGAAAGCCAAGATCCGGGAAGTCAATCCGGAGGCCCGGGCGGGCGGGGTCGAGCCCGGAATGAGCCCCGCCCAGGGGCAAGCCCGGTGCCCTCGCCTGCTCTTTCTTTCCCGGAATCGGCGGGAGGAGGAAGCGCTTTGCCGGCTCCTCCGGGAATCGGCCTGCAGCTGTTCGGGGCAGGTCGAGGAGCGGGCTCCCGGGCTCTGCCTCCTCGATCTCCGTTGCCACCCGAAGTTCCAAAAGGGGTTACCGGAAGGGTTCGGATCGGGTGCTGATCCTTCCGATCCCACGGCTCTTCCCGCACGCTTCCAAGCCGACGGCCTCGTCCTCCAAGTCGGGATCGGACCCACGCCCGATCTCGCCCTTTGGGCAGCCCGGGTAGCCCGTCCCTGCCGGCTCGTCGAAAAGGCAGAGGAGATCGCGGGCGAGCTACCGATCGAAGAGATGACTCCCGATCCGGAACTCTCCTCGCTCCTCCGCCTCTGGGGGGTGAGGACCCCTTCCGAACTGGCCGCCCTTCCCCGGGAAGGGGTCGCCGAGCGGCTGGGCCGGGAGGGCCTCTCCCTTTGGGAGCGGACCCAAAGGAAAGACGGCATGCTGCTGCAGCTTCTCCGCCCGGAGGAGCCCTTCGAGGCGGAGCGGGAGTGGGAGGCGCCGATCGAGGAGCTCACCCCCCTGCGCGAAGCCTTGCGCTCCTCCTTGTTCTCTCTGGGAGAACGGCTGGAGCGGGAGGGCAAGGCCGCCGCCTCCCTTCGGCTGACTCTCCTCCTGGAAGGAGAGGCCGCGCGGGAATATCCCTTTTCGGTGCCGGCCCCGACCGCGGAGCCGCAAAAGCTCCTCGAGCTTCTCGATCCCTTCCTGGAGAACTGCCGCACCCCTTCTCCCCTGACGGGCTTCCGTCTCCGAATCGCCCCCGCCCTCCCCCCTTGGCATCAGCCGACCTGGGAACGAGGGGTGATTCCCGATCCCGACCGCCTTTCGGCAACCTTGGGACGCCTCTTGTCGCTCTTGGGAGAAGGCCGAGTGGGGATTCCCCTTCCTTCTCCCGATCCGAGGCCGGAGGGCTTTCTCTTGGAGCCTTTCGATCCCCTGCTTCGCCCTACCCCCCCTTCGACCACGGCTCCTCCGCTCTTGGGTGCTCCCCTGCGCCGTTTTCGTCCTCCTGTTCCGGCAACGGTGCGGTGCGGGAAAGGGAGACCCAGGGAGCTGCAAACCCCGGAAGGGGCCTGGAAGATCAGCGGGATCGAAGGACCCTATCCCCTGTCCGGAAAGTGGTGGGAGGAGGAGTGGATGCGGCGGGAGTGGGATGTCGCCCTCCGCGGCGGAAGGATCCTCCGGCTGGCGGAGCTGCCGGAGGGCTGGCGG
>NZ_CABFVA020000065.1 GCF_902143375.2 Methylacidimicrobium tartarophylax | reverse complement strand
CCCAAGATGTCTCCCGCTGCGCGGGCGGCGGCACCCACATTCTTCGAAAAGACTGCGCGCGCTCTCTTTCCGAATTCCGATCGCATCGCCTCGGAGGTGAGAAGCTCTTCTAGGAGAGCGCCTAGCTCCGCCCGATCGCCTGCTTGGAGAATGGCTCTCTCCCGCCGGAACTCCCGAACCAGCATTTCGAAATTCTGCATGTTCGGACCGACGAGAATCGGCTTTCCGGCGGAAGCAGCCTCCAAAAAATTTTGCCCGCCGTGGGCGCGGAGGCTCTTCCCGATAAAGACAATGGTTGCTTTCTCATAGAGGAAACGTAGTTCTCCCGTCGTATCCAGAAGCAGCACGTCTGAAGGCACATCCTGCACCATGCCCTTCCCTAATTCCGTGCGCGACACGACGGATAATCCGGATTTCCGACAGAGCGCCCGGATTTCCGCACTCCTCTCCACATGTCTCGGCGCAAGAATCAGGCGCAACTTCGGATGGCGATGCCGCGACTCACGATAGAGATCGACCATGACCTCCTCTTCGCCCGGATGCGTGCTGCCCGCCAACAAAATGAGAGCGTCGACAGGCCATCCGCACCACTCCCACCAGGCGCAGGGAAGGGCCTCCCCACCACTCCCCAGGTTGGCGACATCGTACTTGAGATTGCCCGTCACAAAGATCGCCTCCGGCGGAAAACCGGCTCCGATCAAGCGATCCACGTCCTCGGGAGCCTGAGCCAATACCAAGGAAAGTCCGCGCAAAATCGGTCGGAAGATCTCAGGGAAGCGTCGATACCAACGCTCCGTCCGAGGCGAAAGCCGCGCGTTGAGTAAAAACACCGGAACTCGGCGCCTCTTCGCTTCCCAGAGATAGTTGGGCCAAACCTCTGTCTCCACGAGGATCAGAGCCCGAGGACGCAACAGCGCGAATGCCCGCCTCACGACGCCGGAGAAGTCGACTGGGCTCCAGAGAACGATGGTTCCTGGATCTGCAGCGCTCATCGCCACTCTCCGTCCCGTGATCGTCGTCACCGTCAAGGCGACTCGGAGCTCGGGAGACTTCCGCCTCAACTCCCGTAGCAGCGCAAGCGCCACAAGCACTTCTCCCACGCTCACAGCGTGGATCCAGAGGTCCACCCCACTGCCGACCATCTCTCGGGTCGAAGGCGCATAGAACGCCATCCGTTCGGAGAGCCCCTCTCGGGGGCTTCCCCGCTTGGAGAGTCGGTGGACATAATACGGACTGATTAGACCGGCAATCACCGGGAAGGTCACCCGGTAACACCAACGTAGCAGAGGAACTTTCACGAGAGTGCGTCAACCGGGCACGCTCGGCCCGCCGAGGAAAAAGGCTTGGGAGACATGTAGGCTAGGCCCGGGGATGGGCCGCTCGATAGACTTCCTGCAACCGCTGGGTGGACACCCCCGTATAAATCTGAGTCGTCGAAAGGCGTGCGTGACCCAGCAGTTCCTGCACGCTCCGCAGATCGGCTCCGTGATTGAGCAGGTGCGTGGCAAAGCTATGCCGCAGCTTGTGCGGGCTAAACTCACCCTCCAGGCCCGATTCCGTCAGATAGAGCCGAAACGCCGATTCGATAAAGCGAGGAGAGAGAGGTTTCCCCCGCCCAGAAACAAAGAGCGCATCGGCCTGATAGGGACAAAGCTCCCCATACCGGAGGATCGCCTCGGTGGCGGCGGGGCCCAGCGGGCAGAGGCGCTCCTTGCCGCCCTTTCCCAGCACGCGGACCAACTGCTGCTCTGGGTCGAAGTCCTTGCGACGCAATCCTGTCAATTCTCGGAGGCGCAGTCCGGCACCATAGAGCACCTCAAGCCAAGCCTTATCCCGCCACATCTGCCATTCCTTCCACGCCGGACCGCGAACCGATCGCCGTTGGTTTCGTTCCGCCCACTTTCTTCGCGGCGCCTCCAGAAACCACAAGACTTGCTCCTCCGTGAAGAAGATTGGCAGACGCCGGGCCAGCCGAGGGAGCCTCATCGCGCGAGCCGGGTTGTCCGCCATCTGTTTCTGTCTGACTGCTCGGGCAAAGAACGAGCGAAGCGCCGCAAACCGCACGCGGATGGAAGCCGCTCCCAGCTCCGGTCGGCGACAGAGCTCGTAAAGATAGTCGCGCAACTCCTGCGGCTCCACCGTCCACCAGGACTTCCCTTTCCGACGGCCGGCAAACTCCCGCAAGGCTTGACCGTAATTCCGAATAGTGAAGGAAGAATACCCTTTCTGGTTCCGAAGAGCGGCGAGGAAGCTCCGAATCTCCCGCTCCTCGTCCGCCGGCCACTCGGTTTCCGGTCGACCAGCCCGCCCCTCTTCGGCTCTCGTTTCGTTCCCGCTTCTGCGGAGGATCTGACCCCGTGTGTTCACTTCCCTATTGACCGGCAGTAGAGCTTACCCCTCGCTGTGGGAATCCGGCCATAAGAAAACGTCTGAGCATATCTGGATGCCCTCCGCGCAAACCGCCTGAGGAAGCAATGCTTCGGTTTGGCATGGACGAAAAAGCGTGTAGACTCCTTCGATTTCTACTGTCCCATGAGAGCGACTCCTCCGCCGTCCGACCACGATTTCGACCGCCTCTCCCGAGCGATCCACCTCCTCGGAGATGCTTTGGGCCGCGTGATTTCCAATCTGGAGGGAGAAGAGGTGCTTTCGGTCGAGGAGGAGATCCGATCCCTCGCCAAGGCGAGTCGGGCGGGAGAAACGAGCGCCTCCGACTCCCTCGCCGAGGCGGTAGGCCGACTTTCTGCGCCGCTCGCCTATGAAATCGCCATGGCTTTCACCAGCTACTTCGAACTAGTGAATCTTGCTGAGGAAGATTATCGGATTCATCTGCTACGAAGCCGCCGGCGGCGGCAGCTGGAATCCGGCGCATTCCCGCGTACCTCGATCGAGGCAGCCTTCGTAGAGCTCAAGACCAAGGGAGTCGAGCCGGAAGAGATCCAGAGGATCGTCGACAAGCTTCAGATCACCCTCGTGGTGACAGCCCACCCCACGGAAGCCAAGCGTCGCACCATCCTCGAGAAACTGAGCCGACTAGCGCGACTGCTTCGTGAGCAAGAGGAAGGCGCTCCCGCCCAAAGGGCGGATTGGTCTGCCACCCTGGAGCGAGAGATCGCCTCTCTATGGCTTACGGATCGCAACCGCACCGAACGGCCGCAGGTCCTGGACGAGGTTCGGACCGGACTCTGGTTCTTCGATTCTACGCTCTGGGAGGTTCTTCCCGATCTTCAGGCAGAGATGGAAAGATCCTTGTCGCGGCACTATCCGACCGTACGGCCGCCGCAGCACTGGATCTCGTTCGGCTCCTGGATCGGGGGAGATCGAGACGGTCACCCATCGGTCACCTTCGAGGTGACCGCGGAAAGCCTCGTTCTGCATCGCAGACTCGCTCTGGCAAAGATCGCCGATACGCTGAATCGACTCTCTCGTTTTTTGACCATTTCCACCCGGCGGGATCCGTCCGCGTCCCATCTGCTCGATCAGTTCTCGCAACGCGAACACCGCATCCTGGATCGCAGCCATCTGGCTCTCCGCTATCCGAACGAACCCTATCGCCTGCTGTTGGCGGCGCTTGGTGAGGAAGTGCTCGAGGCACGCGACCGCACCCTTCCCTCCGCCCTGCTCGATTTCTTCAGCCCCTTGCCGGAGCCCGATCTCACGCTAGGCAGCCTTTCGCGCGAATTCGACTCCATCGCCGAAACGCTCGGGAAAGGTTGCGCGCCCCTGCTGGCCGACGGCGACCTCCTGCGACTCCGCCGGGAACTCAACACTTTCGGCCTGCACACGGCACCACTCGACCTCCGGCAACACTCCCGTGTTCATGAAGAAACGCTCGACGAGCTTTTGCCACTCCTCGGCCGCGTCGAGAGCTACACCCACCTGGGCGAAGCAGAAAGGCAAGCCGTTCTCTCCTCTCTCCTCCAACGACCTCCGCCTTCCGACCTCCGAACGCTCTGGGAGCGCTGTCGCGGGGCAGGCCACGATGTCCTGGGCGCCCTTTTCACCGTCTCGCGGGCTCGGGCACTCTACGGGAAAGAGTGCATGGGCGCCTATGTGATCAGCATGACCCGAGAGCTCTCGGATGTCCTGGAAGTGCTTCTTCTCTGCCGCATCGCACAGGTCGATCTCGCCATCGCGCCTCTAGTGGAGACTCTGGATGATCTCGCCGCGGCCCCCGCGATCCTCCGGAACCTGTTTACCCATCCGGCTTATCGGTTGCACCTCGAGCAGCAGGGGAACGAGCAGATCGTGATGTTGGGCTATTCCGACAGCAACAAGGACTGCGGATATCTCGCCGCGAGCTGGGCGCTCTACAAGGCGCAGGATGCCATCATCGAAGTTTGCCACCAACATGGAGTGATCCCCGCACTCTTTCACGGTCGCGGGGGCACGATCGCCCGAGGAGGAGGGCCGGCGGCGCAAGCCATTCTTGCTCAGCCGTGCGGGCTCATTGAAGGCAAGGTTCGCATCACCGAACAAGGCGAAGTGCTCTCCACGCGCTACCACGATCCGGACATCGCCTTTCGCATCCTCCAGCAGATCTCCTACGGAGCTCTGGTCGGAACCCATGCCTCTCGGGCCCCGTCGCCTATCCCCGCTCGTTGGGTCGACGCGATGGACGAGATCGCGGCGCAAAGCGTGCTCTTTTATCACGGGCTCATACGCGAGGATCCCGATTTTCTGCAATTTTGGCGGGAGGCGACTCCGATCGACGAACTGCGTCAACTCAACCTCGGCTCCCGGCCCGCCGTTCGCTCCCGTATCGACAGCCTCGAAGAGCTGCGGGCCATTCCATGGGTTTTCTCTTGGATTCAGAGCCGCTTTGTCTTGCCCGCATGGTATGGCATGGGCGCCTTGGCCTCCTTTTGCGAGCGCTCCTCCGAGGCGCTCGGGCTGCTTCGCGAAATGTATGAGGAATGGCCTTTCTTTCGCACCACCTTGGACAATGCGCAGCAATCCCTAGCCAAGGCGGACATGAGCATTGCCGCTCGCTACGCATCGCTGGTGCGCGATTCGGAAATCCGCGAGCGAGTCTTTTCGAAGATTCGGGCCGAATACGACCGTTCCGTCTCTTCCGTACTGGCGATCTCCCAGGTCGCCACCTTGCTCGATCGCGAACCGGTGCTGCAGCGTTCGATCCGGCTGCGGAATCCCTACGTCGATCCGCTCAATTATATCCAAGTCGAGATGATCCGCCGCCTTCGCTCACTCGAGGCGGGACACGACGAAGAGGAGCATGCTCTGCGCCGGGTGATCCAACTGACGGTGAACGGGATTAGCGCCGGGCTGCGAAATACGGGATAGCCGCCGCCTCGTCGGTCCCGGAAAACTCCGCTTATGCACCGTTAAATGTCTTTGCAATTAAGTCAGGACGGTGCATTAATGGTAATATGGTGGCGAAATTACACCGCGTAAGGCCGCCAGAAATCGGCGAATCCCACGATCCGCTTCGCGCTCACCACCGCAGAGACCTGACGATGAGCCTGATCCTGATCATTGTGATCGGGTATCTGTTTCTGATGGTCTTCGTGACCTTCCACGAGCTTCTTACTCTTATGCTGCCGGAGCCTCCCCCTCCTTCCCCCATCTCCCCTTCCGTGCCTCTTTTTTAGCCTGCATCTCTCACGAAGTTGGGAGGCGCCGGCCGCGATGGACTTAGAGGCAAGGCCGGAGCGCAGGTTTTCCTCCGAAGCTGGTTGACGACAACCTGCGAAGAGAGCCAAAACGCCAGTCCCAACGAAGCAGCCGGGTCCAGTTCGCAAACCGCAGGAGAACGCTGGGGACTAGGCAGGCTAAGGAGCGGCCGCGATCGGCACGCTTGTCTTTGGATCGACGTCGCCTCCCCGGGACGAGGCAGTCTGTGCCTTCGTCGGAGCGTCACCCCGGGAGAGAAAGGAGCGGTTGACCGCATTGAGATAGGCCCGGACACTCGCCTCGACTACGTCGGTCGACGCCGCTTTCCCGGTGAGGAGCCTCCCTTCGCCGAAGTCGACCCGTACGGTCACCTCGCCGATCGCATCCTTTCCCTCGGTAACCGCTTCCACGCTATACTCGACCAGGTGTCCGTGCCGTCCGCTGATCCGATCGATCGCCTTCATCGCTGCGTCTACCGAGCCACCGCCGACACCAGCGTCGGTCAAGACCTCGTCTCCCTTGCGCAAGCGGACTGCGGCGGTGGGAACTCCGTGGAACGCCGTCGAGACGGTCCAGTAGACGAGCTCGAAGGTCTCCTGGATCCGCGTGATCTGTCCTTCAGCGAGCGCGACCAGATCATCGTCGTAGACAAATTTCTTCTTGTCTCCGATCTCCTTGAATTTCCCGAAAAGCGCTTCGATCTCCTCCCGGCTCAGCCCGAACCCAAGGGCGATGAGCCTCTTTTCCAAAGCGGCCCTTCCGCTATGCTTGGTCAGAGGCAGTTCGGTCTCGCCCCACCCGATCGCCATCGGATCCATGATCTCGTAGGTTTCCCTCTTTTTGAGCACCCCGTCCTGATGAATGCCGGCGCTATGCGCAAACGCGTTTTCTCCGACCACCGCCTTGTTCCGTTGGACGTGGAGACCCGACATGCGAGCCACCAATCGGCTGGTCCGAACGATCTCCTTGGCATGAATGCCCGTTTCGAGCCCGCCGAAAACATCACGGCGCGTCTGGAGCGCCATCACGATCTCCTCGAGCGCGGCATTGCCCGCTCGCTCTCCGATCCCGTTGATCGTTCCTTCGACCTGTCGCGCTCCGGCCTGAATCGCAGCCAGAGAATTGGCGACCGCCAAGCCGAGGTCGTCGTGGCAATGGACGCTCAATACGGCTTCCCCGAGGTTGGAAACCCCTTCCCGAAGCATCCGGATCCGCTCCGCAAACTCTCCGGGCGTCGTGTACCCCACCGTGTCGGGGATGTTGATCGTCGTCGCTCCTGCGGCGATGGCCTCCGTCACGATCCGAAGCAGAAAATCGGGCTCCGTCCGTGTCGCATCCTCCGGAGAAAATTCGACATCCTCCACAAAGCTGCGAGCATGGCGAATCGCCTCGACGGCGAGACGGATAATCTCCTCCCGGCTCTTCACCAGCTTGTGCTCGCGGTGAATGGTAGAGGTCGCCAGGAAAACATGGATCCGACCGCGCTTGCCGGCTGGCCGCAGCGCTTCTCCCGCCGCCTGGATATCTCCGGGAAGACAACGAGCCAGTCCGCAGATCTTTGGCCCGTCGATCTGCTCGGCGATTTCCCGAACCGAGGCGAAGTCGCCTTGGCTGATCACCGGAAAGCCCGCCTCGATCACATCCACGCCCAGCCGCGCCAACTGCCGCGCGACCTCGAGCTTCTGCCGAGGCGCCATGCTTGCTCCGGGACACTGCTCTCCATCCCGCAATGTCGTGTCGAAGACGATCACTCGATTGGAAGATTTCATCTAGATCGGCTTTCCGCCACCCGCCTCGAAGGCCGCCTGTGCTCCCGAGACATCCCGCTTTTTCAACCACGGCATGAGGGAGCGCATTCGCGCGCCCACCTTTTCGATCGGATGATCCGCCCCTTGTTGCAACAGTTCCTTATAACGCTTCTTCCCGCCTTCGGTCTCTGCGATCCATTCCCGCGCGAAGCTTCCGTCCTGGATGCGGCCTAGGACCTTCCGCATCGTTTCGCGCACATGCTCGTCGATGATTTGCGGACCGACCGTGACATCGCCCCACTTCGCGGTCTCGGAGATCGAGAAACGCATTCCCGAGATCCCCGCTTCCTGCATCAGGTCCACGATCAGCTTCAACTCGTGGAGGCATTCGAAGTAGGCCATTTCCGGCTGGTATCCGGCGTTGACCAGGGTTTCAAAGCCCGCCTGCACCAGCGCCGTGACTCCGCCGCAGAGCACCGCCTGCTCCCCGAAGAGATCGGTCTCCGTCTCCTCACGGAAGGTCGTCTCGATCACCCCGGCTCGCGTCGCTCCGATGCCGGCGGCCCAAGCGAGTCCAGTTGCCAACGCGTTCCCGGAGGGGTTCTGGCCGACGGCAACCAGGGCGGGAACCCCTCTCCCCAAGGTGAACTCCCGGCGCACCAAGTGGCCGGGACCCTTGGGAGCAACCAGAATGACATCCACGTTTTCCGGCGGAGCAATCGTCCGGTAGTGGACAGCAAAACCGTGAGCAAAGCCCAGCGTCTGCCCTGGGCGGAGATGCGGAGCGATCTCGGTCGCGAATAAATGGGGAATCACGAGATCGGGCGTCGCGAGGAAGAGCACGTCAGCTCTCGCTGCCACCTCTGCGCTCCGCTGGACCGCGAAACCCAGTTCCTGCGCAACACCCACTGAACGGCTCTTCTCCGGAAGACCCACGATGACCTCGACTCCGGAGTCGCGCAGATTGAGCGCATGCGCGTGGCCCTGCGATCCGAACCCAATGACCCCAAACACTCGCCCCTGCAACGGCGCGAGACTCGCCTCTTTTTCCGTATAGATCTGTGCAGCCATAAAATTCCTAAGCCCCCCCGTCGTATTTTCCTTGCCGCGGCAGAGCAATCTTGCCCGTTCGGGAGATGTCCAGAATCCCGAACGCCCCCATCAGGTAAAGAAACTTCTCCACCTTGCTCTGGTCACCGGTGATCTCAATGGTTAAATCCCCAGGCTCCACGTTCACGATCTTCGCGCGAAAGATGTCACAAATCTGCATGAGCTCGGCCCGAGAGCGCTCGGTGCTTTTGACCTTGACCAGGATCAGTTGACGATCGATGTATTCGCCCTCTCGAAAATCCTGCACCGCGATCACATCCACCAGCTTATTGAGCTGTCGGGTAACCTGATCCAAAACCTTGTCGTCCCCTTTGACGACGATCGTCATTCGCGAAACCTTCTCATCGTGTGTCGGACCGACATTCAAGGTGTCGATATTATATCCCCGTCCACTAAATAAGCCCGCGACTCGGGTCAGCACGCCGAACCGGTTCGCCACCAGCACCGAGATGGTGTGCCGCATGGATACCTCCGGTTCCTTCACGGGGACATTGGCCTGTTCCATAAACAAAAAACCCACTCAGAGAAGAGGGAGAAACGGGAAGTCGATCTGGACGCCGACGCTACCGAACCAGCACCTCCCTAGGAGGTTGCTAGCTTGCCTACTAACGTCAGCATCGTCATAACCTCACTTTTCCCATAAACCTTTGCAGGCTTAGGGTCAAACCAAAAGATTGACTCTTCGCCTGTCGCCGTTCCCCACCGGCGGAGAGATTACGATCCTCTGCGGAACGCTCGCCATGCCTGCAGCACGCAGAGCAGAAAGAGGCCGCTCAATCCGAGTGCGGCGATCCCCTCGTGATCCCAGAGAAATGCACCAAAGGTCGTTCCCGCCAAAGCAAGGGCCAGGATCGGCAAATGGCAAGGGCAGGTCATCACGGCCAGTGCCGCCCACAGCTAGCCGGTGAAGCACTGTCGTTCGGACGGATTCGCGCTCATCTTCCCCAACTTTAGCCGGCGCAGCAGGACAACTGCTTTACGTCCTGGCGAAACGCCTGCGCGGCAAGCTTCAGCCCCTCGACCATGGTCAGGTACGGGAAGAGCTGCTCCGCCAGCTCCTCCGCGGTCATTCTGTGGTGGATCGCCAGCGCCGCCGCCTGGATCAACTCCCCGGCTTCCGGCGCCACCGCTTGCACGCCGATCAGCCGGCGAGAGTCTTCCTCGATCACGAGCTTGATGAAACCCCGTGTGTCGAAGTTGACGAGGGCGCGCGGCACGTTGTCGAGGGTAAGCGTGCGGCTGTCGGTCTCGATGCCGGCGACATAAGCTTCCTGTTCGCTTAGACCCACGGTGGCGACCTGTGGATCGGTAAACACCACGACCGGCATGGCAGTGAGGTCCAGCGACGCGTCCCCACCCGTCATATGGATCGCCGCGCGGGTTCCGGCGGCGGCCGCCACGTAGACGAACTGCGGCCGGTCGGTGCAGTCGCCGGCCGCGTAGATGCCTGGGGCACTGGTGCGCATGCTGGCATCGATGACGATGGCCGCTTGTGAATTCCGAGCCACGCCGGCCGCCTCCAGGTTGAGCCTCTCTGTGTTCGGTTTGCGGCCGGTCGTGATCAGCAGCCGGTCAGCGACCAGTTCGCCATCGGGAAGCGTGAGCACGAACTCGTCGTTCCTATAGGCAACCTGGCTCGCCTGGGTATGCTCCCGCACCTCGATGCCTTCGTCTCGGAAAACGGCGCTCAGCGCCTCGCCGATGGCCGGGTCCTCACGAAAGAGCAGCGTGTGGCGAGCAAGGATGGTCACCCGGCTACCCAAACGGGCAAAGGCTTGAGCCAACTCCACCGCCACCACCGACGAGCCGATTATGGCCAGACGCTCGGGGAAGGTGTCGGTCGCCAGCGCCTCGGTCGAGGTCCAGTACGGTGTGTCCCGGAGGCCGGGGATGGGCGGCACCGCTGGACTCGCCCCGGTGGCGATCAGGCAGCGATCGAACGTCACCATCTGCTCACCGCCTTCGTTGAGTCGAACGATCAAGCTGTGACCGTCCTGGAAGCGCGCTTCGCCATGCAGCACCCGGATGGCCGGATTGTCGGCCAGGATGCTTTCGTATTTGGCGTGGCGCAGTTCCTCGACCCGCCCTTGCTGTTGAGCCAGCAGCCGTTCTCGCATGACCACCGCCGGGGTGGGTGGCAGGCCCTCGTCAAACGGGCTTTCGCGGCGGACGTGAGCGATCCGGGCGGTCTGAATCATAATCTTCGAAGGCACGCAGCCAATGTTGACGCAGGTGCCGCCGATGGTGGCGCGCTCAATCAGCGTGACGTGCGCCCCTCGCTCGACCGCTTTCCGAGCCGCCGCCATCGCCGCGCTCCCGCTTCCGATCACTGCCACGCTCAAAGTTCCCGCCCGGTATCCGAGGCTGGCCACTGCGGCCATCAATGCTTGCCGAGTCTCCGCTCCATCCGCCACAACTTCCGCCCGTTGCTGCGGATAGGAGACCGACACCGAGCGGACACCAGGCACCTTTTCCAAAGCCTGCCGTATCCGCTCGGCACACAAGTCGCAACTCATCCCTTCGATTGGGAGGGTGAGGCGGAGGGAAGGAGCCACCGAGTCGGTCATTTCTTCTCCGTGTCGGCGGCAGGGTAACCTGCATTCTTGGCCGCTCGTTTCAGCCCGTCCACGTTAGTCTTTTGATCGTCGTAGGTGACGGTCACGCTCTTTTTAGCTGGATCGACGGCCACTTTTTCCACGCCGGGCACCCGTTTGAGAGCGGTACGCACTGTCGTCGGGCAGGCCCCGCAGGACATCCCGGGGATATACATCGTCGTGCTCTGCGTCGACGCCCAGGCCAGGGAAATCATGACTACGGCCAAGGAGGCGATGGCGATCAGCATTTTCTTATTCATTTCGAGGTTCATCTTCATCTCCTTTTCATGGAAGGAGCGGCAGAACGTAAGGAAACCCGAGGGCAACCAAAACAAGGGCGGCCACGAGCCAAAAGAGGATCTTGTAGACCTTAGTGGCACGCGGTGCCGCGCAAACTTCCTCGGCCTTACAGGAGGCTCCCGAACCGAAGATGGCCCGCCAGGCAAAGAAAAGCGCCACCAGAGCCATGCCGATGAAGATCGGCCGATACGGCTCCAGCACGGTCAAGTTGCCGATCCAGGCACTGGAGAAACCAAGCGCCACCAGCACCAGCGGTCCAAGGCAGCAGCCCGAGGCGAGGAGGGCGGCGAGGCCCGCCGCCGCCAACGCACCGCGACCTCTCTTCTCTTCCGAAACGGCTTTCTCCTTTCCGGCCTCCTTCCTCATCCTCTCAACCCTAACTCCGTACTCAACTACGGCGTCAAGGATCATGGAGTCGGATGCGGAGGGACTGAGGACCGAGCTTCACCCTTCAGCCTCGAAGCGATTGCCAGATCTCCACCCATTCGTCGACACCCAATTCCTCCGGACGCCTTCTCTCCTCGTATCCCAACTTCTTCCCTAAGCATTTCCGACGATGCAAAAAGCCCCGGCGCACGAAGGCACAGAACCCTTCTCGATCCTCCCCGGACACCAGCACCGTCTCGAGCGGCTCCAGGCAGACGACCGCAGAGTCGACCTTCGGCATGGGATAGAATACCGACGGAGGTAATCGCTTTCGGATCTCTATGCGAAAAGAGGTCTGTCCCATGACGGAAAGGCTGCCGAAGGAGGAGTGCCCCGGAGTGGCCACGAGCCGCTCGGCTACCTCTAGCTGGAGCGTCACCACGATGCGCCGGAAGGAAGCCCGACGGCGGAAGAGGGAAGCGAGAAACGGTCCGGAAATCGAATAAGGAAGATTGCCGACCAGCACCCAGTCCAAGGCGGGTTCCGGCCATTCCGCCCGGAGTACATCCCCTTCGAAGAGATGAAAGCGATCCTCCCCCCGGAAGCGATCGCGCAGGATTCCCGCAAGGCCCCGGTCGATTTCGATCGCTCGCACCTCCGCCCCTTTCCCCAGGAGAAGCTGCGTTAAAACCCCCAAACCAGGCCCGACCTCCCAAATGTGCCAAGGGAAAGAGAGTCCTCCAAGGGCGGAGTCGACGATCCAACGGGCCATGTTCCGGTCGTGGAGAAAATTCTGACCAAGCCGCCGAAGCGGCCGCAACCCTTCCCGAGCCAGTATCTCCCGGATCTCCCGAATGCTCATCGTTCCTCGCGCCTCCGATTTCCCGGGAGGACCATGCTTTCCTTCGCGCTTCTTCCCGCCCAAAGAAACGAAAACCTTCCTTGCGCTTCTCCACCCGCTCTGTTAAGGGCCATCCTCATGGAGCTGTGTACCCACAACTTAGGTTATCCCAGGATCGGTCCCAACCGCGAGCTCAAGCGGGCGCTCGAGTCGTACTGGAAAGGAGAGGCGACGCTCGATGCCCTCTTGCAGACGGCCTCCGACCTTCGCCGGCAGGCATGGACCCGACAAAAGGCCGCGGGGATCCGTTGGATCCCGACCGGCGACTTCAGCCTCTACGACCATGTCCTGGACACCTCGGCGCTCCTCGGGGCGGTTCCTCCCCGATTCGGCTCCTTCGGCGAAGAGGTTCCCGTCGATCTGCTTTTCGCCATGGCGCGCGGCCTGCTGGAACGCGAGCATGGGCACGGCTCCCATGGCCTGGCTCCCATGGAGATGACGAAGTGGTTCGACACGAACTACCACTATATCGTGCCGGAACTCAAACCGGGTCAGAGCTTCCATCTTTCCTCTCAAAAACCATTCACCGAATTCCTCGAGGCCCGGCAGGCCGGATTTTCGGCGAAGCCGGTCTTGCTGGGACCGATCAGCTTCCTGCGGCTTTCCAAGGTCGAAGGGAACGGGGATGCCGCAACCCTCCTTCCCGCCCTTCTCCCAGTCTATCAGGAAATCCTCCGCCGATTTGCCGAGTTGGGATGTGAATGGCTTCAAATCGATGAACCCGCGCTGGTTCTCGATCTCTCACCTTCCTTCCAGAAAGCTCTGACCGTTGCCTACCAGGAACTCCGGTCGGCGGCCCCGAATCTCAAGCTGCTTTTAGCCACCTACTTCGGCCCGCTGCGGGATAACCTCGAGGCAGCCTTCTCCCTGCCGGTCGACGCCCTGCACTGGGACGCAACGCGGGGGGGCTCGGAGCTGGAAAGCGTCCTGAACACGATTCCACCCAACATGATCTTGTCGTTGGGAGTCGTCGACGGCCGAAACGTCTGGCGAAACAACTTTTCCGAATCACTCCGCTCCCTCGAGCGCGCTCTCGCCGCCGTAGGTCCGGACCGCCTCTGGGTCGCACCGTCTTGCTCCCTGCTTCACGTCCCCGTGAGCCTGGAAGGAGAAAAGCGCCTCGATCCGGAATTGCGTAGCTGGCTTGCCTTCGCTTACGAAAAACTGCGCGAAGTCGACCTTTTGGCCCGGCTCGCCCTTCGAGATCCAGTCGCCTTGCCGGCTCTCGAAGAAAACCGGCAGGCCCTGGAGTCTCGTCGACAGAGCAGTCGGGTACACGATTCCGCCGTCGCGCAGCGGGTGAGTTCGGTAGGCCCCCTGGATCTCCAGCGGAAGAGCGCCTATCCGGCGCGAAGAAAGGCGCAGCGAACCCGAAATCCGCTGCCCCTGCTTCCCACCACCACGATCGGTTCTTTCCCCCAGACCGCCGAAGTGCGGAAGGCCCGAGCGCGATGGCGAGCAGGCGGGCTGACGACGGCGGAATACGAGTCCTTCCTGGAAGGAGAGATCCGGCGAGTCGTCGATCTGCAGGAAGAGGTCGGTCTCGACGTTCTCGTGCATGGCGAATTCGAGCGCAACGACATGGTGGAATACTTCGGAGAGCAGTTGGCCGGTTTCGCCTTCACGGAGGGCGGATGGGTTCAGAGCTATGGTTCGCGCTGCACCAAGCCGCCCATTATCTTCGGCGACGTTTCCCGTCCGAAGCCGATGACCGTCCGCTGGTCGCAGTTTGCTCAGTCGCTGACGCAAAAACCGATGAAGGGAATGCTGACCGGACCGATCACGATTCTCCAATGGAGTTTCGTTCGCGACGATCAGCCCCGTGCGACCACGGCCCGGCAGATCGCTCTTGCCATTCGCGACGAGGTTGCCGATTTGGAAAAAGCCGGCCTTTCGGCCATTCAAATCGACGAACCGGCCCTGCGGGAAGGGCTTCCGCTGCGACGGGCCGATTGGCCCTCCTATCTCACCTGGGCGGTCGAGGCCTTCCGCCTTAGCGCGAGCGTCGTCGCCGACTCGACGACCATCCACACGCACATGTGCTATTCGGAGTTCAACGACATCATCGATGCAATCGCCGCTTTGGATGCCGACGTGATTTCGATCGAGGCCAGCCGCTCCAGCATGGAGCTGCTCCACGCCTTCGTTCACTTCCGTTATCCCAACGAGATCGGGCCTGGGGTCTGGGACATCCATTCTCCGCGCATTCCCTCGGTGGAGGAGCTCGTCGAAGGGATTCGGCGTGCCTTGACGGTACTTCCCGCCGCTGCCCTTTGGGTCAATCCCGACTGTGGACTCAAGACGAGGAATGCCGCGGAAGTGGTCCCCTCCTTGCGTCACATGGTGGAAGCGGCCAGGAGGGTCCGGAAAGAGTTGTCGGAAAAGGGGGAATCAGCCTCCTGAGAGGAACTCTTCCTCCAAGTGGATGACAAAGCCGCGAAGCTTTCCCGTGGGCTCTTCCCAAGCAGAGTCGAACGATTCGATTCGCGGAGCAAGGTGAGTCGCCCTTATCTCCTCGAGCAGTTGCGTAATCGCACTTTCCTCTCCCTCGACGACCAGTTCTACTCGGCCATCCCGCCGGTTCCAGACCGCCCCTTCCACGGGAAGGTTTCTTGCGAGATGAGCCACCGTCGCTCGGAACCCGACACCTTGAACCCTACCGGAGTAGATGATGCGCAACCGTTTCCTCATACCGGAAAAGCCGAGGCGGACGACAGCCTCCTGGCGAACCACGCTTCGTCCTCCAATCTATCGCCCTGGATGCGCAAAGAGCAATGTTTCCCATAGGAGGATCAACAGCCCATGCCTCATTCGTTAGCCGACGGGGGGAAGTTTCTCGTCCTGGGGATACCAGGCCCGGAAGTCGATTTGGCCACGCGGGAACTCATCGAGGCCGTTCGGCCTTCGGGTTTTATTCTTTTCGCCCGGAATCTCCGCTCTGCCGAACAGCTCCGTGCTCTCCTCGACGAACTGCGTGGGCTTTCCTCCTTTCCTCCCTTCCTCGCGATGGATCAGGAAGGAGGACGCGTCTCGCGGCTGCGGCGGATCGGAAACGAACCACCCAGTGCTCGCGATCTGCGCGAACGAGGGGATTCCTCGCTCATTCTTCGGCACGGGACCCTTACGGGTCAGCTCTTCCGGCTTTTCGGACTCAACTGGAACCTCGCGCCGGTTCTGGATCTCGCCGTCGACGAAGAGGCGGACAACTCCCTCCGCAATCGATGCTATGGCCGGAGTCCCGATGAAGTATCCCGCTTTGCCTCCGCGTTCTTGGAAGGCATGCAGGCTGAGGGAATTCTCTCCTGCGGCAAGCATTTTCCTGGATATACCTTCGTGCATGTCGATCCGCACCAAACTCTCCCCACTCTGGACCGGACTCTTCGTGAACTCGAGGCGACGGAGTGGAAGCCCTTTCGCGAGCTTCTTGCGGCGTGCGACTCGCTCATGGTCGGCCACGTGCGCTGTCCGAACCTTGATTCTTCCGGTGCTCCCAGCTCTCTTTCCCCGGCTGTCGTGGAGGGGATTCTCCGCCGGAAGTGGGGCTATTCCGGACTTGTGGTGACCGATGACCTCGATATGGGCGCGATCGCCAATCAATACTCTCTGCCGGAAGCAGCCGAGCTCGCCCTTCGCGCCGGCAACGATCTCTTGCTCGTCTGCCACCGGCCTTCGCTCGCTAGGGAAGCAGCCGAGCGCTTGGCCCGCTTGCCCGATGCCGTCCGTGCACCGGCCGAAAGACGAATTGAAACCCTGCGCCGGCGGCTGGCTGCTCCACTCCCCTTTTCTTTCGAACGGTTCGTCGACCTCGACGTCCAAGTTGCCAGACTACGAGTCGACTCCCTCTCGCCCCAGAGAGCCAGCGAACCGACCCGGGATCACGCCAAGCACTCCCCGGTCGAAACCTTTTGAAGAGAAGGCTCCGTCTCTCCTCTTCCCAAAGCTCCGTTGTCCCGGCGCCGCTCACCCGACTTTCTCGCCGGTTGGGGTGCGAACTTTTTTAAGAAATGCAGGCTAAGCAGTTGCCATTAGCAACCTTCTAGCGCATTTTCACTCCTTTCGAATGTCGACTTCCCGCTGGCTCGGAAAAGAATGGCTCCCTCCGACCGGGTGTCTCTTAGCCTTTGCCGGTGCGCCGAAGGAGTCTCTTCTCTCCCTGGTCGACGACTCTCCCCGACCGATCCTCCTGGCAGTTCCGGAAACCGGTCTTTCTCGCGAAGAGGTGGCGGAGTTGCAGCGCAGGGGAGTCAATGTTTTCGGAGAAGAGGAGGCTCCCCGAATCGCGCAGCGGCTCCTCGAGTGCACAGAGTCCGGTCAACTCGTCGCATTGATGGATGAGATCCGGTCGGACCCCGATCACGCGGTTCACCCTCCGAATCCGGTCTTCCAAAAGGTCTTCGAGGCCTATTCAGGGCCGGTTTGCCCCGCATGGATCGATCTACTGTGGATCCTGCTCTTGCGTCGCTGGGCTCTCGAGTCCGCTGCCCCGAAAGAATCTTCTCTCATCCATATCGGACCTCCCCGTTCCGTCCCGACCCTCTCTCTCGATTGGCTCGTCAAGAGTTGGTACGACCTCGGGGAGCGCTCGCTTTCCAGCAGGCCGGAGATCGAGGGAAACCTTGCCTTGGCCTGTTTCCTGGCGTTGCGCGAGGCGCGTTCTCGCGCCGTTCTCACCGACGGTTTCCAGGAAAGCCGAACCCTGAGCGGAGCGAAGCTGCTCGCTTTGGGCTTGCGCCTCGCCCGATGGCTGCGCCGCTCCGTTCCCGAACCGCGGGTGGGGCTCGTCTTGCCCCATGGGATCGGCGCTGCCGCAGCCAATCTGGCCTGTCTCTTCGCGGGGAAGGCCCCCGTCAACCTCAACTTTACGGCCGGGCGAACAATGAACACCGTCGCCATCCGAAACGCCGGGCTCCGAACGATCCTCACCGCCGAAGCCATCCAGGCGAAGCTTGGCGATTTCCCCTGGACGGATCGGACGGTCGACCTGCGAAAGCTCCTATCGGGTTTTTCTCGTCTCTCTCTCCTCCGTGATCTCTTTCTGACCTCGTACCTCCCTACCAGACTCGCCCTCCGCGTGACCGGCATTCCTCTATCCGGCGGGAACCGGGAGGCTTCGCTCCTCTTTACGAGCGGCACGGCCGGCGACCCCAAGGGAGTGTCTCTTTCCCACCGCAATCTCCTTGCGAACGTGGGCCAGATCGAGGCGATTCTGGGTCAGATCCAGGTTGAGCGCGTCTTGGCCTGCCTGCCGGTCTTTCACAGCTTCGGAGCCACCGCCACCCTCTGGTGGCCACTCATGGGCGGACCTCATGCGATCACCTACGTGAGCCCGATGGAGGCCGAGAAGCTTGCTCAACTGATTGAGACCCACCGGATCGACCTTCTCATCACGGCGCCTACCTTTCTGAGAACGCTTTTGCGGAAGGCCGAGCGGAATCAGATGCGCAGCCTTCGCCTGGTGATCGTCGGATCCGAAAGGCTTCCCCAAGCGTTGAGGGCGGAGTTTGAAGCGAAGTTCGGTACTCCGGTCTGCGAAGGCTACGGCCTGACCGAGGCCTCTCCGGTTGTTTCCACAAACCTCATGGATCTCCGTTATCCGGTGGATAGTTCCGCTTACCGCGCACGAAACCGTCCGGGAACCGTCGGTCGCATTGCTCCGGGGATCAGCGTGCGGGTCCGGCACCCGGACACCGGGGCCGATCTTTCTCTTTCCGAGCGCGGCATCCTCTGCTTCCGAGGAGCCAATATCTTCCGCGGTTATCTTGACGATCCGCTCCGCACGCAAGGGGCCCTCTCCGAAGGCTGGCTCTTGAGTGGCGATGTGGGACGCGTGGACGAAGCCGGCTTTCTCCAGATCGAAGGACGGATCAGCCGGTTTTCCAAGCTCGCCGGGGAGATGGTGCCCCACGGAACCGTGGAAGAAACCATCCTTCGCTCTTTCGGCCCGGAACTGGGGGAAGGCTTCGAAGTCGCCGTTGTGGGCATTCCGCATGGGAAGCGAGGGGAAGAGCTCGTCCTTTTTTCCAATCGCCCGCTGACCACATCGTCACTTCGCCGGAAGTTCGTCGCGCAGGGGCTCTCCTCGCTCTGGAGCCCACGAAAGGTGATCGTGCGGCCGGAGATTCCCAAGACCCCGCTGGGCAAGGTTGATTTCCGAAGCCTTCGCGAGATCGCGCTCACCGAGGAAGAGTAATTCCGCCTGTGGGATGGCAAGTCAGGCGCCGGATAGGACCGCTTCGGTTAGGCTTTTCCTGGACGCAAAAATCCGAGAAGCACTGCTCCCCAGGAGCTCATCCAAAGCAGCGAAGCCACCTCCCCTCAACCCGCTCGCCTCCAGAAGGCGACGTTCATAGCGCTCGATGAGGATAAGGGAGGGCGGATGCGTTTCCAAATAGGTGAGTGCCTTGCGCAGTAAGTCGTAGAGTTCCGGGAAAGGAGTTCCCCGCTCCACGGAGCCCCCCAAGAGTTCGCCGAAATATTGCGCACAGGAGAAGGTGGCCCAGCTTCTTCGAAGTGCTAAAAATGGATTTCTTACTCGCGCCTCCTTGAAGAGATGGAGATCTCCCGTCCGAGGGGCAAGCACCGCAATCTCGCAGAGATAAAAAAGATCAAGAGGTCCGCGGTGGGAACCTGTCCATCTTTTTGCGCCCTTTGCCAGAGTCTGGATCCAGCCCAGGTCGGCCGTCATCCAGCCAAGAATCCAACTGCTCTCGGAATAGGAATGCCGACGCAGAAGGATGGCTTCCGTTTGCCGCTCCCGATCCATTGTTCAGGGTTCCCGTGCGGCATTCCCGGGATTCGAACGAGGGACGGCTCCCCGAGCCAGCGCAAAAAGACGCCCTTGCTCCGCCACCATCGCCACGCGATCCGCACGCGATTTGTCGTCCCATCCGGTTAGATGAAGAAACCCATGGATCCCGTAAAGAAGCAGTTCCTCTTCCGTGGTCAGATTATGCCGAGGCGCTTCCTTTTCGGCGACCCAAGGACAAACGATCACCTCTCCGTAATCGAAGGAGAGGACGTCGGTCGGCCCCGGCTCCCGGAGCCATTTAACATGCAGCGCCGCCATGGCTCGCGAAGAGACCAGGGAGAGCTCAATGCTCGGCGGTAATGGTTGACCTCGCGTCTTGATCCGTCGAAGAGCCATCTGCCACTGGAGGAGCAAAGCCCGACAGGAGAGGAGTACCTGCCGTTGACGGTTGAAGACGGAGAGCTTCGGCATCATCGGGTTCTTTCTGCGGATATCGGAGACGACTGTGCAACATCGTCTTCAAGGTAAAGCTCAGACTTTCTTCGATCGAATGCAACTCCTGGAGCGTGAGATGGCATTCGTCGAGTTGATGGCTGGCCAGCTTCCGCCAAACCAGTTCGCGCACCATCTGCTCGATCCGTTGCGCAGTCGGCCTCTCCAGGCTGCGAGAGGCGCTTTCCACGATATCGGCAAGCATCAGAATCCCCGCTTCCCGGCTCTGCGGCTTTGGCCCAGGATAGTGAAACTGGCTCTCGTCGAATCGGGGCACATCCTTCTCCGAGGCTCCCAAAATGCGGACGCCTGCCTTGAAGTCTTCGACCGTTCGAAGCGCCCGTTGATAAAAATAGTATACGAGGGAATCGCCATGATGTTGCTCGATGCCATCCAGAATGGGCCGTTTCAAATGATAGCGCTGAGCCAGCTCCATCCCATCCTTGACGTGAGAGACGATCACCAAGGCGCTCAACGAAGGCGAGAGTCTGTCGTGCGGGTTCTCTGCGCCATCGATGTTTTCCGCAAAATATTGCGGGTTCACCAGCTTTCCGACGTCATGAAAATAGGCCATCACCCGGCAGAGAGAGAAGTTGGCTCCTACAGTCTGCGCCGCCGCTTCCGCAAGATTCGCGACCATGAGGCTGTGGTGATAAGTCCCGGGAGCCTCGCTCGCAAGACGCCGCAGCAACGGATGATTCAGGTCGGAGAGCTCAAGCCAGGTGAAATCGGTGTTCACGCAAAAGAGCTCCTCCATGAAGGGCAAGATTGCGTTGACGAGGACTCCGGTCAGGAAACCAAGAATTACGCTCCAGGCACCCTGCTCGATGAGCACATCGCTTTCCGTTTCGCCCACATAGCCGAACGCCATGGCGCACACGAGGCTCACTACGCCCACCGCCATTCCCGCCTGAATGATGTCCCGGCGACGACGGACCCTCTGGGTCATGTAAACGCCCACGAATCCCGATACGAGATTGTTCACCAGAAGAGGAATGCTCTGGTTGATCAGAACCGCGCTGAAAAGCGAGGAAGCAAAAACGGTAAAGAGCCCGGGAAAGGCCCCGAGAAGCGAGGTCGTCAGCAGAGGGGCGAGCGCGGTGGGAACATAAAAGTAGAGAGCATGAAACTCCGCCCCCGGTTGATGCATCGACCAGAGGTAGACCGCTTTGCTGACAAACAGGTTGATCAGAATGGCCACCAACACGAGCGCAAGCTTGGAATTGCTCTGGAAGAGCTCGGGAAGCCCGATTCGCATCGGGATGAAGATTCCTACCGACAAAACGACCGTCAACAGGGCGACCGCGTAGGTGGGATGGGCGTGAGACCAGGTGCCGCAGGCGATGCTTAGTGCCGTAAAGAGAAAGAAGAGAAACCCACGGACTCGCTGGTCCTTCTCCAGCATCTCCCGCCATTTGGAACAACTCATCGTTCTTCGGGACCGACCGCAGGCCAGTCCCTTGCGCTTCAACCGCCAGTGCTCGAACAAGCTCATGAGTTCGCTAACCGACCGGTCCGTTCCCGATGCACGCGGTAGGCTCCCAGGATTCGCCGCACCAGATCGTGGCGAAGCACATCCCCTTCCCCGAACTCGCAGATCGAGATCCCCTGCTGCTCCCGTAGCGCGGCGATCGCCTCCAACAAGCCCGATTGGCGACCGCGGGGAAGGTCGATCTGCGTGGGATCTCCAGTGACCGCGCAGCGAGAACCCGGGCCCATGCGCGTGAGAAGCATGAACATCTGCTCCGGCGTGGTGTTCTGCGCTTCGTCCAGAATCACGAAGCAGTGCGCCAAGGTCCGACCTCGCATGAACGCAAGAGGAGCAATCTCGATCCAGCCACGGCTTAGGTAACGCTGCAACTCTTCCGCAGGGAGCATCTCGTCGAGGGCGTCGTAAAGAGGCCGCAGATAGGGAAGGACCTTCTCCTCCACCTGTCCGGGGAGGAAGCCCAAGGCCTCTCCCGCCTCCACCGCAGGCCGTGTGAGCACGATCCGCTCTACCTCCTGCGCCCGGTGTGCCGCGACCGCGGCGGCTACCGCCAAGTAGGTCTTACCGGTTCCGGCCGGCCCGACCCCAAAGACCAGCTCATGAGAGCGCAACGCCTCTACGTAGGCGCGCTGGCTGGGAGTACGTGCCACGATCGATGCCCCGTTCCTCGACGGACGCAGGCCCTGACGATGCAACGTCGCCAAATCGACTCCATCCCCCCGTCCTATGACATCCACGGTATATCGCAGCTCCTGTTTCCCAATATTGACTCCCCGATGGCGAGCATCCTCGAGCTGTCGGAAGGCTCGTGTCGCCTTCGCCACGCCGTCTGCTTCGCCCTCGATGCGGATCCACCCTTCCCGGGTGATCACTTTCACCGAAAAAGCCTCTTCGAGAATGCGCACATTCTTGGAT
Source organism: Methylacidimicrobium tartarophylax (assembly GCF_902143375.2). Taxonomy (GTDB): domain Bacteria; phylum Verrucomicrobiota; class Verrucomicrobiia; order Methylacidiphilales; family Methylacidiphilaceae; genus Methylacidimicrobium; species Methylacidimicrobium tartarophylax. The sequence goes on along the minus strand of NZ_CABFVA020000065.1, from coordinate 118,203 downwards.
TCATTCCCGAGGATTGCCGCCACATCTCTCGGTCCGCTGAATGCGAGCGTTTCCTGTGTCATCGTCCCTGCGCGCTAGACACTCTGCAAGACATGAGTTCAACCGCCCTGCTGGATCTCGTCGAATAGAACGAGACAGGGAAATGATAGTCGCGGATTTGCCGAGCCAAGGCGCAAGCCTTTGACATTTCGATTCGATCTTTTTATCCAAAAGTAGCCTATCTTCAAGTCCGCACTCGTGCAAATCGAAATCGCTTGTACCCTCCCGCTCCGCCCGACACGGCCGCCGGTGACCTAACCGCCATTTCGCACAAATTTCGTGGCCGAGGCGCCGCAAATGGGTTTGGATGCGAGGCGCGGCGCCGGTTTTCCACCGGGGCTGTATGAGGACATACTGCAAGGATGGAAAACCAAGCCCAACAAAGCAGACAAGCCCATTGTGCAAGCCGCAGGAGAAAGCTTGTGGGAAATGGCGGTTAAGCCCGAATGAATCTCCTCTTTGCCGCAACCGAGCTTTCCCCCTATGCAAAGACGGGCGGACTTGCCGATGTGCTGGCCGCCCTCCCCGTTGCCCTGCGCCGGCGAGGGCACTCCGTTGCCTGCGTGCTCCCTCTCTTCCGGTCGATCCGTGAAACCATCCCGGAGCTAAGGCCCACCGACCTCGTCCTTCACGCCCCCTTGGGTCCTGGCCTGCAGAGCGCCCGCATCTGGGAAGGTCGGACCGACCGGGAGATTCGCCTTTTCCTCGTCGAAAAGGACGAGTTCTTCGACCGGACCTATCTTTATGGTCCTCCGGGTAAGGATTACACGGATAATGCCAGCCGCTTCTTTTTCTTCTCGAAAATCATTCCGCTGCTCGCTCCCCACGTGCGGCCGACGCCGGAGATTCTTCATCTCCACGATTGGCACACCGGCCTGGCTCCCGCGTTCGTTCGCGCCGGACGCCTCCCTTTCCGGACGCTTTTCACGATTCACAACCTCGCCTACCAGGGCAACTTTTGGGGTTTGGATTTTCCCTTGACCAATCTGCCGTCCGACTACTTTTCTCCCGCCGGAATCGAGTTTCACCAGCACATCAACTGCCTGAAGGCGGCGATCGTCTTTTCCGACCGGCTGACTACCGTGAGTCCGCGCTATGCCCGGGAAATACAAACGCCCGAGTTCGGCTGCGGGCTCGCCGAGGTCCTGCGCGAAAGAAGATACAAGCTTTCCGGAATCCTCAACGGCGCCGATTACAGCCGATGGGATCCACGCAGCGACCCTGCTTTGCCCGCCCCCTATTCCGAGCACAACACGGGCGCCAAGCAGCTCTCCAAGGATCTGGTTGCCAAGCAGGTCGGGTGGGAGCCGTCCGGCGCTCCCCTCTTTTGCGTGATCTCCCGGCTCACCGCGCAAAAAGGGATTCCGCTTCTGATCGAAATCATCGACGAGATCCGGAAGGAAGAAGGCCGCCTCGTCGTGCTGGGAGAAGGCGATCCCTATTTGCAGGAGAGCCTGCTGGGCTTGGCCCGAGAGTTTCCGAAGAGCATCGCGGTCCAGATCGGATTCGACGAGGCTTTTGCCCGCCTTCTCCTGGCCGGCGCCGACTTCCTGCTCATGCCCTCCCTCTTCGAGCCGTGCGGCCTCACCCAACTCTACGCCCTACGTTACGGAACTCTTCCGATCGCCCGCGAAACCGGAGGGTTGGCGGATACCGTTGCCTCCTGGGATCCGGCTACGGGACAAGGAACGGGGTTTCTCTTCCAGGCTCCTGTCGTAAGCGCCTTTGCCGAGGCCGTTCAGCGGGCAAAAGCAGTCTATCGCGACCCTCCCTCTCTCCAAGCGATGCGCCAGGAGGCGATGCGCCAAGAGTTTTCCTGGGACCGAAGCGCAGCGGCCTACGAAGAGATCTACCAGCGACTACTCGGCAGGCCGGGGTAGCCGCCATTTCTCACAAGCTTTCTCCTGCGGCTTGCACAACGGGCTTGCCTGCTTCGTTGGGCTTGGTTCTCCCTCCTCGCAGTATGTCGTCATACAACTCCGGGGGAAAACCTGCGCCACGTCTCGCATCCAAGCCCATTTGCGGCGCCTCGGCTACGAAATTTGCGAGAAATGGCGGCTAACCTTTTTCCGGGGCAAGGCTCGCTACGAAGCCCAAAAATCCTTCCGCCTGCGCGCGCAGCCGTTTGATCGTCGCGGGATCTTCGATCCTCGCAGTTTTTGCCAGCAGCATCTCGACGTCCGAAAGCAGAACGGAATAGGGGTAGGGATGGGATCTGCGGTAGAGCAGATGATTCTGCATCTGCTCGACGGCTCGCAGGCCGCCGAAGCGGCCGCTCGCCGCGCCCACCAGGCAGATCGGCTTGCCTTCCAAAGGGCTGGGATGCGGCAAAAGATCCAGAAAGAGCTTCAGGATGCCCGGAAAGCTCCCATTGTATTCCGGAAGAACGACGACAATACCCCGTGCCTCTCCCAAAAGCGCGGCAAACCGGCTCACTTCCGCCGGCCTGTCGGCGTAAGCACGCGGGCTGCCGACCTCGATCGGTAGGAGTCCGAGGTCGATCGGACGAGCTTCCTCTCCCAGTTCGTGATAGAGACGGACCAACTGGGCCCCAACGAGCCTCGTCCGGCTTCCCAATCGATTCGTTCCGATCAAGATCGCAATCACGGCACGGTTATCGTGAGGGAGTTCTTTGCGGAAAGGCAAGCCAAGCTTCCCAAGCCCGGCCCTTCTCTCAAGGGAAAATCGGCAAAAAGACTTGTCGGCAGACGACCGCACTGCTTTGTTGCCCTCAATCGAAAGGACCGCAACCATGCGTATCGGCGTCCCAAAGGAACGGAAACAAGGAGAAAATCGAGTGGCCCTGACGCCTGCCGGCGCTCACGCGCTCGTGCAGGCCGGTCACGCGGTGACGGTCGAAACGGAAGCGGGGCTCTCGAGCGGCTTCTCCGATGCGGAGTACAACCGAGCGGGGGCAAAAATCGGCGATTGGGAAAGCTGCTGGCTCTCGGAGCTCGTCGTAAAGGTTAAAGAGCCCATCGAGTCGGAGATCCCGTTTTTTCGTAAAGGTCTCCTTCTCTTTTCCTACCTCCATCTGGCCGCCACTCGGTCATTGACGGAAGCCCTTGTCTCCCAAGAAGTCACCGCACTCGCTTACGAGACCTTGCAGCTTCCCGACGGGAGCCTACCCCTGCTCATTCCCATGAGCGAGGTCGCGGGAAGGGTTGCCGTCCAAGCCGGAGCGCACTTCCTGGAAAATGCGCAAGGGGGGTCCGGGATCCTGCTCGGCGGGGTGCCCGGCGTCCCGCCCGGGCGAGTCATCATTGTCGGAGGCGGCACGGTGGGCACGCAGGCGGCGCGGATCGCTTCGGGCATGGGAGCAGAAGTTCTCCTTTTCGATCAGAACGCCGTTCGTCTGCGATTTCTCGACGATCTCTTTGGAGGCCGTATCCGAACTGCGGTCGTCACCCCCTATTATCTGGAAGAGGAGTTCCAGCGTGCGGACCTCGTGGTCGGAGCGGTCCTCGTACCGGGGGCTCGAGCACCAAAGTTGCTCTCCCGCCAAATCATTCAGCGAATGAGGCGAGGATCCGTCGTCATGGATATCTCCATCGATCAGGGCGGCTGCGTCGAAACCGTGACCCATCCCACCACCCACGACAATCCGGTCTTTTCCGTGGACGGCATCCTCCATTATGCCGTGACCAACATTCCCGCGGCTGTCCCTCGAACCTCCACGATTGCGCTGACGAACGCGACTCTCCCTTGGATCCTCATCCTCGCTTCGGCAGGCGCCGCCGCCGCGAAAACCAATCCGGACCTCTGCTCCGCAATCAACACCATCGGCGGCGAAGTCAGTTGCCCAGGTGTCGCCGAGGCCTTCGGCCGGAAGGCGGTCGATCCCAAGAAGATCCTTCGCTGATCGAGCGACCGTTTCCCACAAAGTTCGTACCGAGGTGCCGCGAATGAGCCTGGAGGCAACCCGGCTTCACCGCCCTCGGTTCCACTGGTCTGTCGCGTAACGCTCCCGCTCAAGCTGCCGGGCAAGCCGAAGCTCCTCCTCGGAAAGGCGATCCGGCACGAGGTCGGCTTCCATGACTTCCGCGAACCCCTGGGGAAGAGCGGAAGCGATTCGGGAGCGATCGGCCGCTGTGGGCCAGAGGATGCTGCCCTGGTGAAGGAGCCCGTCACGAGTCCGCCTCTGGGCGCCGCCGGCAACCTTCTTCCCGTCGGCCATCACATCGAAACGGACCGGGCGGGCAAAGCAACGGGCCGAAGATCCAGGCTCGCTCGCGGTGGTCAATTCCGCAGAAAACCCGAGCGAGAGCAGGGCTTGGCAAACGGCGGCATGGAAAAGCCGGTACGCATCCGAGATCGAGAGGGAGGCGACGGGATGACTTCTCGGGACGATGACCGTGTAGGTCACGTCCGCCGCATGGTCGACCAGCCCCCCACCGGTCCACCGACGGACAAATGGTCTCTCCTCCGGCACTTCCTCCCAACTCTGAAAGTAGCCGATGCTTACGGCTTTGCCTTCCCATTCGTAGATTCGAAGGAGGGGAGTCGAAGAGGACCGCAGCAGAGCTTCATCGAGAGCCATATTCCAAGCGCGTCCGCCGGGACCATGCCGGAGGAGCCGCCAGCGAGACCGCACTCCGCCGGCCGAGGAAGGAAAGGGCTCCGTCATTTCTTTTCGCTTATGCGAAAGAGATCGCGCCAACCTCCGTCTTTTTTTCCCCCTTGCGCAAGCTGGCGACCGAGAAAGTTTGCCGCGATGTTCCACGCCGCCTCCGCGCTGACCGGATCGAAGCTCGGACTATGCGGATCCGCAAAACTCGTGCCCGCGGGGAAAACATGCAGGTCGAAGGGCTTGTGCTCCTCCTCGACGATCTTGCTGAACCGGAGCAGCTCCTCCTTGGGAATCGATGGGTCGCGATCTCCATAGATCCCACAGACCGGAACCTTGAGCTTTGCCATCTTCCCCCGATCGAGTTCGAGCGGACCATAGTACAAGACTCCCGCATCGATCCCCTTTGCCGTGAGGAGCATCTCGAGCACGAAGCCCGCCCCGATCTCCCAGCCCATCAACGCCACCCGGTCCGTCCGGAACCGCGGACTCTCTCGAACGAACCGGAGGCCCGCTTCGATGACGCGGAAGGACGATTCTCCGCGAAGGCTCCGTTCCAAATCGGTGGCGATGCGCACGTCCGACGGCACCTGTCCGTTGAAAAGATCTACGGCGAGAGCCACGAATCCCTGCCGTGCCAGACGGTCGGCGCAGAGCTTGATTCGATCGTCCAATCCCCACATCCCCGGTACCAGAACCACTGCCGCAATCGGAGGACTATCGGGAATCGACAGATAGGCCACGTCATCCGTCCCGAAATCGCTCAATCGAACCATCGCTCCACGAAGCGCAGGCTTGGCTGTTTCCACGACTTGAGAAGAGGGAGCCTCCGGAAGGGCCGCGGGCGCTAGGGGAGGCGCTTGTCCCGTTCCGCCCGGGGGTATCCCTCGATCTGCTGCTCTGTCCTGGCCAAAAGCGGCGATCGAGAAGAGAACGCTAACGAAGACAAAAAGGGATAGACCACGCACGGCCAAGAGAGTCACGCTGGAACGCGAAGTTCTTTAAGAATCCCATGATGTGGCTCTTGCGCAAGCAAAAAGAGAAATCAGGGGAAGAGGCCTCGAAGCCTCTTGGCCTCCGCCACCCGCTCGATCCCGATCATCAGGGCGGCCATTCGCATGGAGCTCTTTTGCTTCCCCACGCGCTTGAGAATCGTTGAAAGCGCCTCCTCGAGGATGCGGTAGAGCGCGTCGTACACCTCCCGCTCTGACCAGAAAAAACTTTGCAGATCCTGCACCCACTCGAAGTAGCTGGTGACGACTCCGCCGGCGTTGCAAAGAATATCCGGCAAGAGAAAGATCTCGGGGCGCTCCGCCAACACCTTGTCCGCTTCCGGCGTGGTGGGGCCGTTGGCCCCTTCCGCCAGAATGCGGCATTGAATTTTCCCGGCGATCTCCCCGGTGATCACCCGTTCCACGGCAGCCGGGATGAGAACATCGCACGGCTGAAGCAGGATCTCCCGGTCGTCGATCGGATCGGCTTCCGGAAATCCTCGGACTCCTCCATGGCGAGCCGCATGCTGCTGCAACGCGGCAAGATCGATCCCGTCCGTACGATGAATCGCTCCGGTTCGATCGGAAACGCCCACGACTCTCGCTCCGGTCCGAGCCAACTCGAGCGCGGCATGGGAACCCACATTGCCGAAGCCTTGCACGATCACACGCAGGGATGAGGGAAGCTTGCAGAGCTCGGCTGCCCGGTTGACCAGAAAAGCAACCCCCCTTCCAGTCGCTTCCCGTCGCCCGAGAGACCCGCCGATCGGGACCGGTTTCCCGGTGACGATCTCCGGCACGGCAAAGCCGGCATGGGTGGAATAGGTGTCCATCATCCATGCCATGACCTGTTCATCGGTTCCCAGGTCCGGAGCGGGAATGTCCGATCGGGCGCCGATAAAGGAGATGAGCTCTTGGGTGTACCGCCGCGTCAATGCCTCGCATTCCCGCCGGCTCAACTGTCCCGGATCGCAAGCGACTCCCCCTTTGGCTCCTCCGTACGGAAGCTGCATCAGGGCGCACTTCCAGCTCATCCACATCGCCAGTGCCGCGACTTCCCCCAGGTCGACGCTGGGAGCATAGCGAATTCCCCCTTTGGTCGGCCCCAAGGAGAGATGGTGCTGCACCCGGTATCCGCTAAAAACGAAAACCTCCCCTGAATCCATCCGCACCGGAACGGCAACCGTCACGAGGCGTTTCGGCCACTTCGTCCTCTCTCTTAAGTCCTGCGGAAGCTCGAGGAGATCGGCGGCCTGGTCGAACTGCTGGCAGGCCATCGCAAAGATAGGGTTATCCAGAAGAAAACGCATGCCAAGACCAACTTTCCCCTAGCCCGCCTTTGCCTGCCGGAGGGCGCGGGCTTCCGGACGTAGGGAGAGAAAGTTCTCCAGAATTCGTTTCCCTTCCCGAGTCAGAATCGATTCGGGATGAAATTGGACGCCGTAGATCGGCAGGGTGCGATGCTGCAACCCCATGATCTCCCCTTGGTCGCTTTCCGCGGTGATCCTCAGGCATTCGGGGAGGCTCTCCCGCTCCACCAGAAGCGAGTGATATCGGGTCGCCTCGAAGGGAGAGGGAATTCCAGAAAAGATTCCCTCGCCCCGATGGAGGATCGGTGAAGTCTTGCCGTGCATCAATCGGGGAGCGCGAACGACACGCCCTCCGAAGACTTCCCCGATACACTGATGCCCTAGGCAGACCCCGAGGATGGGGATCCGGGCCCCGAGCAATCGGATCACCTCGCAGCAGATGCCTGCTTCCCTCGGGGTCTTCGGCCCCGGGGAAAGAACGATCCAATCGGGAGCCAAGCCGGCGACGCCTTCGGCCTCCAGGGCGTCGTGGCGAACGACAACGGGATCCTCTCCCAGCTCTCCGAAGTACTGGACGAGGTTGTAGGTGAATGAGTCGTAATTATCGATCACCAAGAGCATCTTTGCCAACGATCGACGCTAACGAAGAGCGTCTGCTAGAGCAAGGGCCTTTAGCCCCGCCTTCGCTTTGCTTAACGATTCGCGATATTCCCCCCACGGCGTGGAGTCCGCGACAAGGCCTCCGCCCGCCTGAAGAAACGCTTTCCCTTTCTGGAGAAGGACGGTCCGGATCGCAATGCACGAGTCGAGAGTTCCCGAAAATCCGAAGTAGCCGACCACGCCCGCATACGGTCCCCGCTCGGTGGGCTCGAGCTCCGCAATGATCTGCATCGCCCGAACTTTCGGGGCACCCGTGACGGTCCCGGCCGGAAAAGTGGCACGGAGCACGTCGAAAGGATCCTTCCCCGGACGAAGTCGGCCTTCCACGCTGGAAACGATATGCAGAACATGACTATACCTCTCCACGACGAGAAAATCGGCCACCCGTACGGAAGCATAGGAACAGACGCGACCCAAGTCGTTGCGCGCTAAATCCAAGAGCATCACATGCTCGGCCCGCTCCTTGGGATCGGTCAGCAGCTCTTCGATGACGGCTTCTTCCTCTCGCGGATCCTCCGGCCGAGGACGGGTTCCCGCAATCGGGCGCATCAACGCCTTCCCCTCCCGGCACCGAACATGCACTTCGGGTGAGGAGCCGACTAAAGCAAGCTCCCCGAGACGCAGGCAAAACATATAGGGAGAGGGATTGACTAGGCGCAAGGCCCGGTAAAGATCGAGGGGGTCGCCCGCGAAGTCGATCTCCAGTCGCTGGGAAGGAACGACCTGAAAGATATCCCCCGCGCGAATATACTCGGCCATCTTCTCCGCCATCCGAACATACTCCTCCGGCTCCATGTTCGCCGTGAAGGGGAGGTCTGCCACCGTCCCCGGACGAAGAAGAGAAGGCCGACGCACTCCTTGGCTGAGTGCGTCTTGCATTGAGTCGATACGCCGCACCGCTTCGGCATAGGCCTCCTCGGGATCGCCCTGGAGCCACGCATAGGCGATCAGCTTGATCTTCCTTTCCTGGTGATCGAAGACCATCACCGTATCCGCCAGGAGAAAGAGGAGATCCGGGGTGCCAAGATCCGCGCGACGGGCGCGAGGGATCGTCGGTTCGAAGTAGGTCGCTCCCTCGTATCCGAGGAATCCGACCGCTCCTCCGCTAAAGAGGGGGAGTTCCTCGAGGCAGACGGGTTGAAACCGGCCCATCACCCGTTCCAGCTCACGCAGAGGATCGTCCCGGCACTCCGCCTCTTCCCTCCGGCCATCCCGGTGGTCGATGCGCGTCCGCCCTGCCTGGACCGTCAGCACAAGGAGTGGATCGACCCCGAGGAAAGAGTAGCGGTCAAAACGCCCCGCCTCCGCCGATTCCAGGAGGAAGGCAAAGGGCCGGTCCGCACCCAGCTTGGCGAAGGCCGAAACCGGGGTGTCCAGATCGGCAACGATCTCCCGGTAGACCGGGATAAGGTTACCCCTCTTCGCCAGCTCTAGGAACGCCTTCCTGCCCGGGGTGACCACAGACCAACGCTACCCACGCACGCTCTGAAGCACAAGGCCCGCGATGCGACGACCCACCCTATTTTTTGAGGACGAAGTTGACCGGCACATCCACATTGATCGGCACCGCGACCGGTCCCATCCGGGCCGGACGGAACCTCCAGCGGCGCACCGCATTGACCGCTGACCCGTCCAACTCGCTGTAGCCGGAACTCTGGAGAAGGTCGACCGACTCGGCCCTGCCGTCCGCAGTGACATGGACCCGCAGGATTACTCGTCCTTGGTGACCCGCCGATTTTGCGGAGGCCGGATACAAAGGGGGAGGATTCCGCAAATAATCGGGAACAGCCATCTGGACTCCCTTGGAGGGCACTCCGGGGACACCGGGCGCCGCCGCCGACTTCCGTGCTATCGGCCTCGGCTTGAGCACAGGCGGCTTAGGAGGAGCCGGCTTCACCTCCGGAGTGGGAAGAGCCATTTCCTCCGGGGGCGGAGGCGGCGGCGGAGTAGGCTCTTGCGGGGGAGGCTCCGGCGCGGGGGGTTCCGGGGACGGAGGCTCGGTAAGATCGACTTCCGTCGGGGCATTCCCGGCCTGCATCCCATACTCCATCCGCTGGATGAAGAAGAGGCCCACCACAAACAGGAGCGTGGCGTGGAAAAGAACGGAAAAGAGATAGCCGAACCAGTCATTTCTTTCCATTGTTCACCCCCTCTCCTGCACGATGCTGTTGAGGCTGTGCTGTTTGGCCGGCTGGTGCGGCAGTACCTGGTTGTCCAGTTGGTTTCGGCTTAGTCGTCTGAATGGCGATCCGGCTGATTCCGAGCCTGCGCCCCTCGTCAACCACCTGAATCACCCGCTCGAAAGGAGCGTCCGACTCCCCCGTGACAAAAACCTTGGGATCCGGATTCGCCGCCTTCAGCGCCGCGAGCTTCTTGCCGATGTCGTCCGCGGGTACCTTGTCCTTTCCGATCGAATAATCCCCGTTGGCCAGGACCGTCACGATCATCTGATCGTTGGGATTCTGGACCACCGTGGTCGTTCCTTGGGGCAGACGAATCGAGATGGCCTCGTTCTTGGTCATCGAAAGCGAGACGATCATGAACGTAGCCAAGAGAAAGAACATCACGTCGATGAACGGGATGATCTCAAGTCTCGGCCGATGGCGATCCTGTAGGACGACGCGCATGGGGCAATCTTCTTCCTTGGAACCGCCTCCCTAGGCAACCTGATCCAGCACCATGGCTTCCGACCCCTTCCGGGCCATCAGCATCTCGAGCCGCGTCGCGGAAGCCTCGACCTGCCTGCGCACACGCTCCGACCGAGCATTGAGAAAGTTGAGAGGCACGATCGCCGCGATCGCAACCCCCAAGCCGAAACAGACCGCCAGAAGCGATTCGGCAACCCCGCCGGTGATGGCCGCCTGCTTTCCGGCAAGCTCCCCTCCTCCGACGAGACTAAAGGCTCGCATCATTCCCGTCACCGTACCTAAGAGACCGAGCAGCGGTCCAAGGGTGACTGCCGTGTCGAGCACGACCAACCCCCGGTGAAAGCGATGGAGTACCGCATTCGCGCCTTCGGACAGAGCTTCGGTGAGCGAGGTGTCGCGATGACGCAATCCTTCTCCCAAGACCTGGGCGACCAGATCCTTGGAGCGGCTTGCCACGGAGACGGCTTCGTCAAGAGACCCTTGTTCCACCAACTCGAAGACGGTGCGTACCGCCTTGGGATCTTTTCGGAGGCTCATCTGAAAGATGAATATACCCCTCTCCACTAGAACGATCGCCGTCACCACGGCAAGGACCGCGATCGGCCACATGATCGGTCCACCCTTAGAGAAAAGCTCCATCAACATGTTCGTCTCCTTGCTTGTTTTCCTGCTCTACGGCCGCTTGCCGGCATTGCGGGTGTCGACGCCGTTCGCCGCTGTTGCGCTGCAAATCATTCTGCGGATTAAGTCGCTCGACTTGCTAATTTAGCGCAGGGGAGGCGAAAACCATTGTTACAATTGCGTGACATTTTTTGTCGGTCGTAATCCATTCCTGACGTGTGCGTTGCCTACTACCGATCGGACGAATCCGGCCGCAGAACCCGCATTTGAGCTCTTTCGATCGCCTCGTGAAGGACCTTTTGCACGCCATCCGGCTTGTGCTAAGAATCAGTGTGCGGCCGGCGCCTCTCGCTGGTGCGACTTATGATCCTACGGCTTGTCTGCACCGACTTCGACGGCACGCTCCTTCCCATTTCGGAGGAAGTCGACCGCTCCGTTTGTCCCGCCTTTTTTGCTCGCCTGCATCAACTCCGAGAGCAGAGAGGTGTGGTCTGGGTCATCAATACCGGCCGGTCGTGGGAAAGTCTGCAGCGCGAGCTCGAGCGACAACACTTCCCTTGCTGGCCGGACTGGGTCGTGCTCGGCGAGCGAGAAGTGTATCGGATCGACCGTCATCTTCCCATTCCCCACCGATCCTGGAACCAGCGCTGCTCGGATCTCCACCAGGAGCTTTTTACAGCCACCGCCCCTCTTTGGGAAGGGATGCGCGACTTTCTCCAGCACCAGACGCGTGCGATCTACCAGAGCGCCGAATGGTCGCCCGTGGAAATCTTGGCTTCGAATGCGACGGAAGCCGACCGGATCCATGAGAAGATCCGTGATTGGATCCGCCCGTTTCCCGAACTCTCCCTCCAACGCAACTGCGAGGGCTTTCGTTTTTCCCACCGGGACATTCATAAAGGCAGCGCTCTGGAAGCCGTGCAAAAGGAGATCGGCCTGGATGCTTCCGCCACCCTCGCCGCGGGCGACCACCACAACGATCTGCCCATGCTCGATCGCCGCTACGCCGCTTTCTTGACCTGTCCCTTCAACGCCATTCCCGAAGTAAAGGCTCGTGTGAGCAGTCAGGGCGGGTTCCTCGCGAGCCTTCCTGCCTCCGAGGGGATCGCTGAGGCGCTCACCCAGTTCGAGGCGTGAGAAGACACCCGCGTTACCCCCTTTTTCGGGTCAAGCAGTCTCGATAAACCGCGGCCGTCTTCTCGGCCGCCGTTTCCCACGTATAGGTCCTGGCGACTTCCACCGCTTGGGAGGCGAGCTTCTCCCTCGCCGCGGAGTTTCGGATCCATGCCTCCATCGCCTGGCTCGCCCCGAAGGCGTCCATCGGATCCTCGATCACGCTCCCGCCGTCCGGAGGAAGAATCTCCCGGGCCGGAACCCGGCTACTCAGGATGACCGGCAGCCCGGAAGCCACGGCCTCCAGGACCACGGTCCCGAAACTTTCGAAGCGGGAAAGGAGGACCAGGAAGTCCGCGGCCTTGAAATAGGCTTCCCTCCCCTCGGCGACCTCTCCGAGAAAGGCAACATCCTCTGTTTTCACGCCCAAGTCGGCCATCTCCGAAAGCCATCTTTCTTTTCTCCGGTCGTTCCCCATCACCAGAAGCCTGACCGGGCAGTTCTTCTTCCGAAGAACCCGAAGGGCGCGCAACGCGGTTCCCAAGCCCTTGTGTTCCCAGTAATTTCCCACAAAAAGGCCAACCGGGTCCGAGGCCTTCCAGCCGAAACGCCCCGCATGCCGCGCTCGGCTCGACTCTCGCTCGTCCCGGCTGGGAGGGGCAAACCGCCGAAGATCGACTCCCGGGTAGAGCGTCTCCACCCCTACCGGCCGCCCGGCCAACTCTGGGTATTCCGCCCTCAACCAGCGTACCGATTGATTCGAGTTCGCCAGGATCCACCGGAGCCGATCGGAGAGGAGCAGGCGTCTTTCGACACGACGATCGACCACCGTTCGCAGCGGCACCCCTTTCTTCCCTTGAATCTTTGGCCAGAGGGCGACCGGAGCGCCGAAGGTGACCACATCGGCAACGTCGAGCAATTCATGGGTGTGGATCAGGTCGAAGCCCTCCTCGACCGCCATCTTCCGGATCGAGAGAGAGAGAGAGAGGAGGGATCGCGGCCACTTTCGGAAGTCGATGCGGTGAAATGTAATCTTTCCCGTCCTATCTCTCCAGCGGGTGGCCAGGACGTGGACGTCAAATTCCCCGGATTCCGCCAGCCGATCGGTCACCTCGCTCGCAAAGAGCTCCGCACCTCCGGATTCCCCATAAAAGAGGCTGACGACGGCGATTCGAGATCGCTTCATCTTGCCGTGGATGTTGCGCGGTTTCCCGGTCTCGAGCTGGAACGCCTTCCCATCAGGCGGGCTTCGTTGCCCAGACAATGCATGTTCTGCCGACGAGGAGCGGCACCGAATTCACCGCCTTCACATGCGATTGGTTGCCGGCATCGATGGTGTGATGACGCTGCACCTCTCTCGAATAGGCGGCTCCCCCGAGAAGCCGCACCGGGAGATAGAGAAGGACCAGAGAGAGAAGAGAGGAGCGCTGCCAGCGGTCTACCGTGACGCCGATCTCCGTGAATCCCGCTTCCTCAAGGGCGTGGGCAAGATAGAAATAGTGCACGGGCGTGACGTGTCCATCGGTGTCGACGCGAATCCTCCGGGAGAAGGGGAGCGGACCAAAGAGGTTCCAAAAACCGAACCAGAGGAACCGGAGCCGCGACTTGAGGTTGAGAATGTTCGGGGTCGACAGGACGAGGATTCCTCCCGGCCGAAGCACCCGAAAGATCTCTCGAAGAAGCCGGCGATAGTCGTCGAGATGCTCGACCACCTCCGTGCAGCTCACCGCGTCGAAAAAGCCGTTTTCGTAGGGAAGCGGATCCTGATTGAGGTCGGCGACGTCCACCGTCTGCCCCGGGAGTTTCATCCATTCGGAAGTATAGTCGCAGCCGAAGCTCAACCCCTTCCATCCGGCCCGTAGCCGCCGAATGAGCTCTCCGGAGCCGCTCCCCACATCGAGATGGCGCCCATCCGGAGGGAGGTGGGATCGCAGCAGGGGAAGCACGGCCCGATAGATCGCCTCCGTACTCATCCCGATCGCCCCACGCCTTTTCTTGCGAGCACGATCAGGGTACTTCCGCCGAAGAGCACCGGAGCCGACTCCGTTTCCCTCCAGCAATACTTCTCTCTGCGCGCCCGACTCTGAAGCCTGCCGAAGCCCCAGAGGAGCAGACCGAGCGGGCCCAGAAAGAGGAGCTGCCTCCACTTGATCTTGTCGCGGAAGAGCCCGAGCAGGGAAAAGCCGTTCCAATCGAGTAGCTGACGGATCTCCACCCAGGTCATGAGATTTTGATGATCGAAGCCGCTGCCCTGTTCTGCGAAGGCCCGAGCTGAAATATAGCGGTAAAAGGCTCCTCGAACCAGGAAGTTCAACCGTTCTTCCAGATTGCAGATGTTCGGGGTGGAGAGAAGAAGATAGCCTCCCGGACGGCAGACGCGGCCGACTTCCCGGAGAAATTGGAATGGATTTTCGAGATGCTCGATGCCCTCGAGCGAAACCACCAGGTCGAAGAACTGGTCCGGAAAAGGCAGAATTCCATTTAGGTCGACCCGCTCCCGCCGGATCGATGGGTGGAGCCCGTCGGATTGCGCCAAGTCGAGATCGGCTCCCCAGACAGCCAATCCGTCGCGCTGCAACTGCTCGGCCATCGCCCCGGGCCCAAGGGGCAGATCCAGCACGCGCGCGCCGCTCGGTAACGCCAAGCGGCGTAGGAGCTTACGCACCTTGCGGTGGATTTCCGGTCGTGCCCGAGGCGCCAGCGGCCTTGTCTGCTGCTGGTCCCCCGGCCTATCCATCGAGAAGTTCGCTCCTGCTTTCCTTTGCGAGAGCTTCCCACTCCGCGCGGATTTTGGGAAGACATTCCGGATATCGCTCGCGGACAAATGCGATCATCTGCTCCCGAACCGCACAGCGCAGATCCCACGCTTTCGAGGAGTCTTGCGCGCTCACCAGCAGGCGAACGTTCATGGTTCGCTCGGTCGCCTGGGTGACCTGCGTCACCGCCACGCGCCCGTCCCAGAGCGGATTCTTCCGGCAGATTTCGATGAGGTATTTCCGCATCTCCTCCACCGGCATCGTGTAGTCGACGTAGACGTGGACGATCCCCAAGAGCTCGCTTGCGTTTCGAGTCCAGTTCTGGAACGGCTGATCGATCAAATAGGTAATCGGAAGAATCAGCCGGATCTGATTCCAGACGGCGACCACGACGTAGGTCAGGGTGATCTCCTCGATCGTCCCCCACTGTCCTTCCACGACCACCACGTCCCCCAGGCGCACTGGTTGAGACCAAGCGATCTGCAACCCCGCGAAGATGTTGCCGATCGTCCTCTGCGCGGCGAGTCCGCCGATCACACCGATGATGCCGGCCGAGGCAAGCAGGCTCGCGCCCAGATGGCGAACCTCAGAAAAGAGCATCAGCACCCAGGAGAACGTCAACAGCCCGATCACGAAGTAGAGCACCCGGGTGGCCACGCGCACTTGGGTGTGAAGCTTGCGCGAACGCAAATCGGCGGCCGGATCCACGCTGCGCGGGTGGTGACGCAGAATCCAGTCGCCCACTGCCGCCACGCCCTGCCCGCCGGCGAGGCCGACCAGACCAATGGCATAAATAGCCAAAACCCTATGAAGAATAAGCCGATAGAAGTGGTGGATCGGGAAGCTTTCGACGGCAATCAGTCCGATCGCGGGAGCAAGGAAATGGACAAATCGGGCAAGCCTGGGGAAGAGCACGACGGCCCACTCCCCGCGACCAATGCCGGTTTTCCGGCGGAGCCAAGTCAAGCCGATTGCCACAAACCGTGCGAGAAACCACCAGAAAGCTAAGGACCAGATGGCCTCTACCCCGACCACGATCGAGAGACGGGGCAACCCATGCCCGGTGAAATGGCGAAGATAGTTGGATGCCGCCAAGAGGATCATGACGGCAGAGGTCCCCCAGAGGCCCACCTCGACCGGGGGGAAGAGGGAGCTTAGGATTCCCTCCCGCCATCCCTCCGGCTCCTCGGGCGTCCGCCAGCGAATCGGCTTCCCCTGCCAACGCCCGACCAGCCCTCGCAGAAGCCCGCCCAGAACCAGCAGCGCCAGGGCGGCCGACAACTCGCCCAGAGGCATTTGTTGCCAATAATACCTTGGAGCGTAGGCTACGGCAGTCATGCAGGAAGCGGAAAACCGGAACGACAAAAAACGAAACCAGCGAAGCGAACGGAAGCAGATCGTCTTATCCGTTCAACTCGAATTAAGTTAATCTTCTCTACTTTGTGCCTGTCAAATGGTTTTGACGACCTCTCCGCGGACCGCTCGCTGAGGACTTTCCCGCTCCTGGTCCCGCGGGTATCCTTACGCGTCCATGTGCCTCCGGCAAGAGCCAGGCGATTGCATCCTTTCCCCAAACGGCGGACCGACGGGTGACCATGCTCAGCGAATTCGATCGCATCTGGCGGCGTAGTCTTTCCCCGATCCGCAAGCCGCTCTTCCTGATCCTGGTCCTCTCGGTTCTCGCCTATTTGGCCGATCTCCGAACCCGGGTCCTGAGATCCATCGCCATGCCGGACCAGCCGCTTGCCCTCATGGGAGCCTTGATCGGAGTAGTTCTCGCCTTTCGGACGAACCTGGCCTATGCCCGCTGGTGGGAAGCACGCATCCTCTGGGGTCAGCTCGTAAATGCGTCGAGAACCTGGCTGCGCCAAGTCAGGAGTTTTCTGGGCAGGGCCGATCCTCACGGCGTGGAGGACAGCCAGAGAGAGCTCATCCTGCTTCAGATCGCCTTCATTCGCGCTCTCCGTAGGGAACTGCACGGAGAAAAAGAGTGGACCGAGATTCTCCCCTTACTCCCTTCTCCGGAACTCGGGAAGAAGTTGGCCGGAGAACCAAAGGCGAGTTCTTTCGTCCTCACTCTGCTAAGCCGCCGCATATCGGAGAATTGCGCGGAGAAAGCCATTTCCGACTTCCAGTTCCTTGCCCTCGATCAGACCCTGACCCGGATGACGGATGTGCAGGGGGGCTGCGAGCGCCTCCGAAACACGCCCTTTCCTCGCCAATATGACCGCTTCTTGGAAATCCTGACCTACACCTACAGTTTCCTCCTCCCCTTCGGGATTGCCGACGAGACCGGAGCATGGGGCGTCGTCATCTCCCCGTTCGTCGCGCTCATCCTGCTGATGTTGAATCAAATCGGACGCAATCTAGAAAACCCGTTCGAAGACAAGCTCGACTCCATTCCCCTCACAGCCCTTTCCCACGATCTCGAACGGGAGCTCCTCCATGCATTCGAGAACCCGGATGCTGCGCGGCGGACAACGTAGGTTTCGCGCAAGCTCCTGGATGCTTTTCTGACCGGCCTCTCCCACGGATTTGCCCACTTAACGCGCAAGTCGGCAAACTCCTCGTTGATCTCTTTACCTCGTCTTCAGAGCCTGCACCAACTCCGTTCCTAGATCGGGATCCAGCACGAAAAGCTTGGGGAGAATCTCCTGGGCCCGTTCCATGCGGCCAAGCTCGACCGAAGTAAGACCAAGGTCCAGCCAAGCCCGTGCATCCCCTGGGTTGCGGTCGACCGCCCTCTGGAACGCCGTTGCCGCATCCTCCGGCCTACCAAGCCGGGAATAGACCTCTCCGATCCCCCGCCAGATCGCCGTATCGGCTGGATCGCTCACCTGCACTCGGCCCAGAGCCGCCAGCACCTCTTGCCGCCTTTCCAGGGCGAGATTGGCAGCCGCAACTCCCAGCCAGGCACGAGCGTCTTGCGGTTGGAGCCGGACCGCCCGCTCAAAAGAACCGGCCGCTTCCCGATATCGCTTCCGCTCTAAATCGACTCTCCCTAACTCGCACCACGCCTGCCCGCTCGAAGGACTAAGAGCGACTGCTTGCCGGAAGGCGGCGCTCGCCTCCTCCGTTTGTCCGAGATGCTGTTTCGCCAAGCCGAACCCGAGCCAGGCGCGAGCGTCGGACGACCTCCGGCGGAGCGCCTGCTCGAAAGCCGCAGCAGCTTTCTCGTAATTCCCGTGCTGCAGGAGGGCCCAGGCGACTCCCTTCTCGCCTCCCGTTTCCCTAGGGGAGAGAGGAATCAGTTCCTGAACCGCTTGTCCTGCCCCGGGAGTCTTTAAAGCCTTTCCGACGTCGACGATGGGCGTCGCCCCTGCTCTTTCCGTGGCAGTCTGGAGTGGCGCGACGGCTCCTTGCTTGGGAGACCCGGCGGCCGGCAGCACCGTGAGCTTTCCGATCGTTGCCACAGGAATGAGCAACTGACCCGGCTTAGCGCGCGATCTTGTCGTCGCCACTCCCAGGACTTGCCCTTCGCTTCCCACCACAGGGGCGCCAGGGTAGAGGCGCGCGACGGCCTCAGTCGCCACGAGCAAACGGCTCGGACCAAAAAGACTCTGCTCGGCGAAAGCCGTGCCGAGAGAGACGGCGTTTCTGCCCGCAAAACGACTCGGGATGATCGCAAGGAGTTCCCCCGGATGAACGGAAACGGAAGCGGCGACGAGAAGGAACGGAAGCCCCTCTGCGGCGAGTTGCAGCAGCTCCCGATCGTGCGCAGGGTCTCGCTCCAAAATACTCTGGACGCGCAAAACTCGCCCATCCGCCGCCTGCGCCGATAAGTCTTCGGCCTTCTTGCTTCCGTGGTCGTTGGTCACCAGCTTCCCGTCCGCCGAGACAAGAAAGCCCGACCCCGTGGCTACGACTTTCCCGGAAGACTCCTTCTCCAAGACCAGCAGCACGGACGGCTGCACCTTCTTCGCGAGGGCGATGGGGTCGAGGATCTGCCCAAAGGAGGATGCGGGCAGGATCAGAGAAAAGAGAAAAGAGTAGAGACCGAGCCTCCCGAGTTTCCACCCCTTGCTCCCGTCGCAGAGCGCAACCATGGCTCAACTGATACAAACCCCTCGCCTTCGTGAGGTTTCCCTCCCTCGTCCTGCTCTTGGTGCCCCGGGTAGGACTCGAACCTACGACCAAGTGATTAAGAGTCACCTGCTCTACCAACTGAGCTACCGAGGCAGATGGGATGGCGCTGTCGCAAATGAACACCTAGCCGAGAGGCCGCGCAAAAACAACTCTCTTTTGCACCCACCCGCGATCTTCAAAAGACGGGGCCACTCAAATCAAAAAGGGAAACGGAACGCCGATCCTTCTTCAGCAGTTGACCCCAGTAGGAATCGGAAGGATGTACGACGGTGACCGGCTTCTCGCCCCGGTAGAGGGGTCTTCCTTGGTTCGCCCACTTGAAGATCCCGCCTTCCAAATACTTCGCTTCCGTGTACCCGGCCTGCTGGAGCCGCCGCGTGAAGGAAGCCGCCCGAAAGCCGACGGAATCGTACACCACGATCCGTTGATCTTTCCGAAGCTCGTGCGAGAAGGATCCCACGCGCTCATTGGGAGAAACCCGAATTGCTCCCTTGAGATGGCTTACGTCATATTCATCGACCGTCCGCACATCGAGCAAGACAGGGCGCTCCTGGCGAGATCCGTCGAGCTCTTTGGCCAACTCTTCGGTGGAAATCGTCGGAACATCGGGGAAGCGGTCGCGGATCGCGGGCAATACCCGCTCCCAAGAAAGCTCGGGCGGAGGAGCAACCAGGCTGCAGCCGCACAGGATCATGCCAAGAACAAACCAGACCGCACGGAAAAGAAACGCTTGCGGTGGAATTTTCGCGCTCACTCCCCCACGATCTTTACGAGGACGCGCTTGCGCCGTTTCCCATCGAACTCGCCATAGAATACCTGTTCCCATGGCCCAAGATCGAGCCGACCTCCGGTGACCGCGACCACCACTTCCCGGCCCATGATTGTCCGTTTGAGGTGGGCATCCGCGTTGTCTTCGCCCACATTGTGTCGGTACTGGGAGTGGGGCTTCTCCGGAGCCAGCTTCTCCAGCCAGCGCTCCAAATCGTCGTGGAGCCCCTGCTCGTCATCGTTGATGAAGACGCTCGCCGTGATGTGCATCGCATTACAGAGGAGAAGACCCTCTTGGATACCGCTCTTTTGGAGACAGCTTTCCAGCCGTCCGGTGACGTTGACGAAGCCTCGCCGGGCCGGCAACTCGAACCATAGTTCCTCGCGAAAGCTTTTCATCCGACGGCAATCGGCTGCTTCACCGTCCGCTGAGCAGCCTGGAAGAGAAGCGCCGATTGGAAGTCTCCTTTTACCAGCGTTTTCGGCCTTTGCAAGCCCATCGGGAGCTTCCCATTGGCTTTGGATTGACTATCAGCCGCTTCTGCTTCTTTCCTGGAAATGGCCACTTGGCCAATAAGAGATGCCAGGGCATGGGACGCATTCCCCTTCTCACCACCGTCTTTCTTGTCGTCGGCAACATGGTTGGGACCGGCGTCTTCACCAGCCTTGGATTTCAACTGGAGAAGCTGTCGACCGGCTTCTCGATTGCTTTCCTCTGGCTTCTCGGCGGGATCGCGAGCCTCTGCGGAGCGCTCTCCTACGGAGAACTCTCGGCCGCCATCCCCCGTTCCGGAGGCGAATACAGCCTTCTGCGCCGGATCTATCATCCGGTGGTCGGTTTCCTGGCCGCCTTCCTTTCGTCGACGGTCGGCTTCGGGGCTCCTATCGCCCTTGCTTCCATGGCCTTCGGTGCCTACGCGTCCGCCGCCTTTCCCGGCTCCTCGCCAAGCGGGCTTGCCTGGGCGATCGCCACGTTGCTCACCTTGTTGCAACTAGGCCGCGTCGATCTCCGGGCTCGTTTTCAAGAAGCGGCAACCGGCCTCAAGGTTCTCTTGATCCTCCTGCTTTCCGCTTCGAGCTTCCTGCTCACCCAGGGTCAACCCATCTCCTTTGCTCCCACAGGGCCGGCGCTGCACGAAATGACCGGAGCTTCTTTCGCTGCAAGCCTCGTCTACGTCATGTACTCCTATTCCGGGTGGAATGCCTCGGTTTACATCGCCGAGGAGGTGCGCAACCCGCAACGAACCGTTCCCCTTTCGCTGGCGATCGGCTCGACGATCGTCATCGTCCTCTACGTGGCCCTCAACGTCGCCTTCCTCCATGCAGCGCCGATCACCCAGATGCGAGGGATCATCGAAGTCGGAATGATCGCCGGGCGCCACATCTTCGGAGAATCCGGAGGTCGGATCGTCGCCGGCGCGATCTCACTCGGCCTCCTCTCCTCGATCGCCGCCATGACCTGGATGGGACCGCGCGTCGCCATGGCGGTAGGAGAGGACTATCCTGCTCTCCGCTGGTTCGCTCATCGCAACCGGGAAGGCGTGCCCTCCCGCGCCCTTCTCTTCCAGTACGGCGTTGTCGTCTTACTCCTAGCGACAGGAACCTTTTCCCAAATCCTCACCTACATCCAGTTCACCCTCACCCTCTCCTGGTTTGCCACGGTTCTTGGTGTCTTTGTTCTCCGTTGGAGAGAGCCCCTCTTGCCCCGACCCTACCGCGCCTGGGGCTACCCATGGACATCCCTCTTCTTCCTCGCCGTCTGCCTCTGGATGCTCTGGGATCTTTTCTGGGCAATGCCCAAGGAATCTTTAGCCGGACTCGGCACTCTTCTCCTCGGATTACCGATTTACGCCCTGGTTCGGCGGAGCGCCCCGCCGAATTCCCCCACCTCGCCATGAAACCACCCTTGCGCCTGCCGTCCCTCGCACTTGTCCTGATCCTATGCTCGATTTCCACGCGTCACTCCTCCGGACAACCCCTGGCAGAGCCTACTGAGTTGGACGAAGCCGCTCGCTTCGTCGCCGGGCTTCCTCCCGGCCCCGGATCGCCCTTGGAGAACCTCGCCGCGCAGCCATCCTGGCAGGAGCATGCCAAGGAGATGGACAAGCTCTGGGAGTATTTCCGCCATTTCCAGCTCGACCCGATCCGCGAGTGGTCCGCCGAGTTCCTCGGGGCGGCTTCCTCGTCCACCAACCCGGTCTTCTATCCCTTTAGCGGACCCGATGCCATCTACCCGCGCTGCTTTTTCCCTCACGCCTCGACCTATGTCCTCGCTTCCCGGGAGGAAGCCGGGCTTCCCCCCTCCTTCTCGCGCCTGCAGTCGGCAAATCTCGCTCTGGAGCTGCCGCGCATCCGCCAATCCCTCCAATGGCTTCTCCAATGGAGCTTTTCCATCACCAAGGAGACGCGCCGGCTGACGGCCTCGTCCGTGCTGGGAGGGATCCTTCCGCTCTATTCGGTACTCCTGGTTCGGGACGGCTGTCGCCTCCTCTCGATCGAGCAGGGTTCCGCCGGACGCAGAAGCTGCCTGCTGTTCCAGGGAACGGAAGGGGAAGAGCATCGGCTCTACTACTTTCCGGTCAACCTGGAAGACGGTTCGCTCGCCGCTTCCGGACTCCCCCGCTACTTGGGGAGCATTCCCGGAGGACCGACCTTGATCAAGGCCGCTTCCTATCTACTGCACGGGAGTGCCTTCTCCGAGTTGCGCCGGCTGGTGCTCACCCGCAGCACGCTGGTCCTCCAAGACGATTCGGGGATCCCCGTCCGCTTCTTCCGCTCTGGATGGAATCTCCGCTTTTTCGGCCTCTACCGCGGTCCCATCTCTCTTTTCCGCGAGTTTTACCAGCCGGACTTGGCGGCGGCGACCGCACACGCCAATCCCTCGCCGCTTCCCTTTGGCTTCGGGTACCGATGGAAGCCGGAGGAAGCCTCCCTTGTCGTCGCCACCCGCACCCCGCGGCCTACCGAGCCGAAGAAGACGGCAAATCGGACTCCCCCGCGGTGATCGGCCGGGCTTCATAGATTCCCGGCAGCAACAGACGTAAGAAATCCGCGTCCGCAAACGAATCGCTATATCCTTGTCGGACCACGATCAATCCCTGGGATGGGATCGCATAGAGGCGCTGACCGTGCGAGCCGACTGCCGCCACCAGATCCGTCGGACCTCCGCGCCAAAGACAGGCATTTCGCCAATCCTGACTTCGCCAGGGGCGAGAAAGCATCGCCTCCACATTGACCTCACGGGCTCCGGGCCAGGCTGCGGCGCGATTGTTCCAAAACCCCATTCCAAAGGCCGAATTGACCGGCGAGCCCCGAAGCGCCTCCTCCAGAATCTCCGGAGGAACAATCGGCGCGCCGTGATGCACGAGGACGTCGCCGATGGCGGCCCATTGCCGCGCTCGCAGAAGAAAACCGGTCGCCAGGAGCGGATTCCCGGCGCCGTCTTCTAGATAACGTTGCCGGCCGAGACCCATGGGACGGAGCACGCGGGTTTCCAGGAAATGAGTCGGGTTCTCCTGGCGCGGCAGCAGGCGCCTTCGAAAAAACTCGTGAAAAACCTGGAGAGAAGCCGGCCCGTAGAGGAAGACTTGGCCGGGACGAGCCAGAAGCGGCAAGAACAAGGCTCGGGTGTTTCGATTTTCGATGGCATCGGTGTGCAGGAAAAAGGCAGGCTCAAGCCCGCTGGTGAAGTTCAAGAGCTCCCGGACGGTAATCCGCCGCTTGGCAGGATCGCTCCGCCACTCGACCAGCGTATCCGAAACCGGGGTGTCGAGGGACAAGATCCCCTCCTGGACGGCCCGTAACGCCGCCAGGATCCAGAAGCCCTTTGTGCCGCTGAAGATCCGCCGTGTGCCACCCCCAGGAGCGCCGCCGGCCTCATCCTCCCAACGGATTCTGCCCTTCTCCCACACGAGGAGAGCCGACCCGCCATGACGGGCGGAATAGGCCGATGCGGCCGCATATCCCCGGCCTTCCCCGCCGTAACCGGCTTCGGCGGACCGCAAGCCGAGTGCTGCCGCCGCAAGGAGCAGAAGCGACGCGCGCAAGAGGGGAAGCCGCTGCGAACGGCGGATCGATCCGCTGCAAGATAGTCTGCCGGCTTTCAGAAAAGCTCCGATTGATCGTTTTTTCCTCTTTCTGCGGACAGGCCCAGCTTTTCGTAAGCCCTCCGCGTCGCCACGCGTCCTTGCGGGGTGCGCTGCAGAAAGCCTTCCAGAATCAAATAAGGCTCGTGCACCTCCTCGATCGTTCCCGCATCCTCTCCGACGGCGACGGCCAGAGTACCCAAGCCCACGGGTCCTCCCTCGAACTTGTAGATGATGGTTTCCAAGAGCTTCTTGTCCATCTCATCCAGGCCGTCCGCGTCGATATCGAGCATCTCCAAGGCATGGTGCACCACGGACTCCGAGATCTCCTCGCCGGCCGCCCGAACGGCGGCATAGTCTCGAACCCAGCGAATCAAGTTATTGGCCAGCCTAGGGGTGCCACGAGAGCGACGGGCGATCTCCCAGGCACCCGACTCCACCGTTTCCACCCCCAAGATCCGCGAAGAGCGCCGAACCACCCGGACGAGATCCTCGGCGCCGTAATACTCGACCCGATTGACGAGTCCGAAGCGACCCCGCAGAGGGGCCGTCAACATCCCCGCCCGGGTGGTTGCCCCGAAGAGGCTGAAATGGGGGAGGCTCAGGCAGACGCTGCGGGCGGCGGGACCCTGGTCGATCACGATGTCGATTCGGAAATCTTCCATCGCCGGGTAGAGGTACTCTTCGACCGCCCGGCTCAGACGATGGATCTCGTCGACAAAGAGGATGTCTCCCGGCTCGAGACCACTGAGCAGGCCGGCCAGATCCGCCGCCCTCTCCAGCGTCGGGCCCGAGGTCAGCCGAAGATTAGCCCCCATCTCCTTGGCCAGGATATGGGCAAGAGTCGTCTTTCCCAGTCCCGGCGGACCGCTGAAGAGGAGATGCGGCAGGGGCTCCTGCCTCCGCTGCGCGGCTTCCACCAGGACCGCCAGCCTCTCCTTGATCCGTGGTTGTCCGACGAAGGCCTCAAGCGTGGAAGGGCGCAGGACCTCCTCCAGCCGCTCGTCCCGCTGCCCACGAACCGTCGCCTCTGGGCTCTCTTTCACCGGGCCGCCTTTCCTCCCGATCCCCGCAGGGCCTCTCGAATGAGCTCCTCCACGCCTGCGACCGGCAACCGCTCGCGCGCCTGGCGGACCGCCTTTTCCGCCTCGGCCTCTCGATAGCCCAGAGCAAGCAGAGCGAGCCGGGCGTCTTTCCCGATGGAATCCTCGCCCAACGGCTTCCGGACCGTGCCAAGGTCGGCGTCCACCTCCGGGAAACGATCGCGGAGCTCCACGATGAGCCTCTCCGCCGTCTTCTTTCCCACGCCTTTAATGCGTGAAAGCCACGCCTGATCCCCGCGCGCGACCGCCCCGCGCAACTCTTCCGGAGAGGCCGCCCCGAGAACCGAAAGCGCCGTTCTCGGCCCGATGCCGGGAACATGATCGACGAGCAGGCTGAAAAGGGCTCGCTCCTCTTCCCCGGCAAACCCGTAGAGCTCGATCCCCTTCTCCTGAACCTGGATGCGGGTAAAGAGCTGGACCTCCGCCGGAGGAGCGGGAAGCCTTTGATAGGAACTCAAAGAGACGAAGAGCTCGAAGCCCAACCCCTGAACCTCGAGGCAAACCTTGGCGGGGGAGGAGCGAATCAGCTGACCCCGCAGGTATCCGATCACAGAGATCTCCGCGAGGCGAGGGCACGTCTTCGCGCGGCGGCATGCGCCAGAGCCACGGCCACTGCGTCGGCGGAATCGGGCGGAAGGTTCTGCTGCAGGCCGAGAATGCTGCGGATCATGAACCCCACTTGGGCCTTCCGGCTGGCTCCATAGCCAGTCGCCGCCGTCTTTGCTCGGCGCGGGGGATATTCAAAGACCGGCACGCCGGCATTCGCCGCAGCCAGGAGGGCGACTCCCCGCGCGGCGCCCAACAGGATCGCAGTCCGGTGGTTCTGCACGTAGATCACCGTCTCGATCGCAACCTCTTCGGCCTTCTGCTCCACGAGAACTTGGCTGATGCGCCCATAAATCTCCCGAAGGCATTCGAGCTCGGACCTTTTCGCGCCCACGGCGATAACCCCGAAATCGAGCAACCGCTCACTTCCCGGAAGCAACTCGAGTACGCCGTAGCCCGTTCGTCGTAGGGAAGGATCGATTCCCAGGATCCGCACGTGATCCTCGTATTGAAGGGCACTCTTCGTAAAGGGTCAAGGAATCCTTCGGAAGACTCCCCCGTCTTATCCAATTCTCCCTCGGACAATCTGCTCCGCGGCAAATTGTCTCTGGGTTCGCACCAGGAGGGGAAGGGAAAGGAGCTGACATCCGCAAGAAAAGGCGACCAGCAAAACCGGCGAACGGTCGTAAAGGAGACCCATGAGCGCGCTCCCGCCGAACCAAGCAAAGCCGTAGGCCATGTTGAAAAGCCCGTATCCGGTGCCCTGGCGCCGATCCGGCACCAACTCCGCCACCGCCGCTCGAATCACCGACTCCTGGACACCCATCCCGACTCCCCAAAAGAGCACTCCCACCAAAACGGGTCCAATCCCATGCCCCAGGAAGAGCAGCGGAGCCGCCAGAGCCCCTAAGACCACCAGACCTCGTAGGGATGCAAACCCTTTGCGATCAAAGAGCCGCCCGGCCCAAAAGGCCGCCCCGGCGTCGATCCCCATCGCAAGAGCATAGAGCAAGGGCACTCCTTGCGGAGCGACCACTCCGGTCTTTGCCGCGTGAAAGGCGATCAGGGCGAAGTCGGCGTAGCCCGCCGCGACGCAGCCGACCGCGGCCAGATAGCTCCAGAAAGCGGAAGGCAAGTGTCGCGAGCCGTTTTCCTCCTCTTCTCCCGCTCCCTCGGGCATCCCTCGGGAGTTTTGCCATCTGCCGTAAGAACCACGGGCCAACCCGAGAGCCGCAAAGGAGAAGAGAGCGGGCAGGGCAAGCAACAGGAAGCCCGTCCTGTACCCTCCCTGGCAGGCCAGGACCAGCGCGACCGTCAAGGGACCCAGGACCGCACCGATCTGGTCCATCGCTTCATGCAGGCCGAAGGCGCGTCCCCGCCCGAAATCCTTCGTTGCCGCTGCGAGCAGGACGTCCCGCGCCGGCGTTCGAATCGCCTTCCCTAGCCGCTCGGCAACCACGAGCGCCGCCGCCGCGGGCCATCCCGAAACAAGCCCCAAGAGCGGCACAGCCAAGAGATTCACGCCATAGCCTGAAAACGTGAGCCGCCAGAAGGAGCGCGTTCGGTCCGCCAGAACGCCGGAAAAAAGCCGAAGCCCGTAGCCGGCAAGCTCTCCCATGCCGGCGACGAGGCCGACCGCCGCCCCACTCGCACCCAAGCTACCCAAAAAAGGACCGAGAATCGAACGCGCCCCCTCGTAGGTCATGTCCGCGAAGAGACTAACGGCACCGAAGAGCAGGATGATGCGCAGAACGGCGCTTTCGGAACGGCTCTGCCTTCGGCCGCCTTCACTCATGAGGCCGGCAGGCTAAACCGAAAAGCTCTTCCCGCAAGAGCAGTGAGAAGATGCATTCGGATTCTTCACGACAAAGCCCCGATTCTGAAGGTCATCCGAGTAATCCAAGATGGACCCGGCGAGAAAGAGGGCGCTCTTTGGGTCGACAACCAGCCGCACCCCAGCCGCTTCGACCAAGATGTCCTTTTCCCGGAGCCGATCGACCAGATCCATCTGGTACTGCAGCCCCGAGCAGCCACCTCCCACCACGGCGATCCGAAGGGCTCCGCCCGCCTTGTCGGAATCCTGAAGAAGGCGGGAGAGCTCGCGGGCTGCCTCGCTCGTGATCTGGCAAAGCTTCTCGTTGCCCACCGTGTAAGAAACCAAAGACGCTCCTTCCATTGTCTCTCCGCCGGCTCGAATGTTCCCCCTCTCCTCCTACCCGGTCAACCGCCATTTCTCATGCAGGCCGACCGTCTCTCCTCCTACCAGAGGGCAAGCAACCCGCTTCGCCTCTACGTCAACCCGAGAACATCCTCCATCGAATAGACTCCCGGAGGCTTTCCCACCACCCAGCGCGCCGCCCGAAGAGCCCCGAGCGCGAAGGTGTCCCTTGTCTCGGCCCGGTGCGTGAGCTCCAGAACTTCTCCGGGTCCGCCGAAGAGCACGGTATGAAGTCCGACGATCTGCCCTGCGCGGATCGCATGAATCCCGATTTCCTCCGGCTTTCGCGGCCCGGGTTCCCCCGACCTTCCGTGTCGTGCGACCTGCTCCAGCGAGAGCCCGCGCACCTCGGCAATGATTTCCGCCAAGCGGCGCGCGGTTCCACTGGGCGCATCCCGTTTCCCTCGATGGTGCGCTTCCACGATCTCCGAATCAAACTCGCCTCCGAGAACCGCAGTCGCCTTCCGCACGAGATAAAAGAGCAGATTGACCCCAGTGGAAAAGTTGGGCGCCCAAACAATGGGAATCCTCTCCCCGGCCCGGCGCACCCGAGAGGCCTCCTCGGGGAAGTGGCCCGTCGTCCCGACCACCAGCGGCTTGCCTTCTTCGGCACTCGCTTCGGCGATGAGGGTGGAAAACGCGTGCGCGCTAAAGTCGATCGCCACGTCGCTCCGCGCGAGCGCCGGCTTCGGAGGATCCCCTTGGTCGATTTCTCCTGCAATCTCCCAGTCGCCCGCCCGAAGCGCCTGCTCGAGAACCGCCCTCCCCATGCGCCCCTTAGCACCCACCACGGCCAGCCGAATCATTCCTTCCCCTTTTTTCTACTCCATTCCCACGAGCGAGAGCGTCTTCTCCAGTCGAGCCCGGTTGCTCGGCTGCAGGGGGACCAGCGGCAACCGGACATCGGGTGCCATCCAACCTTGAAGCGAGAGAGCCGTCTTGATCGGCACCGGGTTGGTCTCCACGAAAAGATCGCGGAAGAGCGGGTAAAGGCGCCGATGAAGGCGTTCGGCTTCCTGGAGGTTGCCGGACAGAAAGGCGTGAACCAAGCCGACGACCGCCTTGGGCAAGAGGTTCGAGGCAACGCTGATTACCCCGACCGCACCCACGCTCAAAAAGGGCAACGTCAACGAATCGTCGCCGCTCAAAAGGGCAAAGTCCTCAGGGAGCACTTGACGAAGCTGGCTGAGCCGATCGACCGAACCGCCCGCTTCCTTCAGGCCGATGATGGTCTTGTGCGCCTGCGAGAGAGCAAGCACGGTCTCGACCGCGATCTCGACACCGCACCGCCCAGGAATGCTGTAGAGGACCAGAGGCAGCCGCGTACTTCGGGCAATAGCGGAAAAATGGGCGTAGAGCCCGGCTTGGCTCGGCTTGTTATAATAGGGAGTGACCAGAAGGGCTCCGTCGGCTCCTGCCTTTTCCGCCGCCTGCGTGAGTTCAATCGCCTCGACTGTGCTGTTGGAGCCTGTGCCGGCCAAAACCGTCACCCTTCCCGCCGCAAACTCGACCGTTTTGGCAATGACCCGAATATGCTCCTCCAGGGTCAGTGTCGGCGATTCTCCCGTCGTTCCCACGGGAACCAACCCGGCGATCCCCCCTTCGATTTGCTCCTTCACCAGATGCTCTAAGGCCTCATCATCCACGGCATCGCCGCGAAACGGAGTGACCAGTGCCGTATATGCTCCTGAAAGCTTCATTTTCTTACCTCCACCTCTCCCGTGAACACCATGATCGCGGGACCTTGGAGTCTGACCCCGCGAAATCCATCGCCCGTGGGCTCGAATCGGACGCCGAGGCAGTCCCCGCTCCGGACGAGAACCGAGACGGGGGAGACCAGCCCCTTGACCAGATGAGACACAAGAGCCGAAGCGGTGACCCCGGTTCCACACGCAAGTGTCTCCGCCTCGACTCCTCGTTCGTAGGTCCGTACCGCGATCCGGTCGGAGCCCAGGAGCTCGACGAAATCGGCATTCGCTCCTTCGGGAGCGAAGTCGGGCAGCCATCGCAACTCTCGCCCCAGCTCCTCCACGTCAATCCCCTCGACGCTCTGCACGAAGACTACCAAGTGAGGCACTCCGGTATGAATCCAATGCACCTCCAGCGGTCCATGCCGAGTGGCAACCAGCTGCCGGAGGCGCGCCGCGCCCGGATCGGGCATCGAGATCGAGACTTCTTCTCCGGAAAACCATGCATCCACGGGCCCAGCACCGGTTAAAAAAGAGACCCGATCCCCCTCTTTCCCTTTCAAGAGAGACTGCAGGAAACGGGCGAAGCAGCGGGCGCCATTCCCGCAAAGCGAGGCCTCTCCGCCGTCCGAGTTATAATAACGCATCCGTATGCGGTCTTCCGCCCCGTCCTTTTCTGCGACAAGCATCCCGTCGGCACCGATGCCGAAGTGACGATCGCAGAGCCGCGCGATCTCTTCCGGGCGGAACGGAAAGCGGCCATCCCGGTTGTCGACGAGGACAAAGTCATTGCCGGCCCCGGTCATTTTCGTAAAATGGAGCTTCATTCGTGACTGCAAAGTTTTGATCGAATCCGATCTTTTGCAAACGATTTACACAAAAAACGTTGGACTCCCCTTCTCCTGAACCTGCTAGCGCCGGCTCCCGACCTCTTCTCGGCGTCGTCGATTACGGCATGGGCAATCTCCGGAGCGTAGAAAAGGCGCTCGCGTTCGTCGGCGCCGTTCCCCGGCGCGTCACGAAGCCCGAGGATCTGACCGATCTGGCCGCCATCGTACTTCCCGGAGTGGGGGCCTTCGGCGACTGTGCTGCCCAGTTGGCGCAAACCGGATTGTGGGATCCGCTGCGGGAGTGGGCCGCGAGCGGCAAGCCCTTCCTCGGCATCTGCCTGGGCTATCAGCTCCTCTTCGAAGGAAGCGCCGAAAGCCCGGGAGTGGCTGGATTGGGAGTCATTCCCGGCAAGTCGGTCCGTTTCCCCGAGGAAGTCGGCAAGGTACCCCACATCGGCTGGAACACGATCCGGATCCTCCGCCAGAGCGAGTTCACCCGGGAGATCCGCTCGGGCGATTTCGTCTACTTCGTTCACAGCTACGTTCCGGTTCCCGAAGATCCGGAATGGATCGCGCTCGAAACCGAATACGGAGTGCGCTTCGCCAGCGGTGTCTGCCGAGGCGCCCTCTTCGCGGTCCAGTTCCATCCGGAAAAGAGCCAGCGGGTGGGGTTGCAACTCTTGCGGGCTTTCGTGGAAGTCGCCGCATGCCGCGAGAGACCCACTCGATCCGCTCCATGAAACTATTCGCCGCCATCGACCTGCTCGGAGGCAAAGTTGTGCGTCTCCGGCAAGGAAAACGGGAGTCCGCCACCGTCTATTCAGACGATCCGGTGGCGGCAGCCCTCCATTGGGAGAGGGAAGGGGCGGACGGCCTGCACATCGTCGACCTGGAGGGAGCATTCTCCGGCGCCTCTTCCTCTCTGCCCTGGGTCGAGGCGATCGCAAAGCGAGTCCGGATTCCCATCCAGCTCGGCGGAGGCCTCCGCACCGAAGAAGCCGTGGAAGAAGCCCTCGCACGCGGAGCCTCCCGGGTCGTCATAGGAACGCGCGCATGGGAAGAGCCCGAATTCCTTCCCAAGCTCGCCGCCCGTGTTGGACCAGAGCGGATCGTCGTCGCCCTCGATGCCCGTAACGGGGAGGTCCGGATCGCCGGCTGGGAGCGGGGTACGGGGAAGAAGCTGATCGATGCCGCCCGGCACGCCCAGACTCAGGGAGCCGGTTTCCTTCTCTACACCGATGTCTCGGTCGATGGGATGCTCTCCGGTCCGGACCTGGAGAGAACCCGGGAGCTGGTCCAAACCGTCCCGCTCCCGATCTTTGCCTCCGGAGGGATCGGCAAGCCCGAAGATCTACGCTCGCTGGAGCGGATCCCGCGGCTCTACGGCGCGGTCCTCGGTCGCGCGATCTACGAAAAGACGGTCTCCTTCCACGATGGGCGGGCGGAGGTCGGCGGAGAAGGGTCTTTTAGCCGCCTGTCTCACAAGCGTTCTTCTGCAGCCGGCGAAATGGACCCGGAAGCAAGGTGAAGGGTGATTCGGAAGATTTCCGAGCACTGCCCAATGCGGATCGGAGGACCCCAGGTGCCGGCGCCGCGAGTGACGACGATGTGGGTCTTCCCCCGGCGCGCATAGCCGTAGGCAAGCGGGTAGAGCCGGGAGACGATATGGTTGATGGGCCAAAACTGGCCGTTATGGGTATGGCCGCAGACGAGGAGATCGGCGCCGCAATCGGCTGCTTCGTCCAGCGCAGAGGGGCGATGGTCTAGGACCAAGAGTGGTAGGCGCGGATTGCTCTTTTCCAGGAGCCGACGAAGCGGCTCGCGTGGACGACCGTCGCCCAGCACCATTTTGGCTCGATCATCCCTGCCGGCGATTCGGAGGACGCCCCCGACCTCCACGCACCGGTCGCGCAGAACGGTAATCCCGTTTTCGCCCAGAAAGGCAACCGCCCCATCGGCACCGCTATAGTACTCGTGGTTTCCCAGACACGCAAAGACCCCCAAGGGAGCGGAAAGAGAGCGGAAGAGCGGCCCCACGCCAGCCTTCTCCAGCACGGGCGCGGAAGCATCGACCAGATCTCCGGATAGCAGGACGAGATCGGGCGAGGTCGACCGGATTGCCTTGGCGATGCGGGCGAGTCTCCTTGCGCCAAAGGTTCCGGTAATATGGAGGTCGGCGGCGACGGCGATCGTCAGACCAGGGAGAAACGAAGAAGGAGGCGGGGACGAATCGAGGAAAAGGTCGAGCTCTTGGACCAAGATCCGGCGCGCGTTGACGGTCCCTCGGAGGAGCAGGAGCACGACCAGAGCGATCAAGCCCACCGGAGGAGCCCAGGGAGGAAGGAGGCTTTCCTCCAGCTTTGCCGCACCCGGTAGGAGCTGCAGCAGGTCCCAAGCGGAGATTCCGAGAAAAAGATAGAGCACCGAAGGGATCCAGAGGGAGGAGAGGAGGACAGCCCAATCCGCGACCGGGGAGGGGTTCCTCTCCTGCCAGCGCCGTGCCGCGGGATAGCCGAAAACACAAGCGGCCGCGAGACAGAGGTAACCGATCCGCGGGAAGGGGGAAGGAGGGACGACGGCCCACCCGCGAAGGACCACGTAAAGTCCGAGGGCCAGGTAACCGCCAATCAGGAGAGCCGAGAGAGAGATCCCCGGGATCCGGCGTGCCACGGTGCCCTCCGATCGGCTCCTATTCGATCGATGCCAAAGTCGCGTGATGCTCTTGCAGCGCCTTGACCCGGAATTCCTTATGCTGCAGGGAGCGGATTGCTTGCACCGTCGCCCAGGCAGCCGCCATCGTCGTCATGACGGGGACTCCGGCGTAGAGAGCCGTCGTTCGAATCTGGATCTCATCCTGCCGCGCGGTTCGTCCTCCGGGGCAGTTGATCACGAGCGCGATCTCCTCGTTCTTGAGCATATCCAGGATATTGGGGCGCCCTTCCGAGAGCTTGTGCAGGCGATGACAAGGGACGCCCGCTTCGGCAAGCGCTCGGCCGGTTCCCGCCGTGCTGTAGAGGGTAAAACCAAGTTCCTGAAGGACGCGGGCGATCCGGGCCCCCTCTTGCTTATCCTGATCTCGAACGCTCAGAAAGACGTTGCCCCGGAGCGGGAGGCTCGGCGAGGCGGCCGTCTGCGTCTTGGCGTAGGCCAGACCCAGATCCTCGTCGATCCCCATCACCTCGCCCGTCGACTTCATCTCGGGGCCCAGGAGGATATCGACACCAGGGAATCGACGGAAAGGGAAGACCGCCTCCTTGACGCAATAATAGCTCGGGATGACTTCCCGCGTAAACCCAAGTTCGGCCAACGTCTTCCCAGCCATCACCTTCGCTGCGATCTTCGCCAGCGGGACGCCGACGGCTTTGCTGACGAAGGGAACCGTCCGGGAAGCCCGGGGGTTGACCTCCAGGACGTAGAGCCCGTCGCCCTTAACCGCAAATTGAACGTTCATCAGCCCCTTGACCTCGAGTTCCAGCGCCAAGGCTCGGACCGCTTCCCGGATCTCTTTCTGAATGGCGTCCGAGAGGGTGGGAGCGGGGATCACGCAAGCGCTGTCGCCGGAATGGACCCCGGCCTGCTCGATGTGCTCCATGATCGCGCCCACGACGACGGCCCGCCCATCGCAAAGGCAGTCGACGTCTACTTCCGTCGCGTCTTCCAGAAACCGATCGATCAGGATTGGCCTCTCCGGAGAGACGAGCAGCGCCTCCCGGACGTAACGTCGCAAGTCCTCTTCTGTATAGACGATCTGCATCGCCCTTCCTCCGAGGACAAAGGACGGTCGGACGAGGATCGGATAGCCGATCTTAGCCGCCCCGGCCGCTGCCTCTTCCTCGCTCCGCGCGGTCACGCTCAGCGGCTGACGCAAACCGAGCTTGGCCACCAGATCGGTGAAGAGCTCCCGATCCTCCGCCCGCTCGATCGAGCGCACGGTCGTCCCCAGGATGCTCACTCCCGCACGCTCCAAGGAGGCAGCAAGGTTGAGCGGCGTCTGTCCGCCGAATTGGACGATGGCCCCGGAGGCTTGAGTCGCCTCGTACACATTGAGCACGTCCTCCTGCGTGAGCGGCTCGAAGAAGAGCAGATCGCTGCAATCATAGTCGGTAGAGACGGTCTCCGGATTGGAGTTGACCATGATCGCCTCCATTCCCATCTCCCGCAGAGCGATCGCCGCGTGGACGCAGCAGTAGTCGAACTCGATTCCTTGCCCGATTCGATTCGGACCGCCGCCGAGAACCAGAATCCGCTTCTTTTCGCCGAGCGGCGGCAGTTCCCGGCATCCGTCCTCGTAGCTGGAATAGTAATAAGGGGTATAGGCCGTGAATTCCCCGGCGCAAGTGTCCACAAGCCGGTAGGAGGGACGAAGATTCCGCTCGCTCCGCAGGGAGCGGACCTCTTCTTCCGAGAGCCGCCAGAGGTGGGCCAACTGCCGGTCCGAAAATCCTTTTCGTTTGGCCCGTGCGAGCGCCCTCAAGTCTTTCGGTGCCTGCGAAAGCCTCTCCTCCTCTTCGGTCAGATCTCGAATCTGCTCGAGAAACCAGGGGTCGATACCCGAGAGCTCGGCAATCTCCTCAAGCTTCATCCCCGCCCGGAAGGCGTGGCGGATATAGAAGATCCGTTCCGCCCGAGGAGTGACCAGATAGTGACGAATCGTCTCCATCGATGGGTCGGAATCGGACTCCGCACCTCCCGCTCCCAAGCCCCAGGCTCCCACCTCCAGAGAGCGAAGCCCCTTCTGGAGCGACTCCTGGAAGGTCCTCCCCATCGCCATCGCCTCGCCGACGCTCTTCATCGAGGAGGTCAGCGTCGGATCGGAAGCCGAAAACTTTTCGAAGGTGAAGCGCGGCAGCTTCGTCACGACGTAGTCGATCGTCGGCTCGAAACTCGCCGGGGTCACCTGGGTAATGTCGTTGCGCAGCTCATCCAGGGTGTACCCGATCGCCAGCTTTGCGGCGATCTTGGCGATCGGATAGCCCGTCGCCTTCGAGGCAAGCGCTGAAGAGCGGGAGACCCGGGGATTCATTTCGATAACAAGCTGCCGCCCGGTCTTCGGATCGACCGCAAATTGAATGTTCGACCCGCCCGTGTCGACACCGATCTCCCGGATCACGGCGAATGCCGCATCGCGCATCCTCTGAACCTCCCGATCGGAAAGCGTCTGGATCGGCGCGACGGTGATGCTGTCTCCGGTATGCACCCCCATGGGATCGAAATTCTCGATCGAGCAGATGACGACACAGTTGTCCGCCCGGTCGCGCATGACCTCGATTTCGAACTCTTTCCAGCCGAGCAGGCACTCTTCGATGAGAACTTCTCCGATGGGGGAGGTCGCCAAGCCTCCCGTCACAATCCGCTCGAACTCCTCGCGGTTGTAGGCGATCCCTCCTCCCATGCCGCCAAGGGTAAATGCGGGCCGGATGATCAACGGAAACCGTCCGATCGCCTCGGCAATGCTCCGGGCCCCCTCGGCGCTCCGCGCCGTTCCCGAATTGGGAACGCTTAGCCCGATTCGCAGCATCGCCTCTTTGAAGAGCTGTCGATTCTCGGCTTTCTTGATGGCCTCGGGCTGGGCACCAATCATCCGAACGCCGTAGCGCTCTAAAAGGCCCGCGTCGGCCGCTGCCGTGGCCACATTGAGCGCGGTCTGCCCTCCCAGGGTGGGAAGAAGTGCGTCGGGCCTCTCCCTCTCAAGGATCTTTGCCAGAACCTCGACCGAGATCGGCTCCAAATAGGTGCGATCCGAAAACTCCGGATCGGTCATGATGGTCGCCGGATTGCTATTCAGGAGGATAACGCGATAACCCTCCTCCTTGAGGGCTTTGCAGGCCTGCACCCCGGAATAGTCAAATTCGCAGGCCTGACCGATCACGATCGGTCCGCTGCCGATCAGCAAAACCGAATGGAGATCATCCCGCCTGGGCATAGTCTAACCGCCATTTCTCACAAGCTTTCTCCCACGGCTTGCAAAATGGTCCCTTCATGACAAAAGACCATACCAGTTGTTCCGACGCCTCGGTTCGAATCCCGCCTCCCGGATGAAGCTTTCGATCTCCTTCTCGGTCATGCGAAAGGTCGTACCCGCCGCCGAGACGACATTCTCCTCCATCATGACGCTTCCGAAGTCATTGGCTCCAAATCGTAAAGCCACCTGTCCGATTTCCGGGCCCTGGGTCACCCACGAAGCCTGGATATTCTCGACGTTGTCGAGAAAGATCCGTGAGAGGGCCTGCATGCGCAGATATTCGGAGGGTCCGAGCTTTCGAGCGGGAAGTGCCGTATTCTCGGGCTGAAAGGTCCAGCAGATGAAAGCGGTGAAGCCGCCGGTCTCATCCTGAAGCTCGCGAAGACGACGGAGATGCTCGATCCGGTCCGCAAGACTTTCGACATGCCCGAACATCATGGTGGCGCTCGATCGCAACCCCAACCGATGCGCGGTCCGCATCACTTCGAGCCACTGGTCGGCCGTGCATTTCCGCGCCGCGATGCGCTTGCGGACCTCGTCGACCAGGATTTCGGCGCCCCCTCCAGGCACCGAGCCCAAGCCGGCGTCTCGAAACCGGCGCAGCACTTCTTCAAGCGGCATTTCGAAGGTTTGGGAGAAATGAATGAACTCCGGCGGAGAAAACCCATGGATGTTGATGCCCGGATGCTTCTCTTTCAGATACTGGAGAAGTTCCAAGTAGTAGTCGATGCCCAGGTCCGGATGGTGTCCGCCTTGCATGAGGATCTGGGTTCCGCCAATGGCTTCCAGCTCGGCGACCTTCTCGCTGATCTTCTCCGGACTGAGGACGTAGTGGTCCGGATCCCTCTTTCGCCGGTAGAAGGCGCAGAACTTGCACCCGACGTTGCAGACGTTGGTGTAGTTGATATTCCGATCGACGATGTAGGTGACGATCCTCTCGCCGGCCCCTTCGTAGGCAGCCTTCTTTTTTCCCCTACGCCGCACATCGGCTAAGATCCCAAGCTCCGGCAGAGGAAGAGAGTAGAGGGCACGCGCCTCTTCGGGCGAGATCCTCTCCCCGGCCAGAACCTTTGCCTCAGCTCTCTTCACGCCGTTTCCGTTGCTCAAATCCACAACAGCTCCTTTCCAACGACCGCTTTCTCCCCCAGGACCCGCAGTTCATCACAAAAGCGTGCCACGCCCGCCTTCTCCCGCTCCCCCACCTCGTATCGGATATAGCGAGTCAAGTACTCCCACTCGCTTTTGTCTTTGGCAATGGACCCTCGTGCCGCAAGACCGAGCCTCTTCGCCTCCCGAAAGAGGGCTGCGATTTCCTTGCCCTTCGCTTCCGACCGCCGGACCGTCCAAACCGCGAAAACGAAGGGAAGCTCCGTCCGATCCCGCCACGCTTCACCCAGATCCAGGAGCGTCACCCTTGGATTTTCCTTTCGATACGCGAGCGCCCGATCTCCGATCAAAAGCCGTGACGCGCTCCGCTCGGAAAAAGGAACGTAGTTCGGACGGAAACCAAGAAAATTCTCTAAAAGCACCCGAAGCAGCAGGAAGGAAGATCGCGTATGGGGGTCGATGGCAATGCTCCGAATTTCAGAAAGCGGCGCATCGTGGGCAAGAATGACGCTTTTCACCGGCCCATCCGCTACGATTCCAACACCATCCACTAGGGCAAACTCTTCGGACAAGGAGGCGCCCAATGGAGCAAGCGCCGCGTCGACCTCACCCGAGCGAAGCCGTTCGGGCAGTTCCGCGGGCGGGAAGAACAATGCCTGCTTCTCCAGTCCGTAGATCAGGGGCTTGGCATTGAGATAGGGGGCACAGCCGATGCGAAAAGGACTCATTTGCGTTGGTCTCACCGCCTTTCTAGCCGATCGACCGCTTCTGGTTCAATCGTTCCGCTACGCAAGCCCGCATATCCTGGCCTCAGCCGCCATTTCTCACCAATTTCGTAGCCGAGGCGCCGCAAATGGGCTTGGATGCGAGGCGCGGCGCCGGTTTTCCACCGGAGCTGTATGAGGACATACTGCCAAGGATGGAAAACCAAGTCCAACGAAGCAGACAAGCCCATTTTGCAAGCCGTAGGAGAAAGCTTGTGTGAAATAGCGGTTAACCCTGTTCCGCTCTCCAATCGACGATCCGCACCCGCACCCGCTTGCCCAGCGAGTCCCAGTCGAGGTGGCCCGCAATTTGAAAGCGGCCTGCGATCACGCCGTTCACCGGGAGGTCGAACCCGAAGGCCTCGCGCCGGGCATCGCCGGAACGAAGAGAGATCCGAGTGCACCCTCGTGCTTGAATGGGCACCCCCTCTAAGAAAAGGCTGGGAAAGGCGAAGAGCGGCCGGGCATTCCCCGCCCCGAAGGGGGCCAGCCGCTCCAACTCCTCGTAGAGCGGGAGGCCCGCCGCGGAGAGCGGAAGCTCCCCGGCGATTCTGAGCCGTTTACGGAAGATCTCCGGCGAGCCTGCGCGGCTCGCCCATTGTACCAAGCTCGCACGAAACGCAGACAGGTTTTCCTCTCGAAGGGAAAAGCCCGCCGCCAGATCGTGTCCGCCAAATTTCTCCAGGTGAGCGGCACTGGCCCGCAACCCCTCCACGATCGACATCCCGGGAATCCCACGTGCGCTCCCCTTCCCTTCTCCCCGTTCATCAAAGGCGACGACGGCGACCAGCCGGTGAAACCGGCGCAAGAGACGCGAGGCCACGATTCCTACCACTCCCGCATGCCACCCCCTCTTTCCGACCACGATCGCCCCGCCGGTGAAAACCGCAGGCTCTTTCTCCAAGGTACCGAGAGCGTCCTCGAGCATCTCCCGCTCGACGAGCCGTCGTTGCAGGTTCTTCCGATGCAACGAAAGGGCGCCCTGCTCCGCTTCGGTGGGCGAGTCGGTCAGAAGGAGGCGCACCGATTCCATCGCGTCGTCGAGCCTCCCGCTCGCATTGAGCCGAGGGGCAAGCCGAAAAGCGACATCCTCCACTGTCGGCTTCTCGCCCATCTTCGAAACACTCGCCAGTGCCCGTAAACCGGGCAACCGGCGGCGGCCGAGTTGCTCCAGGCCTCGGGCGACGAAAATCCGATTGTCACCGGTCAACGGGACGATATCGGCAATGGTTCCCAGGGCAACCAGATCCAGTTCCTCCCGTAGCCGCAGCCGCTCGCGATAGGCCGGTTCCAGCTTGAGGAGCCCGTGGAGCAGCTTAAAAACAAGACCCGCGCTCGCAAAATGGCTGCCCCGGCCGTCCCGGTGAGGGTTGAGGATCGCGCAAGCCGGTGGCCAGCAGCCGGCGGGCCGATGGTGGTCCACGACAATGGCCTCTACGCCCTTCTCCGCGAGCCAAGACAACTCCTCGATCGAGGTCGTGCCGCAGTCGACGGCCACCACGAGATCGGGCAGCTGTTTCTGCCCGGGGTCATGATTCCCTCTCTCCTCGCAGAAAAGACGGAACGCCCGCTCCAGGCCCTTCCGAGTGAGCCCGTAGCCCTCCGATGCCCGCTCAGGAATGAACGCCGACGCCGAGGCCCCGAGCAACCGGAGGGCTCGGACCAAAAGAGCCGTGGAGCTTACTCCGTCGACGTCGTAATCGCCGTAAACCAGAATCCGCTGCCTTTCGACAATGGCCTGCCGCAACCGCTCGGCCGCCTGCCGCAAGCCGCTCAACTGAAAAGGATCTTCCAGTGCGGACAGCTTGGGGTTGAGGAAGCGGGAGGCCTCCTCCGGATCGCGATGTCCTCGCTCCACGAGAAGCCCCCCGAGCAAGGGAGAGACGCCGAGTTCCCGTCCGAGGGTTTCGGCTTCTTCCCCAGGAGAATCGATCTCCCAGATAGGACTAGCCTGCATATCTCACAAAGTTCGTACCCGAGGCGCGGCGAATGGGTCTGGATGCAAGGCGGGGCGCAGGTTTTCCCTGAAGTTGTATGACGACATACTGCGAGAGGGAAAACCAAGTCCCAACGAAGCAGACAGGTACATTTCGCAAGCCGCAGGAGAACGCTTGCGAGATATGCAGGCTAACTTCTCGTTGCTCTTGGTCGCCTGCCTCGGCTTCCCCCATGGCACTCCCTTCCCCCGCCCCGCTAGGCACTCTGGGGTTCCGGGTGCTGCGTCACTCGGCCGCGTTTTTCTCGAAGCTCATGAAACCAATAAATCAGCGCCGGCGTGAGAAAGTGAGAGGAAAACATGCCGCCCAGTACGCCGATGAGAATCGCCAAAGCGAAGGGGGAGATGACGGGACCTCCGAGCAGCAGCATGGAAAGAGTGGCCAGAAGAACGGTGCCGCCCGTGATCAACGTACGAGCCAGAGTCAGATTGACCCCGCTATTGATATGATCCCAAAAGGTACCGGCGAGGCGCAGCCGGCCCGCCTCTCGAACACGATCGGAAATGACGATCTTCTCGTTGATCGAGTAGCCGAGAATCGTCAGGAAAGCGCCGACCAGCGGCATCGTGAATTCTTGACCCAGGATCGCCATGACCCCCACGGCAAGCAAAACGTCGTGCAGCTGTCCAATGGCAGCCGCGGCCGCAAACGACCACTGGTAACGCAGGGTCACGTAGAGCAGAATCGCCGCCAGCCCGAGGGAGAGAGCCAGCATCGCCCGTCCTTTCAGTTCCTCTCCCACCACAGGGCCCACACTGTCGAGCCTGGCATTGGCGAACCCGGCCGACGGGAGCTTTTGCTGGAGGACCGTTAACGCACGCGCACCCTCGCCGTATCGGGTCTCGAGCGAGAGTTGCCGGAATTCCCGCGCATATTGCATCATGCTCGGATGAATGCCCGCCCCTTCCAGGGCCGCCCGCACTTCCTGGACCGGGGCCTCCTGCTGGTATCCGACCGTAAGGGAGTCTCCCCCTACGAAATCGACTCCCAGGAGCTTATTGCTGCGGAGAAAGAAGGTCGTCAGCCCTGCGGCGAGCAGAACCAGAGCCAGCCAGCACGCCACCCGGCGCCAGGCCAGGAAAGGAAAGTTCGGATGCGTCAAGATCCGCATCATGGAAAGACGCTGCAACCAGCCGCTCGCCAGGAGCCATTCGAAGGCATTCCGAGTCACCACAAGGGCGGCGAAGAGATTCGCCACGATACCCAACACGAGGGTGACGGCGAATCCCTGTAGCGGTCCGCTCCCCAGCCACATCAGGATCACGGCCACCAGGATGACGGTGACGTTAGAGTCGAAGATGGCGCTGAAGGCTCGTTCAAAACCGGTGGTCACTGCCTGACGGATCGGCTTCCCTGCGTCGATCTCGTCGCGCATTCGCTCATAGACCAGGACGTTGGCATCTACGGCCATACCGATCGTCAGGATGACTCCGGCAAGCCCGGGAAGGGTCAAGGTGAAATGGAATTGCGCCAAAAATCCGAAGAGAAGAAAAAGATTCACCCCCAGGGCGAGCACAGCCACTACCCCGGCTGCGCGGTAATACGCCACCATGAAGACCACAACGAGGGCTAAAGCCACCCATCCCGCTCTTGCTCCGCTCAAGATCGAGTCGCGGCCTAGAGAAGGATCGATCCCACGCTCCTCCAGCAACTTGACCGGCATCTCCAGGGGATTTTCCAGGACGCTCGCCAGATCTTCCGCCTCCTTGGGG
The DNA here is from genome assembly GCF_902143375.2 of Methylacidimicrobium tartarophylax. GTDB lineage: Bacteria > Verrucomicrobiota > Verrucomicrobiia > Methylacidiphilales > Methylacidiphilaceae > Methylacidimicrobium > Methylacidimicrobium tartarophylax. Next base: position 76,631 of record NZ_CABFVA020000065.1, on the reverse strand, counting down.
CTCATGTTGCCCCCTGAAATGATCGCGCTTCGAAAGATCGCCGACTGAATCACGGGGGCACTACGCACCTCTCCATCCAACACGATGGCGAGCTGCCTCCCGATGTTGGCGCTGGTCAGCGCCCCAAAGCGGCGCGATCCCTCTTCGCTGAATTCGATCACCACGGTGGGACGGCCGACTTCGTCGAACCCTCGAAAAGCCCGACGGACATGCTTCCCTCCCATCTCCGCTCGACGTTTCACCAAGATCTGACGCAATCCGGTAGACCGTCCTTCCTCCGGGGCAAAGGAAAGCAGCTCGTAATCGGCGGGGATACGGCCCTGGCCCGCCTGAACCTCCGCGAGGAGTTGGCCGTTCTGCGGGTGGACCAGCTTGAACTCGAGCTTGGCCACTTTGGAAAGCTGTTGCCGGGCGGCGTTTTTTTCGGCTTCGGCAAGCCCGGGGATCTGAACGCTGATTCGGTTGCGGCCCACCGGCTGGATGATCGGCTCGGACAAGCCGAATTTATCCACCCGCTTCCGGATCACTGCCGTGGCCTGCTGCAACGCCCCCGGGGAAGGCTGGCCTTCCAACTCCAAGAGAAAGGCCGTCCCTCCCTTGAGATCAAGGCCGAGCCGAATCCCCCGGTCTAGAGGAAAGAGCGAAAGACCGGCATTCGCCAGGAGCATCACGATGCAGAAGAGGCCCACCCAGCGGCGCACCCGTTCCTCCGTCGCGGTGAAATACCAGATCAGCGCGATGAGGAAGAAGAGGGCCGTGACAAAGGACCAGAGCAGCATGGCGTTTTCTCTCTCCGCTTCCGTTGGCTTCCTACTTTGTTTCCGCTTCCGCCTTCGTGACCGCAGTCAGGTTCGTTTTGAGCACCTCGACCTTGACATTCTCCGCTACCCGGATCACCACCGTCTTCTCCTTCACGTTGGTCACCGTTCCCAACAACCCGCCGCTGGTGACCACATGATCACCCGTTTTTACGCCCGCAATGAGTCGCTCCTGCTCCTTCCGAGCTTTCTGTTGCGGCCGGATCAACAAAAAGTAGAACACCCCGAAGATCGCCGCCATTGTGACCAGAGACGAAAAAGCCGGGACCCCCTCCGCCGCCCCACCGCCCTGACCTGCCGCAGCGGCCGGTTGCGCCGCCACGATCCATAAAAGTGCTATGCCCATGGTCATCCTCCTTCTTCAAATTCCTCTCGACGTTTCCTCTTCTCTGCCAGGAATGCTTCCCAGCATCCTCTCTCCAGAGCCGTTCGCATTTCCTTCATCAGGCAGAGATAGAAATATAGGTTATGCAGCGTGAGCAGCATGAGGCCAAGAATTTCCTCCGATTTCAGCAGATGGCGCAAGTAGGCGCGGGAAAAATTCCGACAGGTGTAGCAGCCGCATTCCGAGGAGATCGGCGCCGGATCGAGACGAAACGACGAATTCCGGAGCGAAATTCGTCCCATTCCTGTGTAGGCGACCCCATGTCGCGCCAGCCTGGTTGGAAGGACGCAATCAAAGAGATCGACCCCGAGATTGACCATCTCGACCATCTGCCAAGGTTCGCCTACACCCATGACATAGCGAGGCCGTGCCGGGTCGAGATGCACCACCGTCTCCGCCACTGCGCGCAACCCCTCTTCGGGAGGCTCCCCCACGCTGACCCCCCCGATCGCAAAGCCATCGAATCCGATCGCTCCCAGTTCTTCCGCACAGAGTGCCCGGAGCCGGGCGTCTCCTCCGCCCTGGACGATGCCGAAAAGCCCTGCTTCCGGCGTAGGGAAAGAGGCATGGGAATCCTGAAGTCGCTCCCATGCCTCTTTCCCTCTAGCGGCCCAGAGCACCGTTCTTCGGACCGCCTGGTCGAGCTCGCTTGGGGATGCGGGCCAGGGCGGGCACTCGTCCAGACTCATGATCAGATCACTGCCGGCGATGAGCTGGAACTCGACCGCCAGTTCGGGAGACAGAAAGAGAGGACTCCCGTCCAGATGGGAACGAAAAACCACTCCGTGATCGTCGACCCTACGGAGGGAGGAGAGGCTGAAAACTTGATAGCCTCCGCTATCCGTGAGGATCGCCCCGGGCCAGCCAAGGAATCGATGCAGCCCGCCCAGATCGCGCAGCAGGTCGATTCCGGGACGGAGCAGAAGATGGTAGGTGTTGCAGAGAATCACCTGAGCACCCAGGTCGAGAAGATCGCGCGGAAAGACTCCTTTCACCGTCCCTCGCGTGCCCACGGGCATGAACGCCGGGGTGCGAACCAAGCCGTGGCCCGTGTTCAATTCTCCGACCCGGGCTTGATCCGCCGCCGAGCCTATCACGCGAAACTTCATCTCGATCTCGAGTCGGTTTCGATCGGGCGTCAGTGGGCTGCGAAGAAGGAAGTGATCATCTGCTCTGCTCTGCCGGCGATTTCGGTTGAGCGGGATCACTCTTTCTCATAGAAGAGAAGTCTCGCAACCTTTTTCAGCTCGCGGGACGACGCCGAGCTGCATGGAGAGGAAGCGTCCGATCATCGCGATATGCCGCAATTGCGCCGAGAACCGCTTTTCCCCAAACGATGGGTTGTCTTTGCGCCGGAGCGCAAGCAGCGTCCGATGGACTATCCTCCTCTGCCCGAGGCGCCGAACTCACTCTGTCCCTTCATGGCGGGCAACGAGAGCCTCACCCCCCACGAGGTCTTCGCCATTCGGCCAAAGGGAGGAGCCCCAAACTCTCCCGGATGGACGGTTCGCGTCGTCCCCAACCGTTTCCCGGCGCTTCGCATCGAGGGAGAGCTTTTCCCGGAAGGGGTCGGCATCTACGATCAGATCAATGGGATCGGCGCTCACGAAGTGATCATCGAGACGCCGGATCCGGATCAGGAGCTCGAGGATCAACCCCTAGGGGCCATCACCGACGTGCTTCGGGCCTATCGGGCTCGGATCATCGACTTGGTTCAAGACATCCGCTTCCGCTACATCTTCGTTTTCAAGAACGTCGGCATGCTCGCGGGAGCTTCCCTGCGCCACCCCCATTCTCAACTGATCGCACTCCCGATCGTTCCTCGCGCGGTCGAAGAGCAGATAGAGACCGCCCGCGCCCACTTCGAGCTCAAGGAGCGAAGTCTCTTCGCCGATGTCTTGCAGGCAGAGATAAGATCGGGGGATCGGCTGGTCTACGAAAACTCGGCGTTCGCCTCCTTTTGTCCTTGGGCTAGCCGCTTCGCTTTCGAAACATGGATCATGCCGAAGTTTCCCGCCGCCCACTTCCACACCCTCGACGATTATCACCTAGGCTTGCTTGCGGAGGCACTCCGCCACGTCCTTCGCCGAATCCGAAAAGGTCTCCAGAAGCCCGCCTATAACCTGATCCTTCAGACAGCACCCTTTCACCAGGCGCGGGTCCGGGAGTTGGTCCCCGCGGAAATGGAGTTTCGCTGGCATATCGAAATCCTTCCCCGGTTGGCGCAGGCCGCCGGGTTTGAATACGGCACGGGGTTCTACATCAACACCACCTTCCCTGAGGAGGCTGCGAGCTTCCTCCGTCGGGTTCGTGAGGAAACATAGGATGGGGCTTTTGCACTTCTCGCAAAGCAGCGGAAACCCATCCTGGGGCTTTCCCCAGGATGCGTCCAAAGGGGCGTCACCATGAATGTCGTTCTCCTCTGGCATATGCACCAGCCGGACTACGTCGATCGGCAGACCGGAAAGGCCCGCACGCCTTGGGTCCGTCTCCATGCGGTGCACAGCTATCTCGATATGATCGAGATGGTCGAGCGATTTCCCACGCTGAAGGTCGCGTTCAACTTCACCCCCGTCCTGCTCGAGCAGCTGGTCGAGATCGGGGCAGGCGAGGTGATCGACGACTGCGAAGCCTGGAGCCGCATCCGGGCTGAGAACCTCGGTCAGGGGGAGAAAGAAAAGATCCTCGAGCACTTCTTCCGTGCCAATTTCGATACCCTCATCCGTCCTCTGCCGCGCTTTTGGGACCTCTTGAATCAACGCGGCCGCATGGTCGACTTTCAGAACCTGGCGGAAGTGACCAACCTCTTCTCCGCCCAAGACTATCGCGATCTGCAGACTCTCTACAATTTGGCCTGGTGCGGCTTTGCGGCTTACCAGGCCTACCCCTTGCTCCGGGAACTGCGCGCACAGGGGCGGGACTTCACCGAAGACCAGAAGAGCCAACTGCTCGATCTCCACCGGGAGATCGTCCGGACGGTGCTCTCCCGTTACCGGGCGGCGATCGAACGAGGTCAGGTCGAGATCACGACCTCTCCCTATTGCCATCCGATCCTGCCGCTGCTCCTGGACACCAATCTTGCCCGTCGGTCGATGCCTCACGTCAATCTTCCTCCCCAATTCTGCGCTCCGGAAGACGTGCGGAGCCATCTGGTCCTCGCCCAGAAAAGGATGCGGGAGGTTTTCGGAGCACCGGCCCGAGGGCTCTGGCCCTCGGAAGGGTCCGTCGCTCCCGAACTCATTCCCTTCTTTCGCGAGGCGGGTTTTGATTATTTCTTCACGGACGAGGCGATTCTTTTCCGAAGCTTGGAACTGGATCCGCGCTGGCGCGGCAGGGGCGTCGATCACATGGTTCTCTTCCAAGGATGGACGGTGAGTTGGGGAGGGACCACCGTGGACGCCCTGTTCCGCGAAAGGCCTCTTTCGGATTTCGTCGGCTTTCGAGCCTCGCAGAATCCCCCGGATCAAGCGGCCAATTTTCTCCTCCACCATTTCGAGAATATCTGCCAGGTGGCGTCCTCCGAAGAGGCGGCCGTCTTGATCGCCCTGGATGGCGAAAACGCCTGGGAGGCCTTTCCGGACGGAGGAGAACGTTTTCTCTCTTCCCTCTACCAAGGTCTCACGACCCACAGCCGCCTTCGGACCTCGCGGCCGGGCGACTACTTCGACGCCTACCGTCCGAAAGTCGAACTGGGCGCACTGCATACGGGCTCCTGGATCAACGCCGATTTTGACATCTGGATCGGCGATCCCGAGGAAAACCGTGCCTGGGAATGGTTAGGACGAACCCGCCAGTTCTTGCGCCGGATCGGAGAAGACCGGTCGCTACCCGCGGAAAAGACGGCGGCGGCGATGCGCTCCCTCTACGCGGCCGAGGGAAGCGACTGGTTCTGGTGGTACGGGCCCGATTTCTCGACCGACTCCGATCTCCTCTTCGACGAGATCTTTCGCACACATCTGCGGAACGTCTATCTGGCACTTGGATTTTCTCCTCCTCCCTATCTCGACTTCCCGATCTGCGCCCCCACGGTTCCCACGCCCTATGCGATTCCGCGCCTCTACATTCACCCGCAGCTTACGGGCCGATTGGACAACTTCTTCGATTGGGTGGGAGCCGGTACCGTGGACGCCCTTGTCCAACAGACGGCCATGTTTCAACCGAACCGGTTGGGCCAGAAGCTCTATTTCGGCTTTGACGAAGAACACTTCTATCTGCGGATCGACTTTGTCGGCGCCCCGGAGGAAATCGAGGTGGAGTTCCTCTCCCCACAGATCCGTCGCGTGACGGCGTCCGTTCTGCCGAACGGCTCGTGGAAGGTCCGCACCGAACATTCCGAAGATGCGGTTCTCTTCTCCGTCGCCGACGAACGGGGCGCAGCCGCCTGGGAGGACTTCTTTGTCCTGATGGTGCCGGTCGCAGCGCTCGGATGGAAGGAGAAGGATCCGGTCAGCTTTTTCGTTCGCCTGCTGCGCGAAAAGCTCGTTCTGGAACGATATCCGGAGCGGGGAACGATCGACTTCCGTTTTCCGTCCCGGGATTTCGAAGCTCGTCAATGGTTCGTCTAGACTCCATGCAGTTGGTTTGGGTTGTCCACTTTCATCAACCTTTGGGCAACTTTCCGGAAACCTACTGCCGCTTCCTGGAACGTGTCTGTCGCCCTTTTCTAGCTGCCTTGGAACGCCATCCGCGCATTCGCATGGGGCTCCACTTTTCGGGCGGATTCTTTTCCTATCTGGAACACGAGGAGCCCGGACTCCTGGAGCAGATCCGCCGGATCGTAGCCCGCAGTCAGGTGGAGCTATTGGGCGGCGGCTTCTACGAACCCATCTTAAGCATGATTCCTCGGGAAGACGCCCTGGCGCAGCTCCGGAAAACCGTCGTCTGGATCCAGGAGCATTTTGGCGTGACCCCGCGCGGCGCCTGGCTGCCCGAATCGGTCTGGGAACCGTACTTTCCGGCTCTCCTGGCGGAAGGAGGCTACGACTACGTACTGCTGGAAGACAATCTGCTGGAACGAGCGGGCATAGAGCGAGCCGCGCTCTGCCATCCCTTTTTGACCAGCCACCTGTCTTCTACCATTTCCCTCCTGCCGATCTCTTCCCGCCTTTCGGCGGAGATCCCTTTCCGTCCGCTCCGGGACATTCATGCCTCCCTCGTTCAGCTCTGGCACCGGCCGGAGCCGCAGATGTTGATTCTGGCGCAGCGTGCGGAGGCTTATGGCTTTTGGCCTTCCACCTTCCATCGATTTTATGAGGAAGCGGTTCTCGAAGAGTGGCTGACCTACCTGGAGAGCCAGTCAGAGCGGCTTACCATGCCCCTGCCGGCCGAAACCACGGTCGGGCGCTGGCCCCGCGTTTTTTTGCCATCCGGTGCGCGGACCGACCTGGAGGGATATGCGCTTCCTACAACCGCATGCCGTTCCTACTTTGCTGTCCGGGAAGACCTATCGCACCGCTTCGATGCGGATCGCTTTTTCCGCTTTCTCCATGGCGGAGCTTGGCAGGAGTTTCTCGAAAAGTATTCCGAGGCGAACTGGATGCACAGCAAGATGCTCTCGCTCACCCGACGACTCCATGGGATCGCGAATGCAGACTCCCTGACCTGTCGGGATCGCCTGCTCGCAGCCCAGGAACATACTCCTTATTGGCACGCGCTCAGTGGCGGCCTTTTTGCCAACTACTTGCGGGATGCCGTCTATCGTTTGCTCCTCCAAGCCGAAGAGGAGATCGATCGGATCACTCCTCCTCCGGCGACCGAGATGACGGATCTCGATGGGGATCGCGAGCCGGAAGTCGTCCTGCGCACCCAAATCTGCCGCGCGATCGTGGATCCGGATTACGGCGGCTCTCTTGTAGAGATGGCCTTTCTGCCGTCGCATTACAATGTCTCCAACACCTTGCGGCGGCATTCCCAGGTCTATCCCGACCTTCCTCCCGGAGAGCTGGTCGAGGACTGGCATCGTCGTCATCTCTTCCAGGAACACTTCGTCCCGGGCGGAACGTCCCTCTCCCAATTCGAGAAGGAGTCCTACATCGAGCACGGAGACTTCGTAAACCTGCCGTATCGCATTGTTTCGCTTGCGGAGGACGGGGGCGTGCGGCGACTACTCCTCGAACGGGAGGGAGGGATCTATCTCGACCAGGAACGAAGAGCACTCCGCTGCCAAAAGCTCTTCGAGCTCGAGGAGCCCGATGCCCTTCGGATTCGATACACGATCAGCAACGAGAGCGAACTCCCGCTCGAACTCCTCTTTCTCTGTGAAGCAAACTACAGCTTTCTCGCCCCCGAGGGGAACCGATTTGTCTCCGTCGAGGGGGAGCAGCTTCCCTGCGGCCTCCTTTTTGAAAAATCCGGGATCCAGTCTTGGGACCTGGTCGACGAAATCCGTTTCTTGCGTTGGTCCTGGACGCTGCCCGAGGGGCCCTGCACGCTCTGGCATCACCCAGTCTATACCATCGGCTATGCCAACGGAGAGTTTGAGCACAATTATCAGGGTGCGGCTCTCGGAATCGTCTGGCCCCTGCACCTTGCTTCGCAGGAAAGGCAAGTGTTTACGATTTTCACCCGATTTCAACATCTCCAAGGTTGATCTCCGTGAGGCTTCTCTCTACTCTCCTGCGCAAGGGATGAAAAAGATCTTTCTGGTTTCGTTAAGCTTCAGTTTCTTTGTCCTCGGTTGTGCATCTCCGTCAAAGAAAGTAAAGAGCGGTGAGGCCGCAGGCGCCAGTTCGGGCTCGATGCCCCAGCCGGCCAACCAGCCGGAATCGGCTGCTGCGAATCAACCGGCCGGCACTTCTCCCTCTTCTTCCACGCCGTCGGGCGCCCCCGCGAGTCAGACACCGGCAACCGGCCAGTACAAGCCGTGGGGCCAAGAAGGTCAGTCTTCCGGGGGACCGTCCACCGCGGCCACAAGGTATCCCAAGGGCGTTGCCGTCGACGGGAAACCGGGTTACGTAAAAAGCCCCTACGCACCTGAAGCGGGGCTCGTCGATGTTCGCGGCTTCCCGCCGGGAACGGAGGTGCGTTGCCCTTACACGGGCAAGATCTTCGTCGTACCGTAAGTCCGCGGGCTCCCCACCCTTCCGGGCTCTACTTGCTCCATGGAAGGAGCGCATCGCTGACCCAGCATGCTGGTAAACAGCCATCCTGCCCCTTCCCCCCCCAGGCAGTGCCGCTGGAAGCCCTCACCCTCGCTGCCGAGGAGCGACATCCGCAACTAGCCGCCATTTGTCGCAAATGTCGTAGCCGAGGCGCCGCAAATGGGCTTGGATGCAAGGCGCGGCGCAGGTTTTCCACCGGAGTGGTATGACGACATACTGCAAGGATGGAAAACCAAGCCCAACGAAGCAGACAAACCCATTGTGCAAGCCGCAGGAGAAAGCTTGTGAGAAATGGCGGCCAGCCTTCCTGTCTCACCACAAGGCCACGTACTCGAGGCGCGGGGCGGATGGCCATGGATGCAAGAAGGGGCGCAGGTTTTCCCCCGGAGTGGTATGACGACATCCCACGAACGAGGACCAAACACCCAAGTCTTCTCAACGAAGCAGACGACTCCCCTTCGTAAGCCGTAGGAGAACGCTTCTGAGACAGGCAGACGTTACTGCCGCGCGATGACCTTCTCGCCGGTCGGTGGTGCGACCTGCGAAAGCTGACTCATATCCTTGAGCCAAGCCTCGTAGTCGCTCTGGGTATCGACAACGAGAAATCCTTTCATCGCAAAATGGCCGACCCCGCAAAGTTGGCCGCAGGCGATTTCGAAACGGCCCGTGTGCGTCGGCGTGAACCAGACCGGAATGGTCAGGCCGGGAACTGCGTCACGCTGAATGCGCATCTGAATGACGTAGTAATTATGAACGACGTCCCGGGACCCCAGATAAATTAAGACGGGTTTGCCGACGGGCACGTGCATCTCGTTCATCGTGATGATGTCATCCTTGGAAGCCGGGTCGGTCTTGTCGAGGCCGATCGGATTCATCCCGTCCGCCAAGCGCATGTCACGGCGGCCCAACCTGCCATCCGGTCCCGGGTAGTGGAAGATCCAGCCGAATTGCTGCGCGACCGCTTCCAGCGTCACGGCTTCTCCCGGGCCAGGAGGATCAAGCACCCGGTTTCCCCAAAGCGGCACCGAAAACCCGAAGAGGAGCACCATTTCCACAAAAACGATGCTCCACTCCAAATGCTTGGGCCAATCCGCCTTGAGCCCCTCGTAGCTGGCCTTCGGGCTCTTGTCCGCCCGGAACCGATAGAGGGCATAGACGAAAAAGCTGAACCAGATCGCGAAAAGAATGAGCGAGAACCAGAGGATCGCTTCCATGAATTCATCAATCTGCCGCCCATGCTGGGACATGCAGCGTGAAATTCCCGTAAGCTCAAGAAGAAGTGCGAACACGATCTAACCCTCCCGATTGATGTTTTGACCGATTAGCCCGAATAAAAAAACGAATGAAGGCACCGAACACAATCCCCAACAATACCAGCATCAGCACCACGGCCGGCAAGATCCCCCGGGTTGCCGCAGACTTGGGCACTCCGCAAACGGCGCACGCCCAACTCTCGACAGGGACTGAACAGGCAAGCCCGATGAGCAAAACCCGCACATTGCCCCAGCGATTCATCTGCCGTTTCCTCCGATCCTCATTCCCTCGCCGTCGAATGATGGGCAATGCCCTATCGATATCGCGCCTCTCCAGCCGCATCCACTTCTTCCCCATTCGCCTCTTCCAGAAACTCCGCGTAAGCTGGCGGAGGCTTCCGAGACCGCCGATAGAGCGTCCTGATCAGCAGTACCACGCTTCCCAGTGGGATCAAGACGATCGCCACCAGCGCCCAGGCCGCGGCGTCTCCGGGCTCGTGACCCACCGCAGGGATATTCAGCGAGGACCCAAAGAAGGCATCCCCGATCGCGACGAACCCAAGTGCCCCGAGGAAGAGGAGACCTCCGCCCACGGACAGCAACTTGCTCATTCGCGATTTCATTCCACAAGTCCCATCCGCCGGGTCTTTCGCAGGAACCAAGCCCCGTAAACGACTACCAACAACGCGGCCGCAAAAGAGCCCGCGCCTAACCAGAGAAGCAGTCCTCCTTGATGACTGTAGTAACCTTTCAGCGACCAGGCTCCCAGTCCAAGAAAAAGGCAGGTGACGATGCTTACGAAGAGGAGGTGAAACTGCCGAAGCGACATATTTGATCTACTTTACAGGGGTGACGGAGTTGAGCTGATCCGCATAGCAGCAGACGAATATGACAAGTAACGCCACCACCGAAGCAATCGCAAGGGCCATGAGGTGATGCACGGTCTTCTTTTCCGAAAAAAAGTGCATCAGGATCCCCAGAGCGAGGATCGCCTGCGCTCCGGCAACCAGCAACCCCACCCCGATGTTTCCTCCGCCGAGCGGGAGGTAGGAGGCGGCAACATTGATTACGGCGAGCAGCAGGAGCAAGCCGAACACCTTGACATAAGCGGGAACCTGCTTCCTGGGATCATGGATTTCTTCGCTCATTGCTTGTCTCCGTTAAAAACAATCGTCCTACAAAAGATAGAGGGTGGGGAAGAGAAAGATCCAGACCAAGTCGACGAAGTGCCAGAAGAGCCCGGCGACCTCGACACGATTGGCCAAATGCTCAGGGTTGGTCCGGTAGAGCTTTGCCCCCGGCCCCCAGAAGAAGCCGAGCACCAACAGTCCCCCGATAATATGGAGGCCGTGAAGCCCCGTCATCGTAAAGTAGGTCGCGAGGTAGGTGCTATACCGCGGCGTGAAATTCGACCACCACTGGATATCGCTCTTCGGGATCTCGAGCACCTTTTCCTCGCCCGCAGCCGGGCGGCCGAAGATCGACCGGAGTTGATAACCAAAGCTGCCAGCGTCTTCCGCATCCGGCAGGATCCGAAGCGTCGAGCTCTTCATCGCTTCGGCGGGAGTCATTTCCAGATGCCCCGTGATCTCCTGCCCATTGTTAAGGATCACCCCGTAATGATGGAACTTGTCCTTGTACTCCATCGACTTGATCCCCAGGAAGACGACGCCGCAAACCAGGGTCGCTGCAAGCCAGCGCCGATAGCTCTGAAACTGCCGCATCTTCAGTGCAGTCCAGGCCATCACCATCGTAATGCTGGAGGTGATCAGCACGAAGGTGTTGAAGAGCCCCATGGGCACGTTCAGCAGGTGGTGCGGCCAATGGGTCGCCCCCATCCGGAGGAAGATGTAGGCTGAGAAGAAGCCACCAAAGAGCATGACCTCCGAGGCCAAGAAGAGCCAGATGCCGATCTTCGCGTTATATGAGCCCGTATCCGGCCGTGCGGTAACGGTATAGGGAATTTCCAATTCCATCTCTTGCTTCCTTTTTCGTTATACGGAGGAAAGTTTCGGTTCCGCGACTCTGCTTTCTTCCTGCTCCCACTGTGGCAGAAAGTCACGAGCGGCTCCGGGAGCGCTATACTCATAGGGACCACGATAGACCGCGACGGGATGGAGGAAATTCCCATGTCCCGGAGGCGTCGGGGTGGCCCACTCGAGGGTGGTCGCTTGCCACGGATTGTCGGAAGTCACCTTCTTCCCGCGCCAGATGCTCCAGAAGAAGTTGATGATAAATGGGATCTGTCCGAGCGCAAGAATCCAGGCCGAGACGGACATTACCTGGTTGAGCCAGAGCACAGGCTGCGCCATCTGCCAGCCGGCCCCGCCATCGTACCAGCGGCGATGTACTCCGTTGAACCCTTGGATCAGCATCGGGAAAAAGACCCCGTTGAAGAAGATGATGGTCATCCAGAAGTGCACCTTTCCCCAAAAGTCGTTCATCATCCGCCCGGTTGCCTTGGGGAACCAGTAGTAGAGCCCGGCAAAAAGCCCCATGATCGAAGCCGGCGCCATCATGTAGTGGAAGTGGCCGATCACGTAGTAGGTGTCGTGGAGCACCATGTCCGAAGGCGTCCACCCGAGCGGCAGGCCGGTCAATCCGCCGATTCCGAACATCGGCAGCCAAGCAAGGGCAAAGAGCATGGGGGTTGGGAGCCGGATCGATCCACCCCAAAGGGAAAGGAGAAGAACGGTTCCCAAAAGAACCGACGGCATCGAAATCACGGTCGTGAAGATCTGAAAGAAGGTGGTAATGCTCTGCCCCATGCCCGTCATGTACATGTGATGAGCCCAAACGACCATGGAGAGGAAACCGATCGACAGCAGGGAATAGACGAAAATCTTGTAGCTCCACAAGGGCTTCCGCGTGTTGTTCGCGAACACCTCCCCCACGATTCCCATGGTGGGCAGAATCTGCACATAGACCTCGGGATGGCCGAGGAACCAGAAAAGATGCTGCCAGAGCAGGGCCGAGCCGCCCCCGCTCGCCGGCCAGTGGCGGCCTCCGATGATAAGGCCGTCGGGCGAAAAGAAGCTGGTTCCGAATAGCCGGTCCATCAGCTGCATGATCGCCGCCGATTCGAGCGGCGGAAACGCCAGGAGCAAGAGAAAAGCCGTGACCAGCTCGGACCAGACGAAGACGGGCAGCCGCATCCATTGCAGGCCGGGGGCACGCAGCTGAATGATCGTGGCAATGATATTGATCGAGCCGAGGAGCGATCCAGTAATGTTGAAGGCCATGCCGATCAGCCAGAGAGTCTGCCCGTTGAGAATCGGTTCGAAGCCCATTCCCGTGTCGGCGATATCGGCCAGGGGCGGATAGGAGGTCCAACCCGACTTCGCCGCTCCTCCGGGAACCAGAAAGCTCCCGAGCATGATCACGACACCCACGAAGAAGCTCCAAAAGCTCGCCATGTTGAGGCGAGGAAAAGCCATGTCTGGGGCACCGAGCTGCAAGGGGACGACGAAGTTGCCGAAGCCGGCGAAGAGTGCCGGAACGATCGCCATGAAGATCATCATCGTTCCGTGGATGGCTCCGAAGGAGTTGTAGAGATTCGGGGTCATCACGCCGCCTGGGGCCAGGTTGGCGCCGAACACCGCAGTCAAGAGCGGACCGATGACCGGCACGGGCTTGCCCGGGAACGAGAGCTGCCAGCGCATCACCACCATCAGCCCGAAACCGAAGAGGGCAACGAGCAGAGAGGTGATCATGTACTGGATGCCGATCACCTTGTGGTCGGTGGAAAAGACGTAATGTCTCCACCACGATAGCTCAATCTGGTGTTCGTGATGGCCGGCTCCGTGCGCGGCCGTTCCGCTCCCGCCGCCGTGCGGCCCTCCCGTCGCAACCCCCTGCTCGTTCATTTCCTGCGGCACTCCCGTTTCTTCCTTCATGGCTTTTAGAACGCTAAATTCTATCGTCGCTTCCTTATATTACAACTGAATCGTTTCCGCGCACGCTGACAAGATTTTTCTACTCCGCTTGTCCTAACAAGTTCGCACACAAGCTTCTCCAATGCCTGGCGCCTTTCCATCGGCTCAGACGGCTTTGGGAGGATTCTTGCCTAGGGGTTCGCCCGAGGGTACGTGCTTCCCCCAGAGGAAACAGGCCAGGCGGACGTGCCTTTTTCGTTCTATTTTGCTTCTTTCCCCGCACTCTTGCCGAGTGTCTCTACCTCCTCGACCTTCCAGGGCGCCGCATGGTTTGCCGTCTCCGCTCGGACCGACTTCACCTGGTCTTCTTCGACGGCGGAACCGTGATTGCCCCACGACTGACGCAGAAAGGTCAGGACCGCCGCGATCTTGGCATCGTTGAGCACCGTCTTCCAAGCCGGCATCATCCCGTTGTATTCCGCTCCCGCAACCCGAACGGGTCCCTGTAAGCCGCCAAGGACCATTGCCGCCAGCACCCGCGGATCCCCATTGACCCAGTCCGAGCCGGCGACCGGAGGAAACTGGCCGCTCATCCCCTGACCGGTGGGCTGATGGCAGGCGGCGCAGTTCGCTTGGTAGACGTCCTGGCCAACTTGGATCGGATTGACCGCCGCAGGCTTTTGCGCCGGCCCGCCCGCGAGCACAGCGCTGGTCGCAGTCGGCCGGGGAAGACCGGCAAGATACCCGCTTGCGTCATAGACGTCCCAGCGCAAGCCCCCGCTATACCGGAGGAAAAAGCCCCCCGCAAAGAGCACGATGACGGTCGAAAACACTAGAAAGAAACAGGGGAGGCGTTCTTTCGAAGAGATCTCCTGGCCCCTTCTCTCGGGCTGATCTTCGCAATTCATGGCGTCTTGCCCGTCTCCCCGGGCGGCACTCTTTTAAGGGATAGCAGATAGGCCACCAGGGCCCGAGCCTCCGGTCCGGGCACGACCTGGAACCCTGGCCGGGGCGCATCTCGGCCGGAGAGGGGAAGAGAGTCGGGCAGCGGGGTTCCCAACAGCGGGACGCGCGCGAAAAGGTATCGGTAGGACGGCATGACCGTGCCTGGATAAATGACCCGAGGATCGTACAAAAAGCGATAGTACCAGCGGGGATCGGTGCGGCGCTCTCCCACGTCGGAAAGATCGGGCCCTAGACGAAGCACCCCCAAGGGGATGACATGCTCCTCTCGATAATCCGACGGCAGCGTCCGACGCGCCCCCCAACCCCGGGCAATATCAGAACCTAGATTCGGCGGCCGAACAACCTGCGTGTGACAGGAGGCGCATCCGTTGGCCGCGTAGACCTCGCCGCCAAGGGCCGCACGTCCGAAGGGTGCTCCATCGGCCGACGCGCCGGCAGGCCCGAGCTTTCGCAGAGGCAGCCAGGCGAGCAGCAGCCATCCCACCCCTGTCGCCAGGAGGATGCCCAGAAGAACTCGTTTCTGCTCCGTCACGGCGTGCGAACTCCTTCGATATCGGCGTGCGCAAGTGCCGTTTCTTCGTCCCCACGGCGGCTCGAACCGCTTTCCAGGATCAGCCAAAGGAGATGCAACCCGAAAACCGCGTGACCGGCTAACAAGGCCGTCGCCGGCGCTGCTGCGCTGCGCAGAAAGGGGAGCAGCAAGACGATGACGTCATGAACGGGGAGGTCGGGCTCGTCGAGCCCCACGCCCTGAAAGAGTCCGCCGACGGCCAGCAGGCCCACCAGAAAACTGATTCCATAGCTGCTGAGCCAGAAGTGGACCTTCGACAAGGTCGGCGACGGCCAGGGACGACCCAGCAGCTGCGGCAAGAGGGCGTAGAGCAGAGAAAAGAAAGTCATACCCAAAAAGCCGTACAGGAAGAGAACGAGCTGAGCCTCTTCCAGAACGGTGTAGTGCACATATCGGCTCCAAGCCGGCAGGACGAGCAGCGCCCCCAGTCCCGCAGCGACCAAAAAAGAGCTCATGCCGAACCGGAGGAAATGCCAACTCGGATCCCATTCTCTCTTCTCCGCCGGCAGCCTGCGGGCCGCGACCCAAAATCCCACCCCGACCGCAACGGCTGCCACCCAGAGCAGAAAGCGAGAGGAGACGCCCAAAGAAACCATCCAGAGAGGGAAAGGCCCGCCCACCAGATGCGCCGTCCCGGCAAGATTGGCAAAGAGAGCCCAAGTCCAAAAGGCTAAGCGGCCGAGTCCGGAAAAAGCGAGAGGGCGACCCAGAGAGGAGGGAGCAAGGAGATAGACGATGCCGAGCGCGAATGCCCCTAAGCCCGCATAGAGCAGACCGTCGTTGAACCACCATTCGAGCGAACCCATGGCCACCCCGCGCACCGCCGGATCGTGCAGCATGAGCGCCGCAGCGCCTCCCGCCCACGGAATCCAGACCAACCCCAGAAGGAGAAAACGCAACGCGAGCGACGCTTCCTCCCATCGGCTCACGAGAGCAGCGACCAACCAACCCGCCGACAAAAGGTAGCCTAACCCCAGGGACGGGAGGGAGAAGGTCGGCAATCCAAGCCAGGAGAGAGATCGGCTCTCCCCAGCGAGTACTCCGGTGATTCCGCCCCACAATCCCACGTTCCAAAGGAAGGAAGAGGCAAGGCACCATCGCCGCCCGAGAAGCGGAAGCCGCCCTCCCTTCGTGACGGCCCAGAGAGCCGCGCTCAGTCCCACCGGAATGCCGAATCCGTAGACAAAGCTCAGGAAAGCGGCCGGGCTGATCCTTCCGAAGGTGAGCCAACCCCACGTACCCAGGAAGCGAGGATCGACGAGCTTGAGACTGCCGAGCAGAGCCAGGATGGTCGCCACCGAGAGCCAAACGGCTGCCGGCCCAAGAAGCCATAGGAAAGGAGCCCGCAGCGACGGGTCAACTTCGCCGGAGGACACCTTCACCGGGGTCTCCTTGGATTCCAAAGTTTCTGCCATGGTTGCCGTTCTCCTCTCGTTCATGGTTTCGGCGCGGAGGGAGGGGGGGGCTGCCGCAGCAGCGCGCCAGGAAGAAGGACCGCCGATGGGCCGACCGGCTTGCTTTTCAGTTTCTCCTCTTCCAACTCCATCGCTCGCTCGATGGGAAGCGCTATGACCCCTTTGTCGCGGTCGATCCACCGGTAACTGCCGAGTGCTTCGCGATCCGCCTTTCGCAAGGCTTCCAGCCGGGTGACCCTCTCGGCCAGTCCCAGTTTGGCAGCCTCTTCCTCCGCCTGCGCCAGACTCCGGGTGAGGAAGGAGACACCCATCGACGGCAAGACCAGAAGAAGCAGGACCCACACGAACGTCGTCGCGCTCGGAGCGACTCCCGTTCCCGCGCTGGGTCGATCTTCCTTCGCTGCGGTTCGGGCGTAATCCTTTTCGATCGGCATCCCCAATCCTCCTCCTAGCTGATCACCTCCACCGATTCCTGCAAGCGCGGGTCATGTAAAGGATAGAGCTCGCACGAGAGGAGCCGTCGCAGGAATGCACCCGCCATGAGACATCCCATTCCGGCCCACACTGCGATCTCGAGCCATCCGATGGCAACCGCCTTTTCGAAAACTCCCGGAAGAATCAGCCAGTAGAGCTCGACTGCCTGCATCCAGAGAACCCAACCGGCGGCCAGAGCGAGGGTCCGCGGGTTGCGCTTGGTCCATTGCGGCAGCAGAAGCAGAAACGGCACGAAGAAACGGCCGAGAACCAGTCCGATCGCCAACCAGTTCCAGCTTCCGAAGTTGCGCCGAATGAAGAAATAGGTCTCCTCAGGGACGTTGGCATACCAGATGAGCATATACTGACTGAAGGCGAAGTAGGCCCAGAGGGCGGTGAAGGCGAATAGAAGCTTGCCCATGAGATGGAGATGCTCCTCGTTCACCTGCGGAAGGTGATGCCTTTCCCGCAGCCAGAGGATGATGAGAATCCAGAGAGCAAGGCTTGCTCCCGCCGCCGCCACGAGGACGAAGCCGCCCCAGAGCGTCGAGCTCCACCGGAAGTCGAGACCCATCAGCCAGTCGATCGCGGCAAAGGTCATGCAAGCGCCGTAGACCACAAGCAGCCCGTAGGAAAACTTTTGCATCCGGACCGTGCGCCACGGGTCCCGGTCGCTGTCCTGGAGTCGTGAACTATTCCAAAAAAAGCGCGCCGCAAGGATCCAAAAGGCAAAATAGAAGATCGCTCGGATACCGAAAAACGGGAGATTCAGATACGCGGATTTCGCAAGAAGGGCCGGATCATGGGCAAGGGCCGGGCTCGTCCACTCGTAGAGATGGTGGCCCCGGAATGCGTCCCAAAGGATCGGCAGGAAGAAGAGGGCGACCCATGGAAAGAGACTGGCGAGGTTTTCCGCTTGCCGGCGGACGACGACTCCCCATCCCGCATTGGTCACGTAGTGCAGCAGCACCCAGAAGAGGGCGCCGGAGCAGAGGCTAAAGAAGAAAAAGAAGGAAAAGAGCCAGCTATGAAAGAATTCCTTCGGGTGCCACCAGGCCCCGGCAAAGGAGCCGGCGAGAAACAGAATGCCCACTCCTTGAAGGAGAACGGCGAGCCTTTTCCACTTTCCTGCCGGAAGCGGAACGGCCTCGCGCACCTCTGACGCAGGTTCGGTGTGACCCATCGCTATTTCCCTTCGAGCTGCTGCCGCTCCGCAATCGGCACGTCCGCAAGCGTCGCACTCTGACTGAGCTGCAAAGCGCGGATGTAGGCGACGATGGCCCAGCGTTCCTCAACGCTCAGATTGGCGCCATACCCGAGCATCAGTCCTTGTCCGTGAGTGATCACGTAGAAGATCTGGCCATCCGGCATCTGCCGGGCATGCTCGGCATGATAATTGGGCACTCCGACAAGGCCATATTGGGTCGCAATGCCGTTTCCGGATCCCGTCGCTCCGTGACAAGCGGTGCAAAAGATTCCGAAACGCTCTTTCCCGGATCTCAGGGTTTCCGCGGTCAGGGCAATGGGAATGCCCTCGCCCCAGTGGTCCCCGATCATTCCGGTGTTCCGATAGGGATCGTCCACGGCATCGCCCCTCGACACCGTTCCGGAGACAGGGTAACGGCTGGCCCGTTGATCCGGAAAGAAGAAGCTGGAAGCCTGCTCCTTCACTTTTGCCTGTCGGACCATGTCGGGAAAGATCTCGATGGGGTTTCTCGTCGTCATGGTGCCGCGGAATCCCGTCACGCTGACGATCGCAAAAACAAGGCAAGCGAGCAGCAAAAGGAAGGTACGCATGATTCCCGGACGCCTATCGAGGAATAAAGGTGAGCCGTCTTCCGCCCAAGCTCTCCAGGAATTTGCGACTCTCTGCGGGAGAGAACGCAGGATCCCTGGCTTCGATGACGAGGAATAGACCGTCGTCGGTTGCCCGCCGCGAGAGTTCTCCCCAGTTCCAGACCGGATGATGCGGCCGCGGGAGCCGGGCGAGAAAAACCACGGCCAGAAAGCCGCTGAAGGCCGCGAAGAGGATGGTGAGCTCCAGCAGCACAGGGACAAAAGCGGGAAGGCTGAAGTACGGCTTGCCCTGAACGACGGTCGCGTAGAAGAGGCCCTGCAGCTGACCTGTGGTGAGGCTCTGGAGAAGCTGGGGCCTTGGGATCGAGGTGGCCGTCACCATAGCGATCCCGATGAACAGACCGAGCAGACCTCCCATCAGCACGAAGAAGGAGACGCGAGACTTGGAAAGCCGCATGGCCCGTTCCATGCCGTGAATGGGATAGGGAGCGTAGGCATCCCACCAGACGTATCCTTTCTTTCTCGTCTCTTCGCTCGCCCTCCGTAACTCCTCTTCCGAAGAAAATTCGGCACCCAAGCCGTAGATCTCCTTGCCCGGCGGAAACCCGTACTCTTGCGCCGCCACTTCCAGAGTTCGCTGCCTCTTCGGCTTCGCCAGCAGCGTCTTGATCTCGGCGACCGAGATGGAGGGCAAGACGCGCAGAAAGAGCAGGAACAGGAAAAAGAAGAGCCCGACGCTGCCGAAGAAGAGACCCCAATCCACCCAGGTTGGCAGATAGTGGCGCCAAGAGGCGGGCAGGAAATCCCGCTCAAGACTGACGACGATGATCGAGTACCGCTCAAACCACATGCCCACGTTGATGAGCACCGAGCTCGTCCAGAGAATCCACGGATGGGACCGGCAAAAGCGGAACCAGAAGATTTGGGGCAGGATCACGTTGAACCCGAACATGGCGAAGTAGGTGGACCGGTCCGGGCCCGTGATCCGATTCCAGAAAGTGTACCGCTCATAGGGGTTGGCCCCGTACCACGCCATGAAGAGCTCGATCAAATAGGAATAGCCGACGAGCGATCCGGTCGCCAAGAGCACCTTTGCCATGTTGTCCAGGTGCTTCCCCGTAATCATATCTTTTAGGCCAGGATAGGCCGCGCGCAACGGGACCATGAGCGTGACGATCATCGCAAAGCCGCTGAAGATGGCCCCCGTAATGAAATCCGGCGGAAAGATGGTCGTATGCCATCCCGGCAATACGGTCGTCGCGAAATCGGTCGAGACCACAGAGGCCACGGAGATCACGAGCACGCTGACCACGCCGGCGATGCAGAGATACCCCGCTTCGTAATGACGCCAAGCGCGAAGGGAACCCGTCCATCCCCAGCAGAGAACATGATAGAGCCGCTTCTTCCAAAGTTTGGTTGCCCGATCCCGAAGGGAGGCGATGTCCGGCAGCAGACCGAAATACCAGAATAGGCAAGAGACGGTAAAATAGGTTCCCACGGCAAACTCGTCCCAGAGCAGCGGAGCGCGAAAATTCTGCCAGATCGCATACGACTCCGGTACGGGCACCATGTACCAGAACATCCATTGCCGACCGATGTGAAAGAGCGGAAAGACCGCTGCACAAAGGACCGCGAAGATCGTCATCGCCTCGGCTGCCCGATTCACGGAGTTGCGCCACCGTTGGCGCGTGAAGAGCAAGATCGCCGAGATCAAGGTGCCGGCATGACCGATCTCGATCCAAAAGACGAAATTGAGAATTGCAACCCCCCAAAAGACGGGGCTCTGCAGTCCCCAGACCCCCAAGCCCGTACTGATGAAGTAGACCACGACCAGGGGAACCGCGGCCGCCAGGAGACCAAAAGCCCCCGCCGCCACCCACCACCAGAGCGGCGCCGGCTTTTCCACGACCGCGCAGACCGTATCGTTCACCCACGAGGCTTCTCTCTGGTTCAAGACGAGCTCCGGACGCGCCAAGAGCGCCCGTCCGCTCTCTGCCTTTTCGACGGTTTTCTCTGCGATCGGCATCCTAATTCCTTCTTTTGTCCTTCTACTCAGCCCGCATGCGGGCCCTTGCGCTGCGCTTCGCCCGACTCTCCCGACTCGTGGCGCGCTTCCCCTGTTACGAGAGCAGGATTCGGGTTGCGAACACGCGCCAGATAGGAGACCCGTGGACGAACATTGAGATATTCCAACACCCGGTAGGCGCGCGAGTCCGCCTTCCAGCGAGAAACTCGGCTTTCCGGATCGGCCAGATCCCCAAAAACGATTGCTCCCGCGGGACAAGCCTCCTGGCAAGCGGTCCGCACGCCATCCCGAGGGATGGGCTGTGGCACGCTGTCACGAGCCCGCACCAGGGTGGCGATCTTCGCTTCTTCCACGCGTTGCACGCAAAAGGTGCACTTTTCCATGACCCCGCGCATCCGAACGGTGACGTTCGGATTTCTCTGCATCTGGATCGTCAGCGGACTCCCAAGATCCCCAAACGGCCCTAGATAGAGATTCCCCACCGACCAGGGTCCGATCTTCTTGGTCTTCAAAACGTCTCGCTTGTTGTAATCAAAGAAATTGAAGCGACGCACCTTGTAGGGGCAGTTCGCGGCGCATGCCCGCGTCCCGATGCAGCGGTTGTAGGCCATTACGTTCAAGCCTTCATCGCTGTGCACGGTGGCGTTCACAGGACAGACGGTTTCGCAAGGAGCATTCTCACACTGCTGACAGAGCATCGGCTCGGGAGTCACCCGTAGGTCCGCTTCAGAGCCGGAGTAATAGCGATCGATACGAATCCACTGCATGATCCGTCCACGGCGCACCTGCCCTTTGCCGACGATCGGAACGCTGTTCTCACTCTGGCAGGCGATGACGCAGGCATTGCAGCCGACACAGCTTCCCAGATCGATGACCATCCCCCATTGGTAAGCGCCCTTACTGACTCCGTCCGTGTACGCGGGCCCGGACTGTTTGGCACCGTATGGGTTGGGATAAATCGAGACTTCCGGCACCGACCGCGCTTCTTCGTCCTCTCTCTTGGCAAAATCCGGCACCGCCCGGTACTCCGCGAGGTTCCCCTCCCGCACCAGGCCACGGTCGCCCGGATCTCCATGAAGTTGGGACTGCGCGATCGGATAACTCTTTCCGGTGCTGCTTACTGAAACCCCGGCGGCGAAATGCCGGGTTTTCAGAGAACGAACCGAGTAGGCGTTGAAGCCGTGGCCTTGCGCCACTCGTCCACCGAAGGATCGCCCATATCCCAAGGAGATCGAAAGCGCGTTCTCCGCATGACCGGGAACCACGATCGCCGCAGCTTCCAACCGCCGTCCGTCCACCTCCACGATCACCAGCTCCGCCTGCCGAGAATCTCCCCCGCCGGGCTGCAGTCCGAGCCTGCGAGCCGTCCCGGGCCCAAGAAGGAGCGCGTTGTCCCAAGTCAGCTTCGTGATGAAGTCCGGTAGCTCTTGCAGCCAGCCGTTGTTAGCATAGCGTCCATCCCCGATCTTCGGGCAGGGATAGAAGGAGAGATCGAGCCGGTCCGTTGCCGGACTGGACACAAGCCCTTTCAGAACCACCTGCTGCGCCCGATCCCAGTTCGGCTCCGAGGAGAGGGGACTGGGGCTGCTTCCCGGCCAGAAGCCATCGTGCAGGCATCGCCGCCAGGCCTCCGCCCGGTCCTTCTCCTCAACACGGCAAATCACGCCAAAGTTCTCTTGCACCCGTCTTGCGACCGCGGGCAGCGGCAACAAGGGCGGTCCTCCCGCCAGCGGCGGCTGCGCAAGCTGCATGGGGCTCGCCTCTTCCGGAAGGGCCAGGGCATCGGCTTCCCCGCACAGAGACGCGAAGACATCGAGCTCCGAGAGAGAGCCAAAAAGAGGAAAAATCATCGGCTGTGCGCTCAGATAGGTGCCGTCGGGAGCGAGCGCATCCCCCCAACTCTCCAGATAGTGAGCCAGGGGAGCATGCCAGTGGCTGACCAGTGCCGTCTCATCCGCCAACAATCCGAAATGAATCACCTCCGGCACGCTCCGCTGGAGCCGGAGCCAATCCAGCTCCACGGGTGCCGTATAGACGGGATTGGCTCCGAGAATGATAAGCGACCGGACATTCTCCTTGCGGATCTCTTCTGCGACCGACTCGATCGACCGTGCCTCGTCCTCCAGGGCGGGAATCAGGTCGAGAGCCGATCGCTTTTCGAACGCGGTGTTGATGGCCAGGACGAGCAGGTGAACAGGTAACGGATATTCCCGACCCACCACCACCAGGGGCCGCTTGGCTCCCGCCAAGTCCCGGGCTGCTTCTCTCGCCCACTTTCGAACCGGCTCACCCCAGGCGTCGCCCGCCGCCCGGCCAAACGGCTCCAGTTGGGATAGGCCCGTCGCTCCCAACTCCCGAGCGATCAGCGCGAGGACGGCGGGCTGATCCCCTGCCTTCAGAGCGAGTCGATGATCCGCGATCGCTCCTGTGGAAGTCAGCCGATCCTCCAGGACATAGATCCGGCTCATCTCGTCGCCGGGATTCTGCAGCCTGCGGCGTGCCGCGATGCCGTTCACGGCCCAAGGCCCTTCCGCGTCTGCCGAGGCGAAGTCGCACCCCACCGAAAGGATCACGTCCGCTTCCGCCCAGCGGGGAAGAAGAGTCAACCGCTTGTCGAAAAGCGACTGGGTGGCCGCGAAACGGTCTCCGTTTCCCACGGGGTCATAGGAACAGAGGAGCGCTTCCGGGAAGCACCGCTGAAATTCCGCCCGCAGCGAGGAGATGGTCGGAGAAACGGTCGGTTCAACCAAGACGGCGAGCCCGGCTCCCTTCCTTTCGCGCCAGGCAGCGCTTTCTTTGCTGAAAACGTCTACAAACCGCTCGCGGGTCGTGGGATAGGCGTTGTGCTGAAAGCCTGCCGCCCGATCCGGATCGTAGAGATCCAGGATCGAAGCTTGCATCTGCGGGGTCAGTCCCGCGTCGGAGAAGAGCCGGTTTGCCTGAAGATGCGTGGGCCGGCCCTCGTAGGTCGTCACAAAAAGCGGAACGCCCCCATAGGGAGCGGGGGCGACCGTCGCATAAAGCAGCGGCTTCCCGGGCACCACCCACTCGGGACTGGCCGTATACGGGACCAGATGGCCCTCCGGACGTCGACAGCCGGCCAAGCCGACTCCGCCAAGGGCGAAAGAAGCCCCCATGAGCCGGAGAAAGGTCCGGCGGTTGATCGGATCCCAGGCGAAATCCTGCGGCGGCTCGGTTGCATCGAGCTGAGATGCTCCCGTACCGGGAGGGAAGGCATCGCCCTTGTGCGCGCTCGGCCTGATTTTCCTCACATCCATCCGTTCCCCTTTTTCTTCGACCTGCTACCGGTGACAAGCCGAGCAGTTCTCCGACGGCTTGATTTTCTCCTGCTCGACCAGATGTATCCCCATCTCGATCTGCTGCTGCCCGGTCGGCGGTGTCCAAGCCAGATCAAATACCTTGTCCTCAGGGCGAAGGAAGTATTCCGGATTTCGATGACAATCCAGACACCAGCTCATGCTCAGGGGCGTCTTGTGATAAACCGTCCTCATCAAGTTCACCTCCCCATGGCAACTGAAGCAGCTCACGCTGCGGTTCACATGGGCGGAGTGGTCGAAATAGACGTAATCCGGCAGTTGATAGATCCGAGCCCATCGCACGGGCTCCCCACTCTCCCAGCTCTCCCGCAACTCGGCCAGCTTCGGACTGTCGGCTTTGACCATCCGGTGACAAGCCATGCAGGTCTGGGTCGTCGGGATGTTGGAAAAGCCGCTCTTTTCCACAAAGCTGTGACAGAAGCGGCAATCGAGTCCAAGACCGGTTACATGCAGGGAGTGATCGAAGGGGATCGGCTGCTTCGGCATGTAGCCCACCCGCGTGTACTTCGGAGTAAAGTAATACGCGATTCCGGCGACCGTCAGAACGCCGATGATGAGAATTCCGACGACGATCTTCGGTGGAAGCTCATTGGCCGCTTTCCCGAAGAGATTCGCCATTCTTTAACCTTATATCCCCGCGGTTCTACAAGGAAGCAACCCTCCCATCCGGTTCTCACCCGTTGCGAGAGGTCTCCTCTCCTAATAAAAGACCGGCTAACACAGCCCCTCCGAGCCAACAAGCCTTTTGGCGCGAAGGACGAACAAAACTGCGAATGCAGCCGTTGTCACCTTCCGCCCTTCCTCTGGCAGGGGAGAGAATCGAACTCTCGACCAAGGGCTTATGAAACCCCTGCTCTGCCGCTGAGCTACCCTGCCCTGGCAAATGTTTCCCCTGCTGCCGGTTTTCCGCAACGACCGCGGCTCTCTGCCGGCAGAGCCAAGCTCCTGCTATTCTTTTTAGAGCACGGGGAAGGTCAACATAAATTCTGGGACGATCCTCCGCGGAGAAAGAACTTTGCCTTTGCTGGAATCCCTCTACACTCTTTCCTAGCTCGGCGGGCTGTGGCGCAGTCTGGTAGCGCGCTTGGTTCGGGACCAAGAGGTCCAGGGTTCAAATCCCTGCAGCCCGAGCGGTTCACTCATGGTGCTCTTGGCAAGGCAATCATCCGCCTCGTTCGAACTCGATTCCGAGTCGTGGCAATTTTTCCCCGCCCTTACCGCGGCCGGACTTCCTCACGCCTTCTCCCTGCGGACGTGCGGCATCGACCGCCCTCCCCCTGTTCGCGAGCTGGGGCTTGACCCCGACCGCCTCGTCGGAGCCGAGCAGACCCACGGCAATGGGATCGCTTTCGTCGAAAGACCCACGCCTCTCTTCTACCCGAGCGTGGATGGTCTGCTCACGGCATGCCGAGACGTCGCTCTTAAAATTCGCGTGGCGGATTGTGCCGCTGTCTACCTCTTCGATCCGGAGATTCCTGCCGTCGGAATCGTGCATTCCGGACGCAACGGAAGTGAAGCGCAAATTGTCAAGAAGGCCATTGAGAGCTTCCGGAGCCGTTGGGGCTCGCCGCCCGAGCGCCTGATCGTCCAGGTCAGCCCGTGCATCCGTCCTCCCCACTATGAAGTCGACTTTGTGCAGCAGATTCGGGAACAGGCCTTAGGAATGGGAGTTCGCGATTTCTTTGACTGCGGCATTTGCACCGCATGCCATCTTGATCGCTATTTTTCCTTTCGGGCGGAGAAGGGAGTCACGGGGAGAATGTGGGCGGTCGCCATGCTTCCCGCTTGAGACCGACGGTGGCCTTCCCACTGGGAGATCGTAGCGGGATTTGAACCGGACGTGTCGGTCGGCCTACTTAATTTATAGAAGACCCTGGCGGCGCATGTCCGTGGCGATCTGTTCGGCTTCTTTTTGCCGCTCCCCATTCTTTTTGGCCTTCCAGGCCTCGAAGGATTTCCCGTCCGCCGCATCGGCTCCGCTAAAAACAATCTCCTGAATCTCCCGATAGGGGATACTCACCGAACCCTGGCCATCCGGGAGCATCACCTGAACAGAGGCATCTTCTCCGTTTCCGGACCGGTTAAAGAGATACCCGCTTAGGGAGCGTTCCCCGGAAAGGCGCAAGGTCACGTCTCCCCGATAATGAAACGCCTTCTCTATCTGTTCGGCCAACACTTCGGAGGGGGATAAAGCACCTTCCGATCGGTTCCGATTCTCTTCCATCGTGACAGCCTCTCTCTCCGCTCGTGCTTCGCCCTCCCCCTCAGACCATGACCGTTTCCTTCTCTTTCTCCGGATGCAGCGGTTGCTGCTTGTCTCCATCCGAAGGAGTCGAGCTTCGATCATTGCCCAAGCTGGCTCGAATCGTGCGCAGCAAGCCGGCGAAGGAACCAAAGGTATCGTTTACCGCACTAGGCTCGTATCCGGAATGAACCATGCAATCGGCACAGTGCGGATTTCCGCTGTGCCAGCCGTAGTCTTCCCAGCGAGTCGTCTCCAAGAGCTCCTGAAAGCTCTTTGCATAACCTTCCTGGAGGAGATAACAGGGGCGCTGCCAGCCGAAGATGTTGTAGGTCGGATTCCCCCAAGGGGTGCAATCGTAGTCGATCTTTCCCTGGAGGAACTCGAGAAAAAGAGGGGAGAGGTTGAACTTCCAGCTCTTCTTCCGATCGCGAAAGACCTCCCGGAAGAGCGCCTGCGTCTTTGCCCTCCTCAGGAAGTGTCCTTGGTCGGGAGCCTTCTCGTAGCTGTATCCGGGAGAAAACATGATTCCCTCGATGCCCAGTTTCATCGCCTCATCGAAGAACTTGCGAATCCGCTCCGGATCCGCACCGTCAAAGAAGGTCGAGTTGACCGTCACGCGAAATCCGCGACGAACGGCTTCCTGAATTCCGGCGACCGCTGTCTCGTAAACCCCATCCCGACAAACCGACTCGTCATGATCTTCCCGGAGCCCATCCAAATGAACGCTGAAGGTAAGAAATTTCGACGGACGAAAGAGATCGAGCTTCTTTTTCAAAAGAAGAGCATTCGTGCAGAGATAGATATATTTCTTGCGCGCAATCAGCCCTTCCACAATGCGGTCGATCTCCTTGTGAATCAGCGGCTCGCCGCCGGGAATGCTCACAATGGGCGCGCCGCACTCTTCGACTGCCGCCCAACACTGCTCCGGGCTGAGCCGACGGTTCAGGACATGATCGGGATACTGCACTTTGCCGCACCCCGCGCACGCGAGATTGCACCGAAAGAGCGGTTCGAGCATCAAAACGAGCGGATATCTCTTCCGACCGGTAAACCGTTGTTTGAGGATGTAGGATGAAACCGTCCAAATTTGGGAGAGCGGAACCATAAACCTTTGAGGGTACGACGCGGAGTCGCACTGTCAATCAGGAAAGCGCGCGGCGGCCTTCGATTTCCCCGCCTCGTTCAGGAAGGCTTCTTTTCCTCTCGAGGAATCACCCCATTGGGGGGAGGAGTCGCCGCCGAGGGAGGAGAAGAAGCCTGGTCCATGGACGAGGGGACACCTGCGCCGGGGTCGCGCAAGGAGTGGTGAATCTCCCGCTCAAAGTCTTCGCGAGCCTTATGGAACTCGCCAAGCGCTTTGCCGACTCCGCGAGCAAGCTCCGGGAGCTTCTTGGCGCCAAAGAGAAGGAAGACGACCACGAAGATCCAAAACCATTCCGAACCCGACGGCAGACCGAATGCCAACCAGAGCATGATCGACTCTACGCTCTCCTTGAGGTTTTGCAAACTCCCATGCGCCGGGTACCCCCGGCATGGGATTCCATATCGCACCTTGGGCCACGACGTCCTCAAAAAAAAGAGTAAGACGCCGAACCCTGGATCAGGTCGCGGGCGGAGGGGCCCATTTTCCCTCATCGCCGATCAACGCGATCAACGAATCGACCGCTTGCTCTTGCGGGATGTTGAAACGAACCGCCTTCTTCCCGACATAGAGATTTACCTTACCCGGAGCGCCGCCGACGTAGCCGAAATCCGCATCCGCCATCTCCCCGGGACCGTTGACGATGCACCCCATCACGGCAATCTTCACCCCTTTGAGATGTCCGGTAGCCGCCCGGATGCGCGCCGTAGTCTCTTGAAGATTGAAGAGAGTTCTGCCGCAGGAGGGGCAGGCGACAAAGTCGGCCTTGAAGCTACGATTGCCGGTGGCTTGAAGGATATTGTAGGAAAGCTGCAGCGCCTTCTTCGGATCGGGCTCGCCCCGAAGCAAGATGGCATCTCCGATGCCGTCGCAAAGGAGCCCTCCGAGTTGGAGGGCACTGTTGAGCAGGGATCGCAGGGGGTCGGTCTGCTCGCCGGGAAAGAAGGTGTCCTTGAGTAGGATCGGATGGTGTACCGGAATGCGGGCCGCAAGCATCCGGAAGGCAAAGAGCGGCGGATAGGGACACCTGTCCCGCACGGTAACCAGCCGGGGCGGTCCGCTCCGCAGAGCCGCCAACGCCTCGGAGTCTTCGGGATCCAGCTCTACGACGCGATCCGCCCGGTAGGCCAGCTCGGGAGCGATTTCCGTGTTCCGAGAGCTCTCGACCAGGGCGGCAAAGTGCTCCTCGGGCACGGCGACACGCACCGGCTCCGCTCCACCCACCTTCGGATTCCGTTCCCACGGCAAGGACGCACGGCGCTCGAACGCAAACGGGTCAAAAGGCGCTTGGATCTTCCCCTTAGGGTGCGGAGCCTCCGCAAATGGTGCAATGAGGGAGCGCAACGCGTAGGCCACGGGGATTTCCCGAATGCTGTCCTCGGTCAAGGAGACACGGATCGTATCGCCGATTCCGTCGGCCAAAAGAGCCCCGATGCCGATGGCACTCTTTACTCTTCCGTCTTCCCCGTCCCCCGCCTCCGTCACGCCGAGATGAACCGGATAATTCCAATCCGGCCCCAATTCCTGGAGGGTTGCGACCAGTCGCCGATAGGCCGAGATCATGATCCGAGGATTGGAGGCCTTCATCGAAAAGACGAGCCGGTGGAAACCCGCCTTCCGGCAAATCCGCGCATACTCCAGGGCACTCTCGACCATTCCCAAAGGCGTATCTCCGTACCGGTTGAGAATGCGGTCGGACAAGCTTCCGTGATTGGTTCCGATCCGCATGGCGATTCCCCGCTGCATACAGAGTTTTACGAGCGGCAGGAAGGCTGCTTCCAGCCGTTCGACGGCGGATGCATACTCGGGATCCGTATAACTCCGAACCAGAAACTTTTTTCGATCCGCATAGTTGCCCGGATTGATCCGAATCTTATCTACCCACCGGGCAGCCTCCAATGCCGCCTCGGGCTTGAAATGGATGTCTGCCACGAGCGGCACGGGACTGCCGCGGCGCTGAAGCGCCTCTCGAACCGCCCGAAGGTTAGCAGCATCCTTCACCGTAGGAGCCGTGATCCGCACGAGATGGCAGCCGGCATCGGCCAACTTAAGAGCTTCCCGCACGCACGCTTCGGCATCCATCGTGTCCGAGGTCAGCATCGACTGGATGACGACGGGCATCCCCCCTCCGATCACGATCGGGCCGACGGGCACTTCCCGCGAGCTGCGTTTCACATACCGAGTGACATCGGGAACATAGGAAGGAGGCAGGTGCGTCATGGCGATTGAGGCTCCGCAGGGGCTGCTGGATGAGTGCTTGCCGGAAACTGCATCTCCGGACCTTTCCCGCCACCTCTCCACGGCAGATCTTGAACGTCGAAAAAGGTGACGTAGAGGATGAAGCCTACGATGAGAGTCGCAAAAATAACCTGCAGCGCCTCCAGCACGCGGAGGTTGAGCGGTCGGCCGCGCACCCATTCCGCCAGAGAGAGGAGAATATGTCCTCCATCCAAAACAGGGATGGGCATGAGGTTGAGGAGGGCCACATTGACATTGAAAAGCACGCTGAACCAGAGTGCCAAGCGCCATCCGTATGGACTCTGAAACAGGAGATAGTACAAGCGCATGATGCCCACCGGTCCGGAAAGATGCTGCGGCTTGATGTCTGACCGGGGAGAGAGCATGGCCGCCACGGTGCTGGTCATGGCCCGTACGCTGGCGAGAATCTGTTCCAGCGGGTTCGGATGAACGATGCTCATCGTTCCGGCCAGGTCCCACTGAAGTCCGATTCGAGGTACGGTCTCCGACACCGGCACCTCAGGGACGATCTCCACCGACCGGCTTCGCCCTTCCCGGGCTACCTCGAGCGAGAGAGACTTGCCCGGATGCTTGATCATGTAGTCGTTGAGCGCGATCGGAGAAAGCAAGCGCTGTCCGTCGACGGAAAGAACCTGATCTCCTGGACGCAAACCCGCTCCCGCGGCAGGACTCTTTGGGAAAACCCGTGCGATCGTCGGCGTCTCTTCGGGTAGGATCAAGATTTGTCGCAATCCCTTTCTCTGCAGGAATCCGCGTTCCTCCCGAACGGGGGTCACAGATACCGAGAGAACCTTCCCTTCCCGTTCCAGCGTGATCGGGATCTCGGATCCCTCGCTTCGGACGATATTCCATGTGATGGCGGTGTCGTCCATTCCCTGGAAGCGATGTACCGGGTGGCCGTCCACTAGAAGAAGCCGATCTCCCGGCTTTAAGCCTGCCTTCTCCGCCGGAGAGTCGGGAAAGACGTAGCCGATCGTCGTGGTTGCCTCGCCCTGGCTTACCGGCCGGCCGACCACCCAGACAATCAGGGAAAAGACGACCGCCAACACGAGATTGGCCGCGGGACCGGCCACCGCCACCAGAATCTTATCCCACGGCTTGACGGGAGGAAGAACTTCGGCGTCCGATTCGCGCTTTCCTTCGAGCATTTCGGCTCCCGCCATCTGGGGAAGCGCCACGAACCCGCCCGCAGGGATCCAGCCCAACGCATAGACCACGCCGCCAATCTCTTTTTCCCAAATAGGCGCACCGAACCAGATCTGAAAGCGCTCCACGCGCAGGCCGCGGCGGCGAGCTGCCAGGAAGTGCCCCAACTCGTGGACGACAATCAAGACGTTGAAGAGAAAGAGAACCTCAGCGAAGGTCCCCACAAAACGCGCGATCTCGCCGAAGGGCAACATGTTTAAGAATAGCCTTTTTTGTGGATCCACTCAACTGCGGCGACGCGAGCCTCTTCGTCCACCCGCTGCAAGACCTCGAGATCCCTCGCCGCACTCGGCTTATGCCCGTCGATCGCAGCCTCTACGCACCGCGAGATGGCGGGAAAAGGAATCTTCTTCTCAAGAAACGCGGCAACCGCCACCTCGTTTGCAGCATTGAGGACGCAGGGAGCCGTGCCCCCCGCCTCCCCCGCCCGCCGAGCCAATCGAAGCGCGGGGAAGCGTTCGTGATCCGGCTCCTCGAAGCAGAGTCGACTCACGCTCGCAAGGTCGAGAAATCGCACCGGGCTTGGGAGCCGCTCGGGATAGGTAAAGGCATATTGAATCGGCAGACACATGTCGGAGTGGCTCAACTGGGCGAGCTGAGAACCGTCTACGAACTCGACGAGGGAGTGGACGATGCTCTGGGGATGGACGACGACATCGATCGCGGAAAACGGCGCGGAGAAGAGCCAATGCGCCTCGATCATCTCCAGCGCCTTATTAAACAAGGTTGCGGAATCAATCGTGATCTTCCTTCCCATTTTCCAGGTCGGATGATCCAAGGCATCCTCCACCGTCGCCGATGCGATCCGCTGAGCATCCCAGGTGCGGAACGGCCCTCCTGAGGCGGTCAGGACGATCCTGCGCACTTGATGAAACGCAGAGCCCCCTAAGCACTGGAAGACCGCGTTGTGCTCGCTGTCCACAGGCAAAATCGGGATCTTCCGCGCCCGTGCTTCGGCCATGACGATCTCTCCCGCCATGACGAGGACTTCCTTGCTGGCCAGCGCCAGGCTCTTCCCGGTTCGGATTGCAGCCAGAGAGGGGCCAAGTCCCGCGGTCCCGACGATCGCCACGAGAACCAGATCCGCCTCTGTCTCGGCGACCATCTCGGATAGGCCGAGGGCGCCCTGGTAAAGCTTCGTCTTCCCCGGAAACCCTTGCCGCCAGGAAACGCCTGCGGGTGGGCTAAAGAGACCGATCGCCCTTGGTCGAAACTCCTCGGCCTGTGCGCGCAACTCGTCGATCTGTCTGCCGGCGGCCAAACCGACCACCTCAAGGCGCTCGGAAAGTTTCCGGACGACGGCAAGCGCACTTCGACCGATCGAGCCGGTCGACCCGAGAATGAGGACGCGCTTTTTCATGCCGCCGGGACGGCGGGCGGACGAACCTTCTCCTTGGCGAGCGAAACGATTCGAGAAAACTGCGCCGGCGAACGGACCGCAAGATCGGCCATCACCTTCCGATCGATGGCGATTCCCGCTTTCATCAAACCCTCCCAGAGACGACTATAGGTCATTCCTTCGGCCCGTGCCGCTGCATTGATCCTAGCGATCCAAAGACTGCGAAATTCCCTCTTTCGTGTCTTGCGATCGCGATAAGACCAATACTTGGCCTTGAAGATCGCGTCTTTCGCGTACCGGTAGAGCTTGCTCCGTCTTCCGCGGAAACCGCTTGCCTGATCGACAACACGCCTGCGCCGCTCGCGCGAAGCCGGTGCGTTCGTTGCTCTCGCCATAATGTCTTCCTTTCTTCCGCCTTGCTCGCCCTAGCGCCCGTTCCTCATGTCAATTCTCCTCTGCAGACCCACGGAGAGCTCTCCTCGAAAGGCTTAGGGATGTTGCCGGCTCTTCGCTCGAAAGTCAAAAAGGAAAGGAAGGATAGCGCTAAATGGAAACATCAGTCAAGCCTGCCGAAACAGCCGCTCTAGGCAAACGGGAGGCTGTCGCGCACGTGGCCGACGTCTTCGCCGCGCACCACCTTCGCCTTGCCCAGTCGCCGCATCCGTTTTCGGTTTTTACTCGAGGCAAGATGACGCCTTCCTGCGCGGTGGGCGACCACCTTTCCGCGAGCGGTGACCTTGAACCGCTTGACCACCGACTTCTTCGTCTTTCTGCGAGCTATTGCTTTCGGCATGCACTCTCCTTCGCTTCTCCCGTCTTCGCTTCTCCTGTGAGCAGAGGTCAGACGGTCTCCCCTTCCCCCTCCTCTGTGTACTTGCGGGTTCTCTTTTGCGCGGGGAGCGGGAGAAGGATCAAGACAATACTGCGACCGATCGGTTTGATCTCCTGGTCTGCCGTCCCAACATGGCCCAGATCGTCGCGTACGCGCCGCATCAAGTCGACCGCCAATTCCTTGTGAATATTCTCGCGGCCTCGAAGAAGCAGATTGAAGCGCACCTTCATCCCCTTCCACAGAAAGTCTTCCGCACGCTTCAGCTTGATCTGGTAATCGTGCGCATCAATGCTCAGATGAAGCTGTAACTCCTTCAGCTTCGAGGTTCCCGAACTCCCCTTTTTGGAATCCTTCTCCTTTTTGGCCAGTTCGTACTTGTACTTGCCATAATCCAAGATCTTGCAGACCGGCGGCCTGGCGTTAGGGGCTACCTCCACGAGATCGAGCATTCGACCGCGAGCAACCGCCTGGGCCTCGCCCGCCGACATCACTCCAAGGGGCTTGCCATCGGAATCGATCAGAAAAACCTCCGGCACTCGGATCAACTGATTGATCCGTATACGGGGCTGCCGCTGAAAGGTACGAAAATGAGGACGCACGCTTACAGAGACCGCCTTGCCACCTCGTCAACCACCTGATCTGCAAATGCTGTCAGGATCATCGCACCGAGGTTCCCTCGCCTGCGGCTCCGCACCGAGAGGTTTCTTGTAGATTGCTCGTTCTTTCCAACAATAGCCATATACGGAATCTTTTGCTTTTCGGCAATCCGAATCTTCGCATTGAGCGTCTCGTTTTTTTCTTCGACGCTGACCCGCAACCGCCGCTGCCGCAACGCGGCGGCCGCTTCTCGCGCATAATCGAGTTGCTGGTCGCTGATCGGCAAGATCCGCACCTGCTCGGGAGCGAGCCAGGTGGGGAAGTCTCCGCCGAAATGCTCGATCAAGATCGCTAGGAACCGCTCCAGGGAGCCGAAAGGAGCGCGGTGGATCATCACCGGGCGATGCTCCCGATTGTCCGCGCCGATGAAGGTGAGCCCGAACCGCACGGGCAAGTTGTAGTCGAGTTGCACCGTACCCAGTTGCCATTCTCGTCCCAGGCAATCCCGCACCAGGAAATCGATTTTCGGTCCGTAGAAAGCGGCTTCCCCCGCCTCTTCGGAAAACGCTAAGCCGGCTTGCCGGATCGCGGAAGCCAGCGCTGCCTCCGCCTTCTCCCAGAGACTGGGCTCCCCAATGTATTTTGCCGAATCCGGCCCCCGCAAGCCCAACCGAATCCGACAGTCCTGCAAATTCAGTGCGGCAAGTACCGTCTGGACCAGCTCCAGGCAGCCACTTACCTCGGCCTCGATCTGGCTTTCGGAACAGAAGATGTGCGCATCGTCCTGGGTAAAGCCCCGCAAACGAGTCATGCCCCCCAGCTCTCCCGATTTTTCCCAGCGATAGACCGTGCCGAACTCGGCGAGCCGGACCGGAAGCTCGCGATACGAATGCGGGCGGCTCGCGAAAATCCGCGCGTGCATGGGGCAGTTCATCGGCTTGAGGAGATAGCCTCCCACCAGGCCCTTCTCGACCCGATCGGCATAATCCCCGCAACCGCATCCCTCCTGCACGAGGCTCGCCCATTCCGCAGGCTCGGGAAGCGGAGGGTACTGGGACTCCCGGTAGAACGGGAAATGGCCGGAAGTCCGATAGAGGCCTAATTCTCCGATATGCGGCGTGAAGACCGTCTCGTAGCCCTGTCGGGTCAAAAGCTCCCCTAAGAACGCCTGAAGCTCTTGCCGGATCGCGGCGCCCCGCGGAAGCCAGAGAGGAAGCCCAGCTCCTACCGCGTCGTCGAAACAGAAGAGTTCCAGTTCCCGACCAAGCTTCCGATGATCCCGTTTCTTGGCCTCCTCCAGTCGCGCCATATGCTCCTCGAGCTCGCGTTCGGTGGAGAAAGCCGTGCCATAAACCCGCTGAAGCTGGGGATTGTTTTCGTCCCCGCGGTAATAAGCGCTGGCGACGTGGGTGAGCCGGAGCGCTCCGACCTGGGCCGTGCTCTTCACGTGGGGGCCCGCACAAAGGTCGAGAAACTCTCCATTCTGGTAGAGCGTGATCGCTTCCTCTTCGGGAATGCCGCGCAAGATGTCTAGCTTGAACTCGCTGGGCACAGGGCGTTCGCTCAAGGCACCCAGCCGTCCGCGCAGGGCCAGCTTCTCCGCTTCCTGCCGGCTCGTCGGAACGCAGACGAACGGCTGCCCGGCGCGAACGATCTCGCGCATTTGTTCTTCGATCCGCGGGAAATCTTCCGGCGAAATCCGATGGGGAAGGGAGACATCGTAATAGAATCCATTCTCCACCGGCGGTCCTGCGGCCAATTGCGCTTCCGGCCAGATCTCCAGAAGCGCAGTCGCCAGGATGTGCGCGGCGGAATGACGTAGGGTTTCCAACTCGGTCACAATGCTTCTTTCCTTCTTTCTTCCCTTTTCCTCTCTACCAATCCTCGCATGGGTATGTCCCGTGCCGACGGTCGACAAGAAAAGGAGGGGACTTCCTACCCGGTTTGCCGCAGCCTTGCGAGAACCCAAGATCCGGAATCAACAAAGCAAACGGCCTTAAATTTGCAAGCCGCAAGAGAAAGTTTCCGACGGAGCGGGTCCGCCGTTCTGTCGAGTGCCAGCCAAACCCGCAGGAGGACGGGCGGGACGACAACAGAGAAACGCTCTTTCCCCAAAGGGCGCCTTGCCCCGGAATCCGCTCCGGCATAGCCTCGGGCCACCGTTGCTGATGCTCGCCTACTACGTCGACAATCTCAGCCCTTATCTCGTCCGCTTCCCAGGCGGCTGGGGAATCCGCTACTATGGGCTGGCTTATCTCCTCGGCTTCCTCTTTCTCTGGTGGGGACTTCACTACCAGCAGAAGAAGGGCTGGCTTCGCTTGTCCCACCGACAGATCGACGATCTGGTCTTCTGGCTCGCTCTCGGAGGGGTCATTGCGGGAGGAAGATTGGGCTACTGCCTCTTCTACGACCTTCCCCATATTCTCACCCATCCTCTTGAACTCTTCGCCCTCTGGCGGGGGGGGATGTCGAGCCACGGAGGGATTGCCGGCGTCCTGATCGTCCTCTTCCTGAGCGCCCGGCGGTGGAAGCTTCCTTTTTTCCACCTGGCCGATGCCGTCGTCTGGTGCACGCCGGTCGGGCTTGGGCTGGGCAGAATCGCCAACTTCATCAATGGAGAACTCTGGGGCCGACCATCCACCGTGCCCTGGGCCGTGGTCTTCCCCGAAGCCCCGCCCCTTCTCGGAGTGCCCATGCCGCGTCACCCCTCGCAACTCTACGAGGCGGCGCTCGAGGGGCTGTTTCTTTTCGCACTGGTCGCCTGGCTCCGGGCGCGCGGCTCCCGGGAAGGCACGGTCGCGCTCTCCTTCCTCGCCGGCTATAGCGTCGTTCGAATCCTCGCGGAATGTTTCCGCGAACCCGATGCCCAGATCGGCTTTTACTTTGGTTTTCTCACGCAAGGGCAGATCCTTTCGGGAATCACCCTCGTCCTTGCCGGCATGCTCTGGTGGCTGAGAAGACGACGATATCTTTAGCTTGTGGGGGATCGAGGGGCACCGGAGGATCTCTCCAAGCGCAGCAGCCAATATTCGATGCTGTCGACGAGCGCCTCCCAAGATGCTTCCACGATATTGGTCGACACGCCGACGGTGGTCCAGCTCGTCAAGCCATCGGAGGACTCCACCAACACTCGCGTCGCGGCTCCGCTGCCCCCCATCTGGCCCAAGATGCGAACCTTGTAATCGCGCAAGCCGACCCGAGCAAGCTCCGGATAAAACCGTTCGAGGCCGCCGCGCAGCGCCTGATCCAAGGCGTGGATCGGGCCATCACCCTCCGCTACGGTGTAGACAGTCCGTCCCTTTACTGATAGCTTCACGGTCGCCTCGGAAACCTCGTACTCCTTGCCAGGAAAGCTCCGGATGGAGACGTGATACTCCACCAGTTGGAAGAAGGAAGGGTACGGCAGCAAGAGCCTGCGCAGGAGCAGTTCGAACGAGGCATCCGCTGCCTCGAATTCATATCCCTTTCCTTCCATCGCTTTGATCTGCTGGAGCGCCTCCCGGGTGCGCGGGTCGTCCTCGCGGAGCACCAAGCCTAACTCCCGCGCCTTGAGCACGATATTGCTTCGTCCGGAAAGTTCACCGACAAGAACCCGGCGGCGGTTGCCCACGATTTCCGGCTCGATATGCTCGTAGCTGCGGAAGACCTTTCCGATGGCATTGACGTGAGTGCCTCCCTTGTGCGCAAACGCGCACCGACCGACGAAGGGCGCCCGGGGATTCGGAGCGAGGTTGGCGATCTCATCCACGAAATAGGAAAGCTCTTGGAGACGAGCAAGAGCCCCGGGAGGAAGAGCGCGCCGGTTGAGCTTGATTTCCAAATTGGCGATCGTCGAGATCAAGTTGCAGTTTCCCGTTCGCTCTCCATAGCCATTGATCGTACCCTGGACCTGGGTTGCCCCCGCTTGGACTGCGGCCAACGCGTTCGCTACCGCAAGATCGCCATCGTTGTGCGTATGAATGCCGACGCGGGACCGGACTTTCTGCCGAGTCAGCCTCGTCAGTTCCGCGACCCTCTCGGGCAGCGATCCGCCATTCGTATCGCAAAGCACCACCCAATCCGCGCCCGCCTCGGAAGCCACGGCAAGGCAATCCAAAGCATACTGCGGGTCGTCTTGATATCCGTCGAAGGCATGCTCGGCGTCATAGATCACCTCTTTTCCGCAGGCCTTCAGAAAGGCGACGGTGTCGCGAATCATCGCCAGATTTTCTTCTGGAGTCACACGAAGGACTTTTCGGACGTGAAGAAGCCACGTCTTGCCGAAGACCGCCACAGTCTCCGTCCCCGCATCCAAAAGCATCCGGATTTGAGGATCCTGCTCCACGGAAAGGCTCGCCCGCCGGGTGGAGCCAAACGCCACGATCCGGCTCATTCGGCCCGAGAGGCGTGAAACCTCCTGGAAGAACATCAGATCCTTCGGATTGCTCCCCGGCCATCCTCCCTCGATATAGGGAACTCCCACCTCGTCCAGCTTCTGCACGATCCGCAATTTCTCCGGAAGGGAAAAGTGGACATTCTCCCCTTGAGCGCCGTCGCGCAGCGTCGTGTCGTAGATCGTCACGGCTGCTTCGGAACCGTGATCCGCCTTTTGCCGGCTCGACATCGCTCTCACCTTACTCGAAGAAAACGCCTGGACAAAGCGAAAGCCGGGGAAGAGACTTCAGAATGATGCAGATCCAATGGAATCCGCAAGGAATTAAGCTGACCGCACCGCTGCACTCCTATATCGAAAAAAAATTACAAAAGCTCGAGCGTTACGAGGATAGAATTGTCGGAGCTCACGTCACCGTCCAGCACGACCCGCCGAAAGCTTCGGCCAACAAGCAGGCCTTCATCGTCAAAGTCCATCTTTCCCTTCCCGGACCGGATCTTCATGCCGAAGATCACGGACACGATCTCTACCAGGCCATCGATCTGATCTCCGACCGCCTCGAAGGCCAACTCCGGCGCCGGAAAACCGAATTGACCGAAAAGCGCCGGCACGAATCGCGCGAAGCGAAGGACGAACTCCACTCGGGTCCCTCGCCGGAATAGATGTGCGGATCCGCTCGGAATCGGTGCGCTACAGCGCGGGCTGATTCCGTCGCATTTAAGGAAAACGCGAGAGGCTCCCGTCCGACTGCGTCATCCCAAGGGAACAGAACCGTGTCGGCAGGCTATCTGAGGCGCTGAATCTCCTCGCGGACCGCTCTCACCAGGGTCTGCAGATTGTCCTGTCCGAAGGAAAAAGGGAGTCCGGCTGCCGCAAAGAGCTCAGGAAGCGGCTTCGATCCTCCCAGGGCGAGCGCGCGCCGATAGGCATCCAAGGCCCCGGCAGGGTCCGTGAGGGATCGCCTCCAGAGGCCTAAGGCACCCAGTTGGGCGATCCCATACTCGATGTAGTAAAAAGGGTATTCGAAAATATGGAGCTGCCGGTGCCAAAGGGAGCGCAGAACTCCTTCATAACCGCTCCAATCCTCTCTCCCGCCGAAACGCTGCACCAGCCCTTTCCAGGCAACGGCTCGTTCGTCCCGGCTATGGCCGGGATGGGTATAGAGCCAATGCTGGAAGCCATCGACGACGGCCATCCAGGGAAGGAAACGGAGGATTCCCTCGAGGTGGTTGCGTCGAGCCCGCCGCGCGTCTTCTTCTCCGTAAAAGGTTCCCAAGTAGGGTGCAGCTAAAAGCTCCATGGCCATCGACGCCACCTCGCAAAATTCCAAAGGAGCGGAGCGATAGGCATAAAGGGGTTGGGTGCGGGCAAGAAGGGTGTGGAAAGCATGACCGCTTTCATGCAGAAGAGTTTCCAGGTCTCGGTGCGTGCCGACCGCGTTCATGAAGACAAAAGGCAGTCGCGCTTCGGATAAAGTACTCTGGTAGCCTCCGGGTGCTTTGCCCTTTCGGTTCTCGAGATCGACCAACTCGCTTCGGCGCAACTGCCTGAAGAGATCTCCCAACGGCTGGTCCAGGGAGCAGATCACCTTTTCGGTCTTCTCCAAGAGTTCGGCGCAGGTGCGAAAAGGATGCAAAGGAGGCTTCCCCTCGGGGTCTACGACCAGATCCCAAGGGCGAAGCCGGTCGATTCCGAGCTGCTTCTCCCGCCGCGCGTCCATCTCCCGGCAAACGGGCACCACCAGTTCTTCGATCGCCCGACCAAACTCAAGGCAGTCTGCCGGGGTGTAATCAAATCGCTCCGCGCGGGCAAAGGCGTAGCCGCGATAGTCCGAAAAGCCTGCGCCGGTGGCAATCTCGCTCCGAAGAACCAGAAGGCGATCGAAGAGTTCCTCCAACGTTTCTACGTCTTGGCCCCTGCGCTCGGCAATCTGCTCCCACGCCCTCTGCCTTCTCTCCCGATCCGGCTCTTCCAGCACCCTTCCCACCTGGGCGAGCGTCTGCTCCTTCCCATCGAAGGAGACGGTCATCGCCCCGACGATCTTCTGATACTGCTGGGAAAGCCGCGCCTCCTCGGTCTCCCGGGCGATATTCTCCTCGCGGAAAAGGCGGACTTGCATTTCCACGCTCCGTCGCAGAACCCCATAAGACTCAGGCAGCGAGTCGAGGCATGGATGCTGGGAAAACGCGCGCAGGATTTCCATCTGCCGAGCTTTCCTCCACGGATCGACAACGGTCAGGATTTCCAAATAGGCTTTTTCGCGCTCCGGATCGTCCGTCTGGCAGGTCATCGCGATGTAGCGCCTGGCCCGCACCTCGTCCACCGCTGCCTGGACCTCATCGTAATGACCAAGCCAAGTCACCAGAGCACTTGCCGATCCGGCATCCCGAAGCTCTCGCTCGAGCCGTCCGAACTGCTCCTCGAGTTCCGGAAGGGAGCAGAGATCCACTGCGGCAGGAAGAAAGGTGCGAGCGGCAAAGGCTCTGAGGGGGGCAAGCGTGTTCATTTCCAGTTCTAAGCCTTGCCATCGGAAGCGGAGGAGGGCAAGCCCCAATGAGGCGAGCAACGAAGCAGACAGGTCCATTGCGCAAGCCGCAGGAGAAGGCTTGGAAGACAGGCACGCTTAGGCCAGAGAGCCGACCGACTCCCAAAATTGGGCGAAGGCCTGCTCCCAATTCCAAGCTCGCCGAACTGCTTCCGCCATTTTCTCCCGTTCCGCGAAGGACGGCGGACTCGTCAACAGAAGAGAAATCGCGGCGGCCCATTCTTCCCGAGAGCGGGCACGGCACACATGCCCTATCCCGAATTGGCCCAAGAGTTCCGGCGGGCCGCCTTCGTCGGACACCACCACAGGCAAGCCGGAGGCCATGGCTTCCAGCACTGCGTTGCCGAACGTATCGGTCGTGCTCGGAAAGACGAAAAGATCGGCCGAAGCATAGGCCTCGCTCAACTCCCTGCCGGTCAGAATGCCGGCAAAGAGAGCGTCGGGCAGGAGCCGGGTCAACTCCCGCCGATAGGGACCCTCCCCCACGAAGGCGAGAGTGAATTTCAATCCTCGACGGTGCAAGGTTTCGGCAACCGCGGGCAAAAACCCCAACTCCTTCTCCTTGGAGATCCGACCAACGTAGAGGAGCACCGGTCCCGTCGCTCCCCTCCGCTTCCAGAAATCGGCTTGCCGGAACGAAGGGTGAAAGGCCTGCACCTCGATGCCTCGCGGGAGGATCGCCAACTTTTCCGCGGGAAGTCCCCGATCGATCCAGGAGCGGAGATAGGCGGCTGAATTCACGTAGGTCTTCGCCATTTGGCCGTAAAACCAGTCCATGTAACTCCACGCCAGACCTTCCATCCACGGATCTTGGCTAAGAAAGCGCGTGTACTGCGGGAAATCGGTGTGGTAGATGCCCACCGTCCGTAGGCCGAGGATCTTTCCGATCGCGAGCGCGCACAGTCCCATCGGGCCCGGCGTACTGACGATCAGTTCCGTGAATCGCTCCTTATGGACAAATTCCAGAAGATCAAAAAAGGGAGGAAACGCGAGCTTCTGAAGCTCGTATTCGGGAATCGAAAACTCTCCGATCGGAGGAAAGTTCCGGAACCGGAGTCCGTCGACTTTCGGATGGGCGCGTGAGGTTACGACGGTCAAGTCGGCCCCGGCTTGCGCAGAGGCGCGAGCCATCGCCTGAATCGTTCGCGTCACCCCGTTGACCTCGTCGAGCGTGTCGGTGAACCATGCCCGTTTGCACGAGAGGATTTCCGCCGGAGGGGCGGGGAGATACCGACGACAGAGATCCCGCACAAAACGGCGATCAAACCCTTGACGCTGAAAGGCAAGAAGATGGGGAACCGCCGCCGCCGTCACGGGTAGGAGCCCGGCGAGGGATTGGAATGCCTCGAGAATGCTTCCTCGTCCGAGCTGAGCGGCGGCGCTGCTCACGAGACGATAAGCCAACTGATTCACCAGGTACGAGGCAACCCGAAACGATGCATCCACCGGACTCGAAGCCCGCCCGATAATGCGATCGATCTCCCCGCGAACCCCGGCGTTGGTGAAGAAGTCGGCGAAGGCCCGCACCAGCGTGCCTTCGCCGGGCTTGAGTAGTTCGAAGACTTGCCCGCTGCGGACGGCTTCCGCCAAGTGGCCGATTCGCTCCCCAAGAGAAAAAGCCGTCGGATTCTTCCCAGAGACAAAGCGCTCGGCGATCTTCTGCATCAGGGCGGCAGCCAGGGGCGCCGATTGCCGAAGCCGCTCTTGAGCGTATTGGAACCCCAGATTGTAAACCGCGATGGAGACGCGCGCCGGGTCCCCCGGCTCTCCTCCCCCCGTTCTTCCCTTCCCGGCAAAAAGGGCGCGGAAAAACCCCTCGGGGGTTCCCTCGTCGTCGGCTTCCGTCCACAAGCTGCCGAGGGCAAGCCCGCCATGATCGTTGGATCCTCCCACAAAGATTTTTCGATGGCATTCGCCGTCGAGAGGGGCAATCCCCTGTCGTTTCGACATCTCGACGATTCGCTCGGGCGTGAGGGAGAGCAGACAGAGACGGGCGATCTCCTGCGGCAATCCAGGCCGGTTGCCATCCGCCGTCTCGAAAGCACGAAAAAGCAAAATCAGCTTCTCGAAGTGATCCGGCGAAAGTTTCCCGTTGAGCTTTTCCAAAGGATGAGCCACCGCATGGGGGATCTTGTTTGCTCGAAGAAAGGCCGCCAGATCCTCGATATTGGGCGCGAGCTGCTGGATGCGTGCATGGTCCGACTCCCGAATGTTCCAAACCAGCAGGTGAATCTCGCATCCATCGGGAAAGAATGTGGTCACCTCCTCGCTCAGGAAGACATCGGGATGTCGCTCCCGCATCTCCAGGCAACCGTCGATCCGATCGTGATCGGTGATCGTCTTCCACCTCATGCCCGCGTCGGCAAGCTTCTGATAGAGCGTCTCCGGATCGGTGTAGCTCTGTCGGCAGCCGATCCGCCGCAAGATCCATTCCGAAGGTCGGTCGGAATAGCGAGAGTGAAGGTGGAGATCAACTCGAGACATAACGAAGATAGCTCAGCGGCCGGCTCTGCCGATCGAGCGCCTGTTTGACGATCCGTTCAATCTGGGTGCGAATCGGGCGATAGGAAAAATCCGACGGATGCAGGCTCACCCGGATCACCCTCCCGGAGGCACGCAGGGAAAGCAGGTGATTCCAAGCGAGTGAGGTGGCCCTGCGCCAGCCCGCCCGGGTGCTCCAGCAGTAGGTCCGCGCGCCGGTCCAGCGCTGCTCCGGGCGCAGGCTTAAGATCCCGTCGATGCGCGTCGTGTACCGGAACCCTTCTCTCGCCAGAAGCTGCGGCAGGCAAGGATCCATCAGCCAGCCCGGAGCCACAAATCCTTCGGTCGCCCATCCCTGTCCCGCAAAAAGCTCGCGGGCCAATCGGAGTCTCCCCTCGGCAACATCCTGCGGGAGATCGAAAAACTCAGCTTCTCGCCGGGTGTAGATCTCGGTCCAGAATCGGTTCCGCAACCCCTTTGCCCTCTCCTCGCGTGAATGGAAGTAGCCGTGAATGACCGTTTCGTCTCCCTCTTTCCTTTGGAGATCAATCCAGCGACAGAACTCCGAATCCTCGCAAAAGGACGGTCCGTGGTGATAAGCGGGGATGACGAGCAGGCTCGCCTCCTTCACTCCCCACCGGCGCAGTTGCTCCCGCTGGCGGGCTGCAAGCGAAAGAGACCCCGGGTGAAGATCGTGGAGCGAGACGATCAGGGCTTGCTCCCCTCTCTCTTTCATTCGTGCGAAGGCCTGCGGGAAGCGTAGAGCCGGGGATTTTCCCGAAGATCCTTGACCACTGTGCAGAGATAGACGGATCCCGGGAAGCGCCCGGCATACTTGGTCACTTCCACTCGATCCACGACCTGAAACCCGTAGTGCTCGAACATCTTTTCCCCCCGGCGACGATCGAAGACGACCACTTGCCCGTAAACGGCCTTTTCTCCGTTTTGGACGAGATAGTCCAAGAAAGAGTCGACCAGATGGCGGGTTCGCGAAACGCTGCGCCACGGGGCCAACATATTAAAGTGAAAGTGAGGGATCCCCGGAAGACTCCGGGGCTCTTCCCGCCGCCCCTTCCAAAGCAACCAGTGGAGATACCGGCGGCTGGCGGCACGATAGAAAGGATAGCGCACCAGCGTCCTCAGGAACAGGCGCACGTTATAAAATGCGTGGTACCAGAACTTCGCCCGCGAGTTCCGGCAGCCCATAAGATATCCGACGATGGTCCCTCCCGCCTCGCAAACCAAGGTC
The DNA here is from genome assembly GCF_902143375.2 of Methylacidimicrobium tartarophylax. GTDB lineage: Bacteria > Verrucomicrobiota > Verrucomicrobiia > Methylacidiphilales > Methylacidiphilaceae > Methylacidimicrobium > Methylacidimicrobium tartarophylax. The sequence continues at coordinate 32,347 of NZ_CABFVA020000065.1, read as the reverse complement.
GATTCAGGCTCTTTGTCGGTGTAGTAGGAAGTCAGGTAGTCGGCGAATAGCTCGCGATCTTCGAAGATCTGATCGATGGGAGAGCCCAAAAAGCCGGTATCCGCGCAGACCTTGCGAACCCCCTCCCGATCGCTCGCACGAAAAAAACGAATGGTAACGTCTTTCGTTCCGGTCACTTTTCCCTCTGCAGCCGCTCCCATCTCTCCTCCTTCGCTCCGGCTATCCCTCCCGAGCGCCTTCCAGGGGAAGAGCCGCCGATAGATCCGGCGGGTTCGTCCCGCCGATGGCGGAACGATAATAGCGCCAAAGCTCGGCGAAGACATTGGGCCAATGGTAAATCTCCCTCGTCCGCTTCGAAGCGCAAAGGCCGATCTGCGGTAGGTCCTTGTCGGTAGACTCATCGATCGCTCTCGCCAATTCCTCGGCAGAGTTGCTCCTCGCCCACAAGTCGAGACCTGCGTGGATATGATCATCCATGTTCGTCCCCCGTATGCCGATGACCGGACAACCGCAGGCTTGGCTTTCGACAGCGACCAAGCCGAACGTTTCGACCACTCCGGGGTGAACGAAAAGATCCGCCGCTCGGTAGCATCTTCGCAGCTCGACCTTCTTCTCGATATACGGCCGCCAGATCACCGCATCCGTCTCCGCTTGTAACCGCTGCACCTGTTTTCTCAGCGGTCCATCGCCGACCACCAGGAGCCGGTAATCTAGGCGGCGCGAGGCGCGAAGAACTCGGAAAGCATGCAGCAAGACCGAAATATTTTTTTCGCGAGCGAGTCGCCCTACGTAGAGAAGCAAGAATGCCTGCTCGGGGATCGCCAGTTCTTCCCGCCATGCCCGATCGACGGGACCGGGGCAGAAGGTTTCCGCATCCACTCCGAGCCGAATCGGGATGGTGTTGGTCAGTCCCCAACCATTCAAAAGCTTCCGCAAGGTAATCGAAGGCACGAAGGTATATCGGAAACGAGAATAGAGGCGGACGATGTATCGTCGGGCCGAGGCAAGGACAAGCTCCTCGATGAAGGGCCCGCCGAAGCGGCAGGCGGTCCGCAAATAGGCGTCGGGAAAGTGAGAATGATAGAAACTGACGGCGGGAATCCCGAGCTCGCTGGCCCCTCGCAAGGCCGTCCACGCCAAATGGTAGGGATCCCCGGATTCGATGACGTCGGGCCGGATGTCGCGGAGCATGGAGCGAACCAGGGAAACATTGCAAAGAATGCGATAGCGGGAGGTTCGGTCGACTTTTGGGGAAGCGATCGCAAGGACGTGCGTCCTCCCTTCACTCCGGTACGACGTCTGCTCTCCGGGTACGATCAGATAATGTTCGTCCTCCGTCCGATCGCGGACGTACTCCTGCTTTTCGCCGAGGTAGCGCCTCACGCCCCCACTCCGCGGCGAATAAAATTGGGTCACGTCACAAATCTTCAAAGGCGTGCCCTTCCTCCTCTTTGCAGAACGAGACCACTCCATCTCCTGGATTGCCGCTCATTGAATACTTTTTTCCGGCCGAAACAAGGAAAGGATGGAGAAGGTTTTTCTTCCTGGTTGCTATCGCTCGGAAAGAACGGCCTTGCAATTGCCGCGAGGGCCAGGGCGGTGGGCGGAGTTTCTCTCCTAGGGACAAAGAGGTGGACAAGCAACCCCATTCTCTTGCAGTCATCCTCCGGAAGCTCCCTCATGGCGTCACGACCAGACGATTCCGCCTTCCTCTTCTCCCGCTCAGCACCCGCCTGCTCGCAACCTTGGCTCTGCTGGAGCTGTTCCCTTCCTTCCCGGTGGAGGCGGATTCCTCCGACCCGCTCGTCTCCGCTTCTGCCAGCGCATCCCCGGCGGCTGAGTTGGAAAAAGCCCTGGAGGAAGGGGGGATCGCCGTGCAGTCCACACCTCCCGGTCTCCGGTTGAGCGGCTACCTGGACAGCTCCTACCTCGATAATTTTCTTCCCCCCAACGCCCGAATCCCCACACGCATGGCCGACGACGGGATCGCCGGAGGAGGATTCAACCTCAACGCCGTCCGCTTGCTTTTGGAAAAACCGCTCGATGACCAGAATCGCTGGGAAACCGGCTTTCGGGCGGATGTTTTCGTCGGAGAGGATGCTGCCTCCATGGGGGGACCCGACAACCTGGCCGGACTGGGAGTCCCAACCGAGGCCGGTTACGCGCGGAACAGTTCAAGCTTCCTGCTGGCCGAAGCCTATGTCACCTTTCGGATCCCCGTCGGCAACGCCATCGACGTAAAGGTAGGCAAGTTCGTTCCTCCGTTGGGATTCGAGGTGATGGAGCGCCCGGCCAACCTCAACTTCACCTATGGAAACCTGTACACCAACATGATCCCGGAGATGGTCACGGGCATGGAGGCGGTCTATCGACCGCTCGATTGGGTGGAAACCACCCTCGGGATTCTCGACGGCTCCTTCAACGCGGCCCGGGCGGGCTTCCCCTTTTTCGGACAGAGCAACAATACCCTCGGGAATGCGGCCGCCTATCTCTTCCTCGCCTCTGCGGGAATCGACGCACCGGCGCGAAACGCGCGCCTGGTGGCCAGCGCCCTCTACGGACCCGACGGGGTAAACCCTCCCGGCTTTGGGCTCTCCCCGTCCACTCCCGGCACCGGAGTCTTTGTCGAGAGCCCGCTCAACCGGGCTGCCCCCTTTTTTCTAGGAGATGTTTGGGGCGAGTGGATTCCCAAGGCCGCACGGGACCGGCTGCTGCTTGCCTGGGAGACGACGGGCGGATTCTACGAAGGCGTCGGCACCCTCGGCAGCGGAGCGTTGCAATCGTCGAGCTGGCTCGGGGCAAGCCTCTGGGCGAAATATCAGGCGAACAGCCTCACGAGCCTTGCGCTGCGCACCGACTGGATTCACGGAAGCGCCAACGAGATCCTTTCCGACCACGTAGGGCCCGAGGACATCTGGAGTGTCACGGGGACCGTCAGCTTCGACATTTGGGAGAATCTGATGCTGCGAACCGAGTTTCGCATGGACTGGGGTGCCGCCGTCTATGGGACTCCCTTTTCCCCGTTGGGAACCCTTCTTTTCCCGATCTCGAGCGGCCCGGCGTTCCTCTGGGCGGTGGAAACCGTCTACTCCTTTTGAAGGACCGGCCCGATGGTCGCCTCCGGTCAATTGGCGATCGAGCCACCGCGCTACGGTCCGACCCGGGATCACGAGACCAACCCCCTCCACCGAAAGCCCGGCCACCTTCGCGAAGCAGAGTCCAACCAGCTTTCCGTCTAGATCCAGCACGGGAGCCCCGCTGTCCCCTTGATTTACTGCGGCATCTACTTGCAGGAGAGAGAGGTCTTCCCCTTCTTTCATGTCCACCCTCCTCGGACACGAACTCAGGATGCCTCGCGACACCGTGTTCCGATAGCCCATCCCGGACCCTAGCACGAGCACGGTCGTTCCTAGCTGCCCTTCGGACAGATTCCTATAGCGAAAGACGCCCGGTAGCGCCCCGCACTCCACGCGAAGCAGCGCGAGATCCGCACCTGGATCCGAATAGACCCAGTGCGCAAGCCGCACCCTCCCGTCAAAGAAAGTAACGAGCAGATCCCTTCGGGCGAATCTCTTGCCAAGCACATGCGCGCAGGTGATCACGTCACCCTGCTTCGAAACCACCAGGCCGGTTCCCATACCTTCGATTTTCCGCTTTGGTCCAAAAAACCCGCTGCTCCTTTTTTCGACGGATATGGAGACCACGGCGGGTAGCACGCTACGAATCACCTCGACCGTCGCCCGGTCGCACGCGGCTAGGGCTGCGGCGGGTTCCAGCCGACCGAACGCGGCGAGGGCACCCAACAAAACGGGAAGGAAGGAGAATGCTGGATCTCTCCTCCGTCGAGCTTCTCGCCGAGGGCCACGTAAGATGGCAACCATAAAGTCACTCTGATGGATGCCAAAGGAGATGACAATGCAGCACTCCATCGGAGAGATCCCGACTCACCCGTGTTGGTCCCAAGCTGTCTCCCACCGGCAAGGCCTCTCTTGAGCGAAAATCACGCTACAGCTTGACAACGCTCGGACACATTTCCAACCTGACAACCCGTGCGAATTGCCCAAATTGCTCCGCCGGTAGAGCGGGTTCCTCCCGAAGGCTACGGCGGGACGGAACGGGTGGTCTCCTTTTTGACAGAGGCGTTAATCGACCTCGGCCATGAAGTGACTCTTTTCGCGAGCGGGGATTCGGTCACCCGCGCACCGCTTCGATCCATCTGCCCCCAAAGTCTTCGCAAGATTCCCGGTTGCCGAGATTACCTCCCCTACTTTCTCCTTGAGGTCGATGCCGCTCTCCAGTCTGAAGCCGAGTTCGACCTTCTCCATTTTCACACCGAGTTTTTTCACTTCCCCTTTTTCCGCAGACGGGCCAACCGCTCGGTCACAACCCTCCACCTCCGGCTCGATACGCCGGATCTCATGCGCCTTTTCCAAGGCTTCCCGGAAATGCCGGTGGTGGCCATTTCGGAAGCGCAGCGTAAGTGTATTCCTCATGCGAATTGGGCCGGAACCGTTCCTCACGGCCTGCCCGAGAATCTCTATTCTCTGGGCAGCGGAAGCGGAGGATACCTCGTTTTCCTGGGCCGCATTTCTGTCGAGAAGCGTCCTGACTTGGCAATCGAGATCGCCCGGCGAGCAGGGCTGGATCTTCTCATCGCTGCCAAGATCGACCCCCGTCATGACGCCGAGTATATCGATGCGATTCGTCCGCTCCTTTCTCTCCCGCATGTCCATTACCTCGGGGAAGCGACCGAAGGCCAAAAGCAGTCCTTACTGGGAAACGCCGTAGCGATGCTCTTCCCGATTCAATGGCCGGAACCTTTCGGACTCTCCGCAATCGAGGCGCTGGCCTGCGGGACTCCTGTGATTGCTTTTCCCTACGGGGCAATTCCGGAAATTCTCGAATCCGGAACAACCGGCTTTATCGTTCCAAACGTGGAGGAAGCCGCCAAAGCCGTGCCGCTCGCGGCGCAGCTCTCCCGGAAACAGATTCGCCTCGCCTTCAAAAACCGGTTTACCGCGCAACGAATGGCCCGGGACTATTTAGCCATCTACGACAACCTTGTAGGACAAGGCGTGGTCGGTTAAAGTCCGCCGACTCGGCTCCCTTTTTCGCCGAAGGCGAAGTCGAAAAGAGCCACCGCATCGGCCCATTTGTTGGGGCTATCGAAAAGGATCAGGGCTACCTTGCGTTCTCCTCGCTGGCATAGGGCGGCATAAGTATGCCGGGCCTCCGGCGTCCATCCGGTCTTGGCAGGACCCATTCCCGGGTAGGGACCCAGGAGCCGATTCGTATTCATCAAATACTGCACGGGCTTTCCTTCGGCGGAGCGGAGGGAATAACTCTCGCTGGCGCAGATCCTGCGTAAGGGGGCCACAGCAAGCACGGCCTCGAAAATGCGCAAGAGGTCGCTGGCGCAACTCACATGCCCAGGCTCCGTCTCCCCGTTCGGATTGACGAAATGAGTCTTCGCGCAACCCAGCCCTTTTGCCCGGGCGTTCATCTCGGCAACGAACGCGCTCACCGATCCGGAAGCATGCCGGGCAAGCGCAAGCGCAGCCTCATTGCTCGAGCTGATGAGCAGGGCTCGGACGAGATCCGCCACCAGGAATCGATCTCCCGGCAGCAGGCGAACGGTCTGCACCTCGCCGGCGCTCGAGAGATCCTCGCGGGATACGACAATCTCTCCCGCAAGCCCGGTCTTTTCATAGACGAGGAGGGCCGTCATCAGCTTGGTCGTGCTCGCCGGCGGATGGGGTGCATAAATTTGGCGCCGAAATAGGGCTCTCTGGGAGCTCTCATCCCAAAGAAGCGCCGAACCGGCTTGTACTTGCGAATCGAGCGTGTTTTCCGCTTGCATCGCTGCCGCCTGTCCAAGGAAGAGGCTGCTGACCAGGAGAATGAGCCAACCCTCCGCTAAACTCTCTTTTTTCACGAATCGCATCGGTTGCCAACCATCCCTCCCGGACTTTCCAGAGATCGCAAGCGACTGCCCACGGTGGGATTCGAACCCACACGGGAGTTTCCCCCCACGGGATTTTAAGTCCCGTGTGTCTGCCGTTCCACCACGTGGGCCTTTGCAAACAGTTCCTTAAATCATTTTATCCGCCGCAGGGAACTCTGGGCGAGCCAATTGCGGCAAAAGATCGCCGACCCCCACGAAAAGCCGCAGCAACGGAGAAGGGACTCGTCCTCGGGAGTGCTGGGGGAAAGGCAAATGGTCACGGTACCCCGGGACCGACGATAACCCACCAGTAGCGAAATTCGCTGAAACGGGGGGTACCTAATTGACGACCCACCCACGCGGGCACATAGGGCTCCTCCTCGTGCCCCACCAAGAGGATGCCGTCGCCCCCGTTCTTCGCCGCGATCCGCGCGGCATGCTTCCGCCACCGGTTCGTCTCCAGAACGCCGATCCGCCGAAAGGGTTGGCTTGGAGCGGAACTCCAGACTGCGACCTTCTTCTTCGTTCCATCCACGGTGACGGTAATATAGTCATCGGGCGAGAGTTGTCCGGCTTTCCGACTGGGAGAAGAGAGGACCTTCTTTAGCGGATAATAATTTGTTTTTGCCCAAGCGGATGAGCTGATTGCGCCCGCGAGGAGAATGGCAAAAAAGAGTCTGAACCCACGCAATCTGCTTGATCCTTGCATGGGGATTTCCGCATAGGGCATTCTCAGGTGGACGTCAACTCTGTTTTTCTTCGCTGATTCTGCGAAAAGACAGAGATCGATTCTTTCGTTCGACAGGAGGCCGATCCCGTGGGCTGGACCATCGATTTGCTCTCCTTCTCCAGTCGAGCTCTGGCCGAGCTGGCAGGAAAAGAGCCGGCGGCGATGGCCGGTACTCTGGGGCTTGCTCTCGGTTGTGCCGCACTTTCCTGGATACTGCTCAGTCATTCGGCTCTCCTCTGGAATCGGGGCTTTGCGCCCAGGGCCGGCCGCCACCCGCTTTGCGCTCTCACCGCCCTCGCGACCCTCTTCGCCGTACCGTTGTTCGTGGGAGCGGCCCACACCCGTCCCCTCGTCCATCGTGCGATCGCGAACTGGGCCCGGAAGGCCTTGGAAGGCTCCTCGTGGCAAGAGGCTGCATTCGATCGGGCCAGGGAAAGGATTCGCCTCAGGCGGCTGGAGCCTCTTCTGCCCTCATCGGAAGCGCACTTTTTACCGCTGACGACGGCAGCGGCTCGGGAGGCCGCGGCGACTTCCTATGCCGCCGCCGCGCTCGCAAGCTTCTCCACCAGCTGTCCGCAGGTGGCTGCTCTCCTCGGTATTTGCCCCGCGGAGCCGGCACATGCTCTCTCGGCGGACATGAAGGCCTTCTTTGACTCCTCGACGGGATTCTACCCGGCGGAGCGAATCGAAACGGTCCTTGCCGACTCCTTGCGCCAAGCAGCCGACCAGCGCTGGGAAGATACCGTGAGACGGATGCAAATCTTCCTCCTGCTTCTTCTCCTGCTCCTCCATCTGACCGTGTTCGGGATCCTCGGATGGGCGGGCTATCGCGAAATTCGCACGGGCTGGGACGAGACGAACCGATAAGAGGAAGGAGCTCTCCATGCCTACCGTGCTCTCGCTGGGAAAGAAGATCATCGTCTTCTTCTGCTTCGCAAGCTGCCTTTTCTCAGTCCAGGCGCGTCCTCTTTCGGTCCGGCTTCTTTCCGACAGCGCCTATGCTCAGCTCGTTCCCGGGAAACCAGCCCCACTTTCCCCTCCTGCCGCCCCGTTCCTCCCGCGTGTGCTCTACCGAGAAGAGGTCGTTCTGCAGAATGGCGACCAGGTCACCAAACTTCGCTTTTACTCCGACGAGGATCCGGAGAATCCACCCCTCTGGTTTCACGTCTGGGAGAAGGAAAGGAGGGTCCAGGCTGTTCGGGAGGAGGCGTCCGAGGAGCTTGCTCGCCTGGGGGAAAAGAGTGGGCACCCGGTGCGCCATGCCTGGGCCGTTCCCATGGTTTTTGAACCGCGGGAAATCAAGCGCATCCGGATCCAGGCCGAGTATCCGGTTCTTTCCGTCTCCGGCCGAAGGAAGACCGATCGTTTCGAAATCTATTTTTCCCGCTGGGGCTGGCAACCGTCGGACCCGGAGCTTCTTTTTCGCTTCGACCTCGGGCCGATGATCTCCGCGATTCCCTGCCTTGGCCGCCCGCCGACTCCTGCACTGCTTCCCTGGCTCCTTTCCTCTTGGTTTACCATTGAGCCTGCGGGATACCGCTCCAGCGGCTTTACGGTCTGGTGGCCTTTCCGGCAGACAGGAGAGCCGGAGCGTTGCGAGAGGATCCGCGTCGACTGGTACGCTTGGTACCGATAGAGGCCGGACAATACAATTTTACATATCCTGGTCGAGCCGGAGAATCGCTTGAGCCCGTGCGTCAATCTCCCGGGCTTCCGCCATCGAAGAGGCGATCACGGAGTAGTGACCCATTTTCCGCTTCGCCAGCGGACGCTTTTTTCCGTAGAGGTGGAGACGCAAGCCCGGCAAGGAGAGAAGAGACGCCCAATCCGGCTCGCCACGCACCCACGACTCCCCCAGGATGTTGCGGAGAAGGAGAGGACCCCGTGAGGAGACATCGCCCAGGGGCAGTCCGGCAATGGCGCGCAGTTGCTGTTCGAACTGGCTCGTGATGCAGGCGTCCAGAGTAAAGTGGCCGGAGTTGTGTGGCCGCGGGGCGAGTTCGTTCACCAGCAGTCGCTCCCCGACGGCAAGGAAAAACTCCACGGCAAGAACGCCGACCAGTCCCAGCGCCGAAGCAATCTTCCCCGCGATCTCCCCTGCGGCCCTTTCCAACTTCCCGTCCAAACCGGAGGGAACCAGCGAGTAATCAAAAATGCCCTTGCGATGAAAGTTCCTGGGGATCGGGAAGACCGTAACGGCTCCGGTGGCGGACCGCCCCACGATTGCGGAAAGCTCCGCCTCCAGCGATACCTTCTCCTCCAAAATGGCCGGCACCTCTCCCAGTTGCCGCCAGGCGATTTCCAAGTCGGATGGGGCAGCGACTTCCGCCTGACCCTTCCCATCGTAGCCAAGCTGCGCGGTCTTCAACAAAGCGGGAGTCCCCACGATCTGGAGGGCTTTCTTGAGATCGCCTGCGCGCTCAATGGGATAAAAGGCGGCGACCGGACAGTGCTGCTGAACTAAAAAAGCCTTCTCACGAATGCGATCCTGGCAGATTCGAAGAATTTCAGGAGAAGGGGAAACGGAGATCTTCGAATCGAGAAAGGCCAAGCTCTCCGCCGGGATGTTCTCGAATTCGTAGGTGATGACGTCGGCAGCGTCCGCAAATTCCGCCAACGCCTTTGGATCGGAAAAGTCGGCGCACCAATGGCGGTCCGCCAGCGCGGCCGCCGGGCTCTCCCGATCGGGATCGAAAACAACGACCCGGTAGCCCATCCTTCTCGCTTCTCCCGCGAGCATGCGTCCAAGCTGGCCTCCTCCGATAATTCCGACGGACGCGCCGGGAAGCATTGGACTCATATCGTCTGATCAAGAACCCGCTGCGTCTGCGTACTGCGAAACTCGCGCAAGAGCTCGGCGAGTTCCGGATTCTCTAAGCTAAGGATCGAAACTGCGAGTAAGGCGGCATTTCGCGCGCCGGCCTCGCCAATTGCCAGGCAACCCACCGGAACGCCATAGGGCATCTGCACAATGGACAAGAGAGAATCCACGCCTCGCAAGGTCCGTGTTTCGACCGGGACTCCGAGCACCGGAAGCGGCGTGTAGGCGGCAAGCATTCCCGGCAGATGCGCGGCTCCGCCGGCGCCTGCGATCAGGACTTTGATCCCGCGCTCGGCTGCCGATAAAGCATAGTGGCGCAGCTTTTCCGGGGTGCGGTGGGCGGAGACGATCGCCTTCTCATGGGGCACGGAAAAGTGCTGCAAGACCTCCGCCGCACCCTGCAGAACCGGCCAATCGGACTGGCTCCCCATCAGGATCGCCACGACCGGAGTCTCCCCCATCCGAGTCCCCTCCTTCACGCTTTCGCTCCTTCGCTTGGGGACAAAGTCCCTCTCCGGCCCGTTGCGCGGAGCTTCACGCGGAACGGCCGTCTCCTCTCTTCCCTCGATCGGAGAGTCTTCCTATTTCTTCTTCGCGGCCGGCCCCTTCTTGCTGTTCTTTTCCGTTTTCCTGACCGCCGGCTTCTTTCCAGGCTTCTTTTTATCCGCCATTTCGTTCATCTCCTTGCTCTTGTCCCCCTCTTGGGGTAAAGAAGACGATCTTTGCCCGAGCGCGGCAAGCTCTTTCCCTTCCCGTTTTGGCGAGTCGGGGGGATGCGCTGCCATAGGGACAAGCTCCTGGATTTTGGCATACAGCTGATCCACAGGCCAGAGTCGTCCGGGACCCTCGGTTCCGCAAGAGAGGAGGCCGCTCTCCGGACCCACAAACCGCACCCCCCGCCTTTCCAGCAGGGCAACATTGTCACGAACCGCAGGATGCCCCCACATCCGGGTATTCATCGCGGGAGCCAGCAGAACCGGCGCTGCGGTCGCAAGGAGGAGAGAGCTCAGTAGATCCTGCGCGAGACCGCACGCATGCCCGCCGATCAGATCTGCGGTGGCAGGAGCAACGACCACGATCCCGGCCCGCTCCGCCAATTCGATATGAATGGCTCGACCCGCTAAGATCCCCGGGCTCTGGTCCGTGTAAGCGCATCGATGCGTAACGGCTTCGAACGAAAGAGGGCGAACGAACTGGAGAGCGCCGCACGTCAATACGACATCGACGAGATATCCTTCTTTGGTCAGTTGGCTCGCCAGGTCGATCGCGCGGAAGACGGCGACCGAGCCGGTCACGCCGAGAAGAACGGTGGGCCGGCTATTCTTCATGGAGAGTCAGTCTCCGGCTCAAATATCGCTCCGCCCGCATGATGGCGCGGAACTTCGTCAGGTCCTCCTCCATGGAGCCCGAGAGAATCGTATATTTGAACTCCTTCCATGCCTTCATCTCTTCCCGGCCGCGTTCCAGTCTTTGCTCGATCTCCCTCTCCTCTTCGGTTCCGCGCTTCCTTAGCCGGCGCTCCAATTCGGCAAAGGTGGGAGGCATGATAAACACGTCGACGAGAGCCGATTTCAGACGGGAGTCCTCCTGGAGTCGAATGTTTTTCGCTCCCTGAACGTCGATGTCCAGCAGGACATCCGTTCCTTCGGAGAGCGCTTCGAGCACCGTCTCTCGCAAGGTCCCGTACCAGCAGCCATGAACCCTCGCATATTCCAGAAACTCCCCTGCAGCGACCTTGGCAGAAAACTGCTGCTCGTCCAGGAAAAGGTAATCTTCCCCGTCCACTTCCCCACGCCGGGGCTGCCGGGTCGTGCAGGAGATCGAAAACACGAAATCCGGCGTCTGCCGCAAGTTTTCGCAAAGGGTGCTCTTCCCAGTCCCCGAAGGGGCGGAAATGACGAAGAGAATCCCTTCCCGACGAAATATGGCCGCTTCCTCTCTCTTCATCGATTGCATCCTCGATTCCACGCACGCGGCGTCCGCGTCCCTTCCAGGACGGGAAGTCAGAGAGGAGCCGCTTCCCTTGAAGGAAGCCCGCTGCCTCCGCCGACACTCCTCTGGGGCTGCATCCGGACCACTTGCTCGACATCTTTGTCGCCGCGGCCGGAAAGATTGACCAGCAGCACCGCCTCGGGAGGAAGCTCCTTCGCCAGCCGGATGGCGTGGGCGATGGCATGGGCACTCTCGAGGGCCGGAATGATGCCTTCCCTACCCGCCAGAAGATAGAAAGCATCCAGAGCTTCCCGATCGCTTACGGCCGTGTATTCGGCCCTTCCGACCTCCCGGAGGTAGGCATGCTCGGGGCCGACGGCGGCATAGTCCAACCCCGCCGAGATCGAGTGGGTCAAAGCAATCTGGCCATCGGCATCCTGTAACAAGTATGTCCGAGTTCCCTGCAGGACTCCCACTCCTCCGGCCGCAAACCGGGCGGCATGGTCTCCCAGTCGGCTGCCTCGTCCGCCGGCCTCGACCCCGACCAGGCGTACTTCCGGATCATCGAGGAATCCATGGAAGATGCCGATCGCATTGCTTCCCCCTCCGACACAAGCCACGACGGCATGGGGCAATGTTCCTGCACTCTCCAGGATTTGTTCTCGTGCCTCCCGACCGATCACCATCTGGAAGTCCCGAACCAGCATCGGATAGGGATGGGGGCCAAGCGCCGAGCCAAGGATGTAATGGGTGGAGCGCACGCTAGCGGCCCAGTCGCGCATCGCGGCGTTGACGGCTTCCTTGAGGGTGCGCTGCCCGCTCCGCACAGCCACAACCTGCGCGCCGAGAATCTCCATGCGGGCGACGTTGAGGGCCTGACGCTCCATGTCCACTTCGCCCATGTAAATCGTGCACGCGAGCCCGAATCGGGCGCAAACGGTCGCCGTGGCTACCCCATGCTGGCCGGCGCCAGTCTCCGCGATGACGCGTTTCTTCTTCATTCGCACGGCAAGGAGGGCTTGGCCCAACGTGTTGTTGATCTTATGAGCCCCGGTATGGAGGAGATCCTCCCGCTTGAGATAGATGCGCGCGCCGCCCAAGGCTTCGGTCAGGCGAGCGGCATAGGTCAGGGGAGTCGGTCTGCCGGCATAGGTCCGGAGCAGCTGCTCCAGCTCTTTTCGGAAATCGGGGTCTTCTTTCGCGACCCGGTAGGTTTCCTCGAGTTCCGTCAGGGCCGCCACGAGCGACTCGGGCGCAAACTTCCCTCCGTAAAGCCCGAAATGGCCGCCGGCATCCGGCAGGCTCGCTAAGTGCCCTTGCATCTTCGTACAAATTCCCATACACGCTTTGGATCCTTTTTGCCAGGAGCAAGCTCTACCCCGCTAGCTACGTCGACTCCGAAAGGATGGGTCTGCTCGATTGCCTCCGAGGCGTTCTCGGGAGTCAATCCTCCGGAGAGGATAAAGGGTTGGCGCAGCCTTTCCACAAAGGGACGCACAAGCGACCAGTCGAGCGTCTTGCCGCTCCCGCCCCAAGACGAGGACGGACTATCCAAGAGCAGCGCCGCCGAAGGAAAAGAGAATTCCTCCCTGTCCGGCCAGGGAGGGCGAATCGCCTTGATGACCCTGCGAGGCCGAAGCGAGGCGCAGAATGCAGCGCTTTCGGTTCCGTGCAGTTGCCAAGCGCTGAAGCCCGCCAGAGATTCGATCCGTTTGACTTCCTCGGCGGTCGGATTGACGAGAACGGCCACCCGCTCCACCAGAGGAGGAAGCGCCTCAAGAATCTCCGCGGCGGAGGAAGGTGACACGTAGCGGGGACTCCCGGGATAGAGAATGAATCCCAGAGCGTCCGCTCCCGCCTCGATCGCCATCCTCGCGTCGCAGAGCGAGGTGATCCCGCAAATCTTGACTCGAACCGACATGCGAAGAAAGCTTGGGCTACCCGCCCAGCGGCCGCCATCCCCCCTTCGTCCCGCCTTCTCTGTAGAACTCGGCCACCTTTTCCTTCGGATTGGGCGACTGCATCAAAGCTTGGCCGACAAGAATCGCGTCGACGCCCACGGACCGGAGATCAGCCGCTTGCCTCCCGGAGACGATCCCGCTTTCGCTCACGACCACACACCCTTCCGGGATCGAGCCGATCAGCTGCTCGGTGGTCGCCAGATCAATCGAAAAGGTGCGAAGATCGCGATTGTTGATCCCGATCAGCTTCGCGTCGATCGCCAAGGCTCGCTCGAGTTCGGCTCGGTTATGCACTTCGACCAGAGGCGCCAGATCGAGGTCGATCGCGAGGGAATGCAACTCGTAAAGCCTCTCCTTCGCCAAAGCCGCCACGATCAACAGCACGGCATCCGCACCCAAAATGACGCTCTGGTACAGCTGCGCTTCCGAGAGGATGAAGTCCTTGCGCAGGATCGGGAGATCGACCGCTTCCCGAATTTGGCGTAGATCTTCGCCCGATCCGGAAAAAAAAGGTCCGTCGGTGAGCACGCTGATCCCGTCCGCCCCAGCATCGACATAGAGGAGCGCCTGTTTTACGGGATCGCAGCCGGGCGCGATGGCCCCCGCCGAAGGGGAAGCCCGCTTGACCTCCGCGATGAGGGCAATCCGTTCCCGCTTTTTTAGCGCGACGACCAAGGAGCGTGAGCGACGGCCCAGGCCGCGCGCTTCCTGCCGCAACCGAACAAGCTCGCCGTCGAGTTCCCGGACCTCGGCTCTTTTTCGATGGAGAATCTGCTCCAATCGATCCTGCATGTTTTTCGTCCGTCCGGCTCCCAGATCTGCCATCCTGCTCACTACCCTCTACTTCCGCTTGCGCAGTATGCCCACTGGCTCCATGCCGGGCAAGACGTTCGTGAGAGAGAAAGGGCTGCCGAGAGCGCGACGCTAGGCCGCTCCACATTAGTCACCTGCAAACAAGCTCTTAAGAAAGCTTATTGACTTTTTACGCGTCCCAAAGACAATATCCGGTCCCAAATGCGCCTCTCTCTTCGAGGTAGCCTCGCTTGCCTGCTCTTGGCGATCGCTCAACCCGCCCAACCCGCCCATGCGGCGTATCCGCCACAGGACCAGTTCCTGCAGGCCTATCTAAGCCTGCAAGAGGCCGAACAGATGGAAAAAAAGGGGGAGGGAGCGGCCGCCCATCAAAAGTACTTGGATGTGGAGAGAAAGCTCGAACTCCTCAAGAGAAACCATCCGGATTGGGAGCCATCGATCGTCGCGTTCCGCCTCCGTTATGTCCGCGGCAAGATCGCCCTGTCCGAGGATGCCCGGAAGAAGGGCTCATCCTCACCCGAAGCTCCACAGCCGGACAAGAACGAGTTGGCTTCCTCGCCATCGGCCGGGGAGGGAACCAAGGACAATCCGCGGAGCCATTCGGTTCCTGCGACTCGCGGCGACGCCGAATCGACCGAAAGCAACGGCAACCGCCAACTTTTTCTCTTGCGTAGCCGCATCTCCCAGCTCGAAAGCGAGTTGACCTCCACGAAATCCCAACTGCAGGCAGCCGTCTCGGAGGCGGGCTCGCTCCGCGAGCGGCTCCAGAGTGTCCGCAAGGAGTTGGCAATCGCGCAGTCGTCCAATGTCGAAGAGAGGATCGCGACTGTGCTCCAGGAAAACAATGCGCTCAAGGCGCAGCTTGCGCAGACCGAAGGGAAGATCCGCGCTCTTCAGACCGGAAATAACGAAGCGGCCGTGGTGGGCATCCGGGATCAGCTCAAAGGAGTCCAGGAGCAACTGGCCGTCCTCGAGCGGGAAAATCAAATTTTCCGATCGACGGCGAGCTCCTTGCAGTCCCAGTTGGAAACGGCGCAGCAACGCTTGGCCGAGTCGGCACGTCACTTCTTCGCCTCCTCGGGGAACGAGCAACTCAAAAAGGAAAACGAGATCCTGCGAGGAATCGTCAACCGGCAGCTCCAGGAGCAGGCCCGCCGCGAGATGGCCAAGAAGCTTGTCACCGAAGAGCTTCAATCCCTCAAGGTCGATTCCCAGTTCGTGCAGAGGCAGCTCGAAATCCTCTCCTCGCCCCTCGTATCGCTTTCTCCCGAAGAGCTTGCTCTTTTGAAGGGCCCGGCCGTCGCTCCGCAGGACGGTGGGGACAAACAGGCTTTCGTGGCTGCCTTGAAGCAAAAAGCCCAACAGATGGGCTTATTCTCGCAAAGCTCCGCTCCGGACCGGACAAGCGCTTCCGAGTCTGGTCCTGCCAACCCGGCGAAGGCGGATCCCACCCCTTCGGCTCCGGAGACGACGGCGGCCTCCAGCGACACAGTCGCTTCGGAGAATCATCCCGCTGTGCAGTTCGCCTCGCAGATGCCCGCATCCTCCGGCGAGACCAGCTCGGAGCCCGCTTCGGCCCCCCAACAGAACGCCCCTCCTCCCGCCTCCGACAGTGGCGCCCAGGGCAACAACGCCGCCTCCCTCTCGCCCGAGATCCGCCGACTCGCGGAACAAGCGGCCGGCTACTTCAATGAACAGCGGCATGACGAGGCGGCCAAGGTCTACGATCAAATTCTTCAAAAGGATCCGGGGAACGTCTTTGCATGGGCGAACCTAGGAGTGGTTCGCTTCCAGCAGAGCCGCTATGACGAGGCGGAGAAAGCTCTGCAACAGGCCATCAAGCTGAATCCCAATGATGCTTTCTCCCACTCCGTTCTCGGGATCGTCTACTACCAGCAGGGTCGCTACGATAATTCCATCTCGATGCTCACCCGCTCCATCGTGCTCGATCCGAACGATCCTCGCACCCGCAACTATCTTGGAATCGCCTGTTCGAAAAAGGGATGGCAGGAGGCTGCGGAAAAGGAACTCCGCCGTGCGCTCGAGCTCAATCCCAACTACGCCGATGCCCATTTCAATCTCGCCGTCATTTACGCCACGCAAAAGCCTCCGGCCAAGGAGCTGGCCAAGCGCCACTACCAGGACGCTCTCAACCTGGGACTCCCCAAGGACGTCGGCCTCGAGAAGTTCTTGGAATAGCGCTTGACATAACAATGCAATTCCTGCTTAAAGCAGGAATTGCGTCCCCGTGTTAGGGGCCGTTCGCTATGACCTCACCGAACGGACGAATGCTTCTCTGCGTAGCGCTGGCTCTGCTTGCCTCCGGCCTCCCTCTTCCGGCGAGAGCCGAGATCGCGAGCTACGACCCCAATCCGCCTTTCCGTCTCGATCGGCTAGAGCCCGTCGCGATCAAGGACGAGGTCACGCACCTCACTCTCAAGGCATATCAGCCGAAAAATCCCTACAATATCCTCATCAACTACGAACTCGGGATGCACTGCGTGGGATTCGACATCTCCTACTGCTGTGTCATTCCGCCCTACAATTCCTTCCAGGCGCAGGCCGTCCAGTCCGGCAGGAATGGCAACCGGCCGAGGCTCTTGTCTCCGGCGGATCAGGTCAAGCTCTACTATTTCTTGCGGGATAACACCTATTCCGAAGGGAATAAGATGAAGTACTGGTCGGTCCTCAAGGACGTGAACGGCAACGGAACCATGTCCGACCCCGGGGACAACATGGCGAACTACGTCTGGGAGCATGTTTTCATCTACAAGGATCTCGAAGGCACGATTCCCAAGGACTGGTCGATCGAGAAGAGGATCCACATCGGCAAAGACCTCGAGATCCCCGTGGATGCCGGCCCCTCGGGGAAGCCGCTCGCGGGAGGATATCTCGATTATGCCGGAGACCAAGGCGGAGACATCGTCTTCACCGATTCGCTGATCCCGGACGTAAAGAATGTCCGGTTGACGTTAACGGCGGCGAATGTGTGGGACGCGTTGGGCCTTCCCTTGACCGCATTCTATGATTCCCGGAGGAAGGGAACGATCCGGACGGTAACCAACAAGGACTTCCAGCCCTACCAGTACTCGACCGTGCAGTTGCACGACAAAGAAGGTAAGCCGATCCTCGCAAACGGGAAGCCCGTCCAGTTCATCGGCACGAATCCTGTCGATATTCCGAACTGCGTGATCTGCCATTCCGCGAACGGCAAGGGGGCCAAGCTCGCCAAGGAAGCCGGCATGACCCTCTTCGAGAAGGAATACGACTACTGGAAAAAGAACTATCCGGATGAATCCGACTACATGGCGAGGCTCTCGTCCTCTTCCATCAACCTTCTCGAGATCCACGACAAGATGTTCCAGACGCAATTTCTCAAAGAATACAACCCGAACGCCTCGTCCAACCGACTAGGCAGCGTCGGGTCGGTCAACTGTGCCGACTGCCACGGCGACAATGTCTCCGGCAATCTGCAAGAACCGAGGCCGGGAGCAACGGGCTATCCCACCACGAAGGCAAAGCCGCTTGCGTCGTCGATCCACGCGGCACACGCGAGCTTTCTGGCCGACATGAACGACAAGGCGGGCAGAACGGTCTCCTGCCAGGCATGCCATCCCACTCACTGGCAGAATCCCAAGATGAACGATTTCGAGACCAACCCGTTTCAAATCACCGACTCCTACGGAAACAACAAATTTGCGGACTCCGATCAACGAATCGCCGGAGGCGGTTGCTATCTCAGAAGAGATGCCCATACCAACCCGGATGTTCAGCCTCCCTTTTTCCTCAATTCTCTGGGCAACTGGTACCTGGAAAATGTCAGCAAGCGGGATGAAAACGGCAAGCCCATCCCGCAGATGAGGGGCCTGACCTGCACCAACTGCCACAATCAGCTTTCGAACGAACTCTACAAGTGGGATGATCTCGACGACGTGGTCTCTCAAAAGGGCAAGACCTTGAGAGACAAGGGCGTGGAGGAGATCCGGAAAGCGGTCGCCGGCGGGGAGATCCAGCGTTTTCTGGAAATGGCCGACCCGAGGATCCAGAACGGGAACAACCCGGTCTACACCTATTACGCCGATCACAAGGGCGCGACGCTCGTCCACGCATCGAAGGATAAGGAAGGCAACCTGAAATTATTGCCGTGGAATGCGAGCGAAGGGAGCCCGGTTTCCTACGACAGCGCTTCCGGGGGAAGCGATTGGTGGCTTTCCGCTTCCGAGCCCAAATGTGCGACCTGCCACGCCGCGCCATTCGTGGAAAGCAAAGGTGGCAAATACTTTCCTATCGACCAGCCCAACAAATACGCGCTCTACCGCTACTCGAAAGCCCATGGCGCGCTCTCCTGCCAGTCCTGCCATGAATCGATTCACGGTCTCTATCCGGTCCGCTACGAAGGAGAAGCCAAAACGGTCGATTTGACCACCCATCAGGCCGCCTTGCAGTATTCTCCGGACGGCCGCTATGCGGGGCCCGTCAGCTGCGTCGCCTGTCATACGGTCAACCAGAAGGGGGTTCCCACCTTGTTAGCCGGGACGGACTATGCCAATGACTACTGGGCCTCGGTCGTTCTCCTGCATTACATGCGGGAAGGAGACGAGAAATTGCCGGTGAAAGAGCTTCTTCGGAAGTATCCCTATCCGGCATCGCGCAAGGTCGTTCTCCAAAGTTGGCAGTAACGGTGATCGCCTGATCTCGTCCTGGCCCTGCTTTTCTCGGCATCTCCCGGGTCGCCAGCGTGCTATGGTATCCTTCGCCTCATGGTGAGCTGGCTCAAAGTCCGCCGTCCACAACCGATCCCCGGCAAGACTTCATCCCCTTCGGAAGGAGATCCTTCTTCTCCACCGAGCAGTTCCGCCGGTTCACCGCCGGCAGGGAACTGGGAGCGACTCGCCTGGAGCTGCTTTGACATTGGCAGCTCGTCCTTCACGACCGTCATCGTCGATCTGGTGTTCGCCCTCTATTTCGTTCGCGTCATTTGCGCCCATCGAGTCGATGGCACCTGGCTGTGGACCCTGGTTCTCTTCGTCTCCCAGCTGGTTGTCGCCTTCTCTTCCCCGATGATCGGTGCGATGGCGGATGTCCTGGGCAGAAAAAAGCGAATGCTCTTCTTCGCCTATGCCGTCTGCATCCTCTCCGCCTTGAGCTTGGCGCGCATGGGGGAAGGAGATGTCTGGCCAAGCCTGATCGCCTTTGCCATCACCAATATTTCGTTCTCGTTTGCGGACAATCTTATGGCCGGCTTTTTGCCGGAGATCACCAGCTTCGATTCCCTCGGCCGCCTCTCCGGCTGGGCCCGTTCTTTGGGAAACTTGGGGAGCTTGGCCAACCTGCTGTTGGTTTCTCCTCTGCTTGCCTCGGGATTCACCGTCTCCAACGCAAACCGCATCCAGCTCGCCTTGGCCCTGACGATCGCCATCTACGCCCTGGCGGGACTTCCCGCTCTTTTTCTCTTGCGGGAACGAACCGAAGCCCTCACGGGCAATCTTTGGCAGGCTTGTCGACATGCTGCTCGACGCTTGGGAGACTCGGTGCCGGACGTAGTACGCCCCGGCGCATTGCGGACCTTTTTTCTCTCTTCACTTCTCTGCGGGGCCGGGGCAACCGTCGTGATGGTTGTGGTCGCGATCTACGCCCAGATGGCGATCGGGATGGCGGATACCGAACAGGTCTTGGTCCTGCTCGCTGTCCAGGGCGGAGCGTGCTTCGGAGCTCTTTTTCTCGGCAAAATCAAGGATTGGCTTGGGTCCGCCCGCGCCCTGCAACTGGTCGTGCTCGTCTGGACGATCGCCTCGATCGCTCTGGTGTGCGTTCACTCGAAACCGCTCTTCTGGGCAACGGCCTTCCTCGTTGGATTTGGCAACGGTTCCCTTTTCTCGGTCAGCCGTGCCGTCATGGGGCTCCTCTCTCCTTCCGAATCGCGGGCGCAATACTACGGACTCTGGTTCGTCACAGGAAGGGTCGCGGCCGCGATCGGGCCGCTGCTCTTCGGCGAGCTCTTCCAAGTAACCCACTCCTATCAAATTCCCATGGTCATCCCCTTGGTCTGCTTCGCGCTCGGCTTTTTGTTCCTGCTGGCGCTGCCGCCGGATGGCAGACCGAGAGCCGCTTCCCGCCCACCCGCGCTGCCTTGACAGGGTGCGCGGATCGCGGTTAGCTCTGGGGATGGCTTCTACTGTCTGGGAAGCACCGAGGCATATCCATCCATGACGAACCCGCTTTTTCCGGATCGTCTCTCTTTCCTGAAATCTCGGCCTTCCAACCACGGATCGCTGATCGAAGCGCCCCTTTCCACCGCCTTCGGGTCATCCCCTCAAAGGGCGGTCTCCTCTCTTCGAAAAACGGCTGCAGACGGCTCTCGGATCCATCGCGTCTCTGCCTGAAATAATCCTCCATGCCTCTTTCCGAGAAGGTCCTCTCTCCCCAACCGCACCCGACGTCTCCTAGAAAAAGTGAAAAGATCGCTTGGTCGTTCTTCGATTTCGCGAATACCGCCTTCAACACGCTGATCGTTGATCTGGTGTTCGGCACCTACTTCCTTCGCATCATTTGTGCGCACCGAACCGACGCAACATGGCTCTTTGGTTGCGCCCTGTTCTTTTGCCAGACCCTGGTCGGGGTCCTCTCTCCCCTTCTCGGCGCTCTCGTCGATGTTACCGGAAAAAAGAAACGGATCCTCTCGATCTCGTACATCGTCTGCATCGTCGCCACCGCCAGCCTTGCCGCCATGGGCGAAGGGGATGTCTGGATGAGCCTGGCGGCGTTCATGGCAGCATCGATCGGCTACGCGTTTGCCGAAAATCTCACCGCGAGCTTTCTTCCCGAACTCGCTTCGTCGCAGGAGATCGGGAGGCTTTCGGGACTGGCGAGGGCGCTCGGCAATGTCGGAGGCTTCTTGAGCGTGGCTGCGATCTATCCGCTCATGAGCCCCGGATTCACGCTTGCCAACTCCGGCGCCATTCGGCTGATTTTTCTCCTGACAGCCGCCATTTACGGCGCGGGCGGCCTTCCGACGCTTCTTTTCGTGCGAGAACGGGGCCATCCCACCCAGCAGGATTGGAAAGGCGCCATGGAAAGCTCTCTCGGTCGTCTTTCCCACACCTTTTCCAAGCTGCGCGACGAGCCTCGCCTCCGCCTCTTCTTCAGTGCGTTCCTCCTGTACAGCACCGGAGCATCGATGGTGCTGGCCATGGGCGCTCTGTATGGACAAATGCAGATCGGATTGGCCGGCCGGGAGCCGGTCTTCCTCCTTCTGGCCATTCAGACCGGGGGCTGCCTCGGTGCCATCCTCTTCGGCTTCATCGAAGATTGGCTCGGATCCAAGAAGACCTTGCAGCTGATTGTCTCGATCTGGTTCTTGGGGATGGGCGGCTTTTACTTCGTGCAGGAGAAGCTGGCGTTTTACGCGGTCTGCGCTGTCCTGGGAATGGGGGCCGGCTCCCTCCACGCGGTGAGCCGCGCCGTGGTGGGGATTCTGGCTCCCAAGAATGAGCATGCCGAATACTTTGGATTGTGGGGACTTTTCGGCCGCGTCGCCGCCGGATCGGGCCCCCTTCTCTTCGGCCTTCTTTCGCAGAGCCTCCATTCTTTCCATACGCCCATGCTCGCTGCGTTCGTCTTTTTTGCCGTAAGCCTCGGTCTGCTTTCCGCCTTGCCGAAATTGCTCCCGCAACGGATAGAGTAGGAAACGTCCGTCGACTCCATTCCCTGGCGCCGAGGACTCCTCGTCCCGTTCGCCGTCGGTCGGAAGTCGCACAAGGGATGCAGCGGGAAAGATTCCGATGATCCATACGATCATGGCCTGGATCGGCCGAGGGCTTTTCTGGATCATGGTTTCGTGGATCTTCCCGATCGAGCTTTTGACTTGCCGGAAACTCGGCGAGCGATACGCCGGCAGTCGGCGGGCACTCTTCTCCCTCATCCTGCTCCTTGCCCTGACCCTGGGAACGGCCCTCCGCCAATCTTGGCGGGAGGCCTTTCCCGTCTTTCTCTTTGCCGGTTTGGCCGGAGTCGCCTACGCACTTCACCGGATCCAGGCCGGAAGCCGCGGGCCCCAAGAGATTCCCCAAAACCCATGGAGTCTGGGCATTCCACCCTGGCCCTTCCGAAATTCTCCGCGGATGTTCTGGCTCGTGGTCCAACCCTCCTTGGCTCTGACGTTGGGCCTAGCCAGCTTGCGGATCTCCCGGACCCTCTGCCTCTACTTCGTCCTTGCTGCCCCGCTGCTCTGGATCTTCCGGAGGCTCTCTGGCCCCCTTCTCCCGCTCGAGGCGCAGCCGTTCCGATCCGTCGCCACGGATGCTTCGCCACCGGATTCCGAGAAAAGGGCAAAGCTCTTCTCCCCGTTTCCTCTTTGGCCGAGAGAAGAGCAAAAGCTCCCGCAGCCATCGTCTAGCCTAGGGCCCGCGGCACCCCCCCTCGAAGGGGGTAGCCGATCCCAGACGGCCTCGCGCTCGCGTTTCGGGCCAATCGACGTCCTGCTCCTTCTTGCCGCCGCGGGGACAGGCCTCCTCTCCGGTGTCCTCATCCTAAAATATCGGATGGGCTCTCCGGACGGCCCGTCGAGCGAGCTCTTTTCCTCCTGCGTCCGTACCGAGCAGGTACGCTTGGCAACCCTCATCCCCAGCGGCTGGCGTCTTCCTCTCCTCGGAGAAGAGAAAGAGCTCGCCTGGTCCGAGGAGACTCTTCGCCGCTTAAGCCGGCAAAACGACTCGGCCCTTCTTCCCGCAATGATCCGCTCTTGGACGGGAGACACGGTCTATTTGGTCTCGGGCGACTTCATTCCGCGCGCAGCCGTTGCCGTGCGCTTCCCCGTCCCGGGGATCGTCGTGGAATGGACTGCCTGGCCGCCCCACCGGACGAACACGGTCGTCTGCCTTTACGTTCAGACCCGACCGGAAGCGGCGGCAGAGCTGCAGCGAACTCTGGAGGGTCTGCGACAGCTCCCTCTCTTCCATTTCGAAAGGCAATCCAGGCTTGTTCCCTTCGATCTCACGCGCGCAGGAAAGCAGATCATCCTGCATTGCATCAGCCCTCGCTCCTTCGCCTTCCGCATCGGCGATTTTGAACTCTCCCAGGAGCTTTCCGACTCAGGAACGCCTCGCACGAAAAACGCCCGCAAGCCGAATGCCGCCGAACGCACAAGTCAGCCGGACCCGCTTCGGAAAGCAGTCCGTCCGGGAACGTGATCTTCCGGTGCCTCGGTGGGAGGCAGAGACGGAGCGTCGGGAGTGCGGACAGGGTGGGATTTGAACCCACGGTGGAGTTTCCCCCACGCTCGATTTCGAGTCGAGTGCCTTCAACCGCTCAGCCACCTGTCCGAAGGTCTCCGTTTATTTACACTTTCTGCTCTGCGGCCGCAATCAGGGAGACAAATTCGGCTGCGTCCTTTACGTGGAGAAGCTTCCCTCGGGAAGGCGCCTCTTGGACGATACGAGCAAGAGCTCCCACGGCAATCAGATATTCGGTATGAAACTGTTTGGGCACGCCGATGAGGAAAACGAGCTTCACCGGAGGCTGACCCTCCTGGGCGACGATTCCCTCCCTGCTTCTTCCCGCCGCAAGGACGAGACTGTTCACATGAGCGCTCCTCACGTGAGGAAACCCCACTTCGCCATCGAACCAGAACTGTCCGCTGCCCTGGACGAGGAGCAGCTCTTCGAGAAAGGCGGGAAAGTCAGCGATTTCCGGTGCTTCGCGCAAAAGCTCGGCAACCTCCCGGTTGGCCTCGGCCCAGGTTCGAGCGCGCAGATTCAGAGAGACTCTTTCGGGCTTGATCAATTCGCCTAGCTTCACGTTCGTCCTCCGTCCGCCTCGCTTCGCTTTTCCGATGTCGGCATGCTTGCTCCGCTCCAACGAAGCTTCTGCCGCAGAATTTGAAAGAAGTCTCGACCGGCAAGAAACGCCAGCGTCACCTGGTGCGCGGCGGCACGGATCTCGATCCAGTCGCCGCAGTGCAAAATCCCGCTCGACTCGCCGTCGAACTCCAATCGGACCGGAGCCGCTCGTTCCGGCACCGTCATCCGGACATGGGAGTCCGCGGAAAAGACGAGGCTGCGATTCGTCAGAGTATGAGGGCAAAGAGGGGTCAGCGTAAAGACTTGAGCCTCGGGAACAACGATCGGCCCGCCCGCCGAAAGCGCATAGGCGGTCGACCCTGTAGGGGTTGCCACCACGACGCCGTCGGCTTGAAACTCCGTGACGAGGAAATCCCCCGCATGAACATCGATCCGAGCCATCCGGGAAGAACTCCCCCGAAACAAGACCACATCGTTGAGCACGGAGGGAATTCGGATCTCCTTGCCCCGGAGCGATCCTCGCACTTCCAGCGCCAGTCGTGGACTGTGGCGCAATCGGCCGGAAGCCAAATCCGGCAACGCTTGGAGAATTTCCTCCCGAGTCACTGCCGTCAGAAATCCCAAGCCGCCAATGTTGACACCGAGGATCGGCACCGGATTCGGATACACCTCATGCACGACGCGCAGCAGGGAACCGTCCCCTCCCGCCACGATCAGGAGATCGACTTCGCCCACCAAGCCGGCCAGATCCCTACCCTCTGTCCCCGCCAGTCTCGCGGTCTGCTCTTCCCAAACAAAGGAGAACCCATGCTTTGCGGAAAAGAGCTGCATCTCCCGGACCAGGGTCCGAGCACCCGGCTTCCTCGTATTGGCGATTACACCGATCCGCAGCATCTGCTTCCTACCCGACTCGACTCCGGGATTTCGATGCACAGGTTCTCTTTTGCGCTGAGCGGCCCAAAAAGGCCTTCTTTCCCCCTCGCTCTCTGCCAGCTCTTGACTGCAGGAGAACCATCGTCAGCGTCTTCTTTTCCTTCCCGACGACCCCGTCGCAACCGAGATCGACCAGCGGAAACGAAGTCCTTCCGACTCGTCTCATCCTCCACGACTTCTGCGGCGACATGGGTTTTCGCGGCAGTTACGGGATTCAACGCAACCGTAAAGGAAACCCCAACGCGCTTGCAACCTCGCCCTGCTTTCCGAACGCCTGAGCATGGCTCATGCACCAGGGAAAGCAAGCCACTCTTCCTCCCCATGCACCATTTGCGCTCCGTATTGCGCGGTTGCTTGCTCGACGAAATCCGGCAGCAACTCCTTGACGGTCTTTCCTCAGCGTGGCGGCATTGACCCTGAGCTTGGTGCTCTGCTCGGCGCTCCAATCGAAGTCGCGGCTTTGTCTTTTCCGCCCTTCTCGTTGAGCCCCGTAATCACCTGCCCGCTGCGTGGTCTCGTATTACGAGCAATAAGTCAGCACAAGAGTTCTGCATCCTTTGGGGGGAATGGCGATTTACCTACGGGACTACGGCAACCTGCCCGAGGCCCAGGAGGGCGTAGACGACTACTTCTGATTCTCCATTAGGGAGCCGACTGTATCAGGGGCTTGATTCTCGGACACCCTTGGAGTTATGCAAAGACACCCCAAGAACGAGCCGGGAGGAGACTGGCAACGGCTGGTACTTCCAGCTCTTCTCGCCTCAAAGTAGGGAAAAAAGACACCCAAAATATCAGTCTAAAAACCGCTTCCATTGGTCGGACGCGTGGGGAGCGCCTCATCTTGATGCGGCCCGAATCGGCGCATCATTCGTTCCGACTGCACGACATGGAGATGGAACAGGCGAACGAACCATTCGTGCCCAAAGAGACCGGATGATCCAAAACCTCGTAAAGCGGCGCAAGGTCTCCGTCTTCCTGTGGCTGCTCGTTCTTACGGCGGTCGGGTCGGTTATCTCCGCGGTCGATCAGAATCTCGTCTGGTATTTGCTCCTCGGCGATGTCGGGGTGATCGCTTGGCGGCTGGCGACCATCCAGTCCAGGATCAACCCGATCCCGGAGGCCTCCGTGGATCCGCAGGACCCGGGAACGCCTCCCGCCTACCAGCCTCCGCCCTCGCCCAGGCCGCGATCGACATTCCGGCCACTACGCGTGGATCCGGTCGGATCCAGTTTGAGCGCCCAAGGCGCGCTGGATGAGCTCGACAGAATGGTCGGCCTGGCGGCGGTGAAACGGGAGCTCAACAAGATCATGGCGAGCGCCCAGGTCGAGCAGCGCCGGCGGGCCAGCGGCCTCTCGGTCTCGCCCGTGAGTAGGCACATGGTCTTCACCGGACCGCCCGGCGTCGGCAAGACGGTCGTCGCCCGGACCCTCGGAGCGATCTACCGGGATCTCGGGGTCTTGCCTCGCGGCCACGTGATCGAGACCGACCGGAGCGGTCTGGTCGCCGAGTATATCGGCCAGACCGCCCAGAAGACCAAGGACCGGATCAACGAAGCGATGGGCGGGATCCTCTTCATCGACGAGGCCTACACGCTGGCAGCGGGAAGGGCCGTTCAGGGAGACTTCGGCCAGGAGGCGATCGACACCCTTCTCAAGGCGATGGAGGACTATCGGGAACGGCTGGTCGTGATCGTGGCTGGCTATCCCGCCCAGATAGGTCAGTTCCTTTCGTCCAATCCGGGCTTAGCGTCCCGGTTCCCGAAGACGATCCCCTTTCCGGCCTACACGGCCGACGAGCTCCTGGAGATTCTCAAGAGGATGCTTAAGAAGGAGCAGCTACGCTTCGTCGGCGACCAGGCTCGGATGGACTCCATGATCCTAAACTGGCTAACGTCAAGGTCGCGCGATCCCGGCTTCGGGAACGCCAGAGAAGTCCGCACCCTCGTCGAGAGAATCCGCGAGGCGCAGGCCGTCCGCCTCGCCAACGATCCCTCAGGCGACCTGCAAGCCGTCACCGACAGCGATATCCAGGAAGCGCTCGAAATATGACGAAAGCACGGAAACATTTGGACGACCGTCGCCGCAACATTGCGCAACAATCCTGGCTCATGCTGTTTGTCGCTCTCTGTTCTCCCTCTGGATATGGCCTGGGCAACCTGCTTTTCCCGTTATCGGATTCGCCCTTCAATCCTGCGGTACATCTTCCGCCGTGGATGAGCGACATTCGACCAGCGACGCCTTCGCCAGGAGACTTGTCGCCAAGGAGGACCTATGTCGAACGGATCCAGGACCTCGAGGAGATCGCCACATGAACCAAGGTATCATGCAATGGCTGCTCGGCCTTCATCGCGCCGCCTGGGCCGCCGACGGACTGTACCGTTTGGCGATCCTGGCGTTTCCGGTCCTCGTCGGAGTCGCCCTCGCATCGACGCACCACCCGGTCCACGTAGGGACTTCCACCTCGCCGACGGTCGGCTCGCAGGCCTCCACGCCACCCGCACCCGCGCCTCCTGCCAAGTCGATCAAGATCCGCCCGGAGCAGCCACTGCCGCCGAGCGTGCCAAAGGAGGATCGGGGCTACCATTCGCCTTTCGACTAAATCACCGAAATGCACGCCGTTAAAACAATGCTCTTATGCGCCGCCGCCATAATCACCGTGTGTCCGTCGGCCGCCCAGGCGGAGGATCCCCAGGAGGCGGCCTTGTGGCAATCGGCCTCCCAGGGAGCCGTCTCCCAACTCCAGATTTACCTCCGGCAGTATCCGGGCGGCGCACACGCCACCGCGGCCCGGAGCGCGCTCGTGCCACTCCAGGCGTCCCAATCCTCCGCGACGCCGCAAGCCTCTACTCCGATGCAAGCGAGACAACCGGCACGGCAGGCGGGCTGGATGATCGAAGTCCGCGCATACCACCAACAGCAGCAGGACCCCCTTACTCCCGCTCCTTACGCGCCCTGGGTGGTGGATCCCGCCGCGCTCGCTCTCCGGCCGATGCCGGGTCCTCGATTCGATCTCAGAGCCATCGGGCGCTCCGTAAGAGGAGCCGGAGCCATGCCCGCCGTTGCAGGGTCGGCGAAATGGGCGGTCCGGCAGGCTGGTCGGTCAAGCATCGGTGCCCGCTGCCGCTGGAACCGGACATTCGTGGTGTCATTCTCGTTGCGCGTAAACGGCAACCGGATTCTCGACCGGAGCGTCGGTCAGGTGGGCTTGCCGAGCAGCGGAGAGGAGACTTTCGGGGCGACCGTCGAGCTCGAACCTGGCGTCTATGACGTAGCCTGGACTTTCGAAGCTCAACCTCCCTGGGCCACCTACGCCATCAGCGACGAGGACGCCTCCTTGGAGATTCTAACCGGAGCGCCGGGAGAGGCCCTGGCCGCTCCCACTCCCGGAGAGTTCTTCCACCAATAAAAAACGGCTCTTCGCTGTGCGGAGTGGGTGGAGGGGAAGATCGGCTGGCGCGCGGGCCTGGCGGACTTGCGTCAACATCTGCAGCAGACTGCTTGGCGGCTTGACTGCTGAAGCATGCCCTGGGCGCGCTCGGCGTTGGCCTTGGCTTGCTCGCGCAAGAACCGGCTGAATGAGTGGACGATCACCACGTCGAAGGAAGCGGGCTTCGACGTGCCCGCATCGATCATGCGCTGAAACTCGGGGCGACGGTCGTTGGTCGCCGCCGCCCCCGGCTCCACATAAGTTTCAACCAGCTCGTAGCCGCACGAGGCGCAATAGGTTTTGCCCTGGCGCTTCTGGTCTCGGATAGAGACATCGTGCTCGGCCTGCCGCGCTAGCGAGACGGGCAAGTAAAGGGCGGCGCGCAAGGGCGTGGTCATCGCTTGCTCATTCCTCGCTGAAGAAGTCTTCATCGAGTCGCTTAAATTCGATCACACGATTCGATCGAACGCCCACAGAGTGCTCGATCATTAGCTCGGTCAACCGTCTCCCGTCGATCAGGATCACACGTTGAGGTATGTGGGAAGCAAACTCTACCGCTTGGGCCGAGAACGTCGATGTTGTCACGAACACCCCCTTGCTGGCGCCAAGACCTACCAAGCTTCCTACGAACGCCTGCACCTCTGGCCGCCCGACGGACGAACCTTGTCCGTAGCGTTTGGCCTGGACATAGACGCGATCAAGACCGAGCAGGTCCTCGTTGACAACACCGTCGACCCCACCGTCGCCGCTCCTGCCAAGCTGTGTCGTCACATTGCGACGTGATCCGCCGTAGCCCATCGCAACCAATAGATCGACAATAAGGCTCTCGAAAAATGTAGGGCTGTTTTGAAGAATACGATCAAGAAGCTCAGCTCGAAGTGCGGCTTGAGTCGCCCTGTAAGCCGCTTCAACGACCTCATCTGGTGTTGAGGTGGGCTGAGCAGTCGGCAGCGTTATTTCCGTGGCTTCTTTTGCTTGATTGTTGTGGTAGAATTCACGGAAAGCCGGGACGGTAAGCAGGAACTGCTTATCAAGCCGCGCTGGCGGGTTCGAAAGAAGTTTTCGTCCGGTTACGGTTAAAACAAACCGGCCTCGGCGTGGGCTCTCAAGGAAACCGGCCTTAGTTAGATAGAATTGCGCCCAGTGCAAACGGTTGTGCAGGACGCGCTGCTTGCCACTCGGCAAAAGCTCCTCGCGTTCAGCTTGGCTCAGCCCAAATCGGGCCGAGATGTCGGCTTCAGCGAGTGGAACAGAGGTCTCGCCCTTGGCGACGACTTCAAGTAGCGGAAGCATCAGGGATTGGTAATCAGGTATTCCGCTCATGCCACCCCTGCATCAAAGATACTCCCATCGCGCGCCAGGCGCGCTCTCAAATTATCAGCACTGCCCAAACAGCTCATCGAACAGGTCATCGGAGCATTGCTCGAATACCTCAACCTCCGCGTCGGTGACGGGCACGTGCTCTGGCCAGTCGCCGGTGACGGTCCAAGTCGAGAGGTCAGGCTTGCATCCACCAAGCTCTCTCTCTCGCGTTCCGTGCCGTTCTTACCCCTGGCCGTGCATACGGTTTGCGTATGGACTTAAGCGGTACGAATAGAGATTACGGGAGAGCGTAAGAAAGGTGCAGGCATGGCGTGATAAGGCGAGTTACGCTGCGCTACCCAGAGGAATTTATTTCCGTAAGTCGCTTTGAATCTGGGAGCCGCTTAAGGGATTCGAACCCTTGACCCACGCTTTACGAAAGCGTTGCTCTACCTCTGAGCTAAAGCGGCAACGCCCGATGGAGGCAGAAAATACGACTATGCGGCAGAGAAGCCGTGTTTCGCAACTCGAATGTCTTCTCGGGTCAGCGGCCGGCCGGAAACTTCGCGCTTGTCAGGCGGAGTCCGGCCGGGCTTCATAGGCATCGCCATGCCAAATGAGCGACTTGCCTTTTCCCCGATGGATCCGGGCAATCGGGGGAGTGTCCTGCCCTTGGCCGCCCTTCTCCTGTTGATAGGGCTCATCGCCGCCGCAATCGGGACGTTCGCTTGGCAGAAACATGCGCGGCGGGTGCGGTGGGAGGAAGTGGCCTCAAGCTACGCCAGAACGTCGAACGCCTCCGAGCGTCTGACGTTGATTGAACGTCACCGCGACGTGCCGCAGAGCGCCCTTTGGCTTCTTCAAACCGCTTCCGGACAGTTTCAAGAAGGAGCCTACGGCGAAGCGACGAAGAGTTTTCTGCTTTTCGTTGACTACTTCCCGAAACATCCCCTTCGGCCTGCTGCTCTTTTGGGAGCGGCAGTAGCGGCGGAAGCGCAGGGGAAACAGGAAGATGCCGTCCGCTCCTACCGCGCGGTTATTGCCGAGCAGTCGGCCGATCCGTATCGACTCGTGGCGGAAATCAACCTCGCCCGGTTGGAGATCGGGCAGAAGCAGTACGCTCCCGCAAAAACGCTTTTGGAAGAGATCCATCGGCGGAGACCCGTCAACCGCTTTGAGGGAGAGGTTCAAGAGCTTCGCGACCGATTGCCGCCGTAATCGAACGACGTTCTTCGAGCTTTGCGACCCCCTAGTCCCAAACGCTCAACCGGCCTTTTTCGCCTCCGGCAGCGCCGCTCCCGCCAGGCCGAAGGCTTCGTGCACCGTGCGAACCGCTTTTTCCGCCGATTGTTCGTCGATTACGACGGAAATCTTGATCTCGCTCGTGGAGATCATCTGGACGTTCACCCCGGCATCGGCGAGAGCCTGAAAGAGGCGTGCCGCGACTCCGCTGTGGGATCGCATCCCGATTCCGACGACGGAAAGCTTGGCGACTCCCTCTTGCGCTCGAGGAGGAGCCGCCCGCAGTTCCTGCGCGGCCGGCTCGATGATGCGCAGGGCTCGAGAGAGGCTGTCCCGGTTCACCGTGAAGGTAATATCCGTCAGACCCCGGTCCGAAACGTTCTGCACAATCATGTCGACCGAAACGCCATGATCGGCGATCGACGAAAAGATCTTGGCGGCCACCCCGGGGTGGTCCGGTACCGCCGGAATGGTCAGTTTTGCTTGATTCCGTTCGAGGCTGATCCCTCGAACGACGACATCTTCCATCGATTTTGTTTCTGCTTTCACAATCGTTCCCTGGGCGTCGGAAAAACTCGATCGCACTTCGAAGACGACCCGGAACTTCTTCGCGAATTCGACCGAGCGGCTCTGCATGACCTTGGATCCCGATGCCGCCATTTCGAGCATCTCGTCATAGCTGATCTCGTCCAGCTTCGCGGCATTCGGAACCATACGGGGATCCGCCGTGTAGACCCCGTCGACATCGGTGTAGATCTCGCAGAGATCGGCTTTGAGCACGGCTGCCAAAGCGATCGCCGTCAAGTCGGATCCTCCCCGTCCCAGAGTCGTAATGCTCCCCTGAAGATCCTGCCCTTGGAAACCCGCCACGACGACGACGGCTCCCTCGTCGAGAAAGCGGTGGATCTTTTTGGGACCGATATTGAGAATGCGGGCGCGCGTGTGCGATCCGTCCGTGACGATCCCCGCTTGCGCTCCTGTCAGGGGCACGGCGCGGGTCTTCTTCGCATGGAGGGCCATTGCAAGAAGAGCGGTCGTCGTCTGTTCCCCCGTAGCCAGGAGGAGATCGAGCTCGCGTCCCATCGGGTCGGGATGGACTTGACGCGCCAATCGTAAAAGGGAATCCGTTACTCCGGACATCGCCGAGACGACGACGACGAGTTGGTCTCCTCGCTCATGGCGACGAGCAATGCGCCTGGCTACCCGATCGATGCATGGGACGTCCCCGACCGACGTCCCGCCATACTTCTGGACCACGAGTGCCATATTGACGCGTCAGTGCGCTCGCCGGGTCCGGCAAGCCGAAGGAGAATATTTATAGGTCACCGATCGCGACTCTTCCCTTGCGTCAAGGGAGGATACGCGGAATCCGGCCGATAGGCAATGCGAAGGAGAGCTCGCCTGCAAGGGCATAGGAGGAAAAAAGAAGCGGCACGGAATTCCGT